>JANLPB010000042.1:0-17693 GCA_031366885.1 Ilumatobacteraceae bacterium
CGAGGAGGATGAGGTCCACCTCCGGGGCGCTGGCAAAGCCCTCTTCGCGGCGCATGTCGCGGATGTCAACATCGGGGCGGATGCTTTTGAGTTGGGCGGCGCGGCGAAGAGAGCTGGTGCCGACAACTGCTCCGTGGGGCATTTCGCCGATGACGAAGTCGTGATGGTCGTCGTGCTGGATTCCCTGCAACGTGATACCGAAGGTCTGCAGCAACAGCTCCGTGTTCAACACCTCTTGCGGGCTGCCCTGAGCCACGATTCGCCGATTGAGCAGCAGCACCTGGTCGCAGCCCGACGCTTCGCCGATGTCGTGGGTTGCAGTCACCACGGCAGCCCCGCGGGCAAGCGCCATGTGCACCAGGGCGCGATAGCGCTCGCGCCCTGCAACGTCCAAACCTCCGGTGGGCTCGTCGAGCACCAACAGGTCGGCATCCCGGGCCATCACCTGCGCGAGGTAGATCCGTTGCTGTTGTCCACCCGACAGCGAACGCAATGGCTGGTCGGCGAGGTGGGTGACCTCCATATGTGCCAAGGCATCGTGCACCAATTGTCGGTCGCGTGCGGAGGTGCGGCCCAACAGACCGAGGGCAGCAAACCGACCCATTCGAACGACTTCGACCGCCCGGATGGGTACCACGAAGCGTGCCGTATGCGCCTGCCCGAGATAGGCGATTCGCGTCGGGCGCGTGCCCGGCTTCCCACCCAGCACTTCCAGCTGGCCGGCGACCGGCGTGATGAGACCGAGGATCGTTTTGAGCAGCGTCGATTTGCCCGAGCCATTGGTCCCCACCAGCGCCAGCGATTGACCGGGCTGCAGTGTCAGAGAGATGCCGTCGACGATTGCTTCGGCGCCGTAGCCGACCGTCAGCGCGGTTGCCGTCAGTGCTGCGGTCATCAGACGGCACCTGACGGCTGCGCACTTGCGGCGACTGTGCGGGCCGAGCCGACGGCACGCACCGCCAGTTGACCGATGAGCACCACGAAGAAGGCGCAGACCGTCACGAAGACGACCGTTGCCCCCGCCGAGGTGTCGTAGTGGTAGCTGAGCAAGAGGCCCACGTACACCGACGCGACCCCGATGCCGCTGGCCCACGCGATCATCGCCCAGATTCTCCGTGCGAGCAGCGCACCCGCGCTGGCCGGCGCAATCAACATCCCGAACACCAACAGCGTGCCGACAGCCTGAAAGCTGACGACGACCGTGGCGGCCACCATCACCAACATGATGGCGTGATAACGGCGCGACGAAAAGCCAGCGACATCGGCCTGCTCGGGGTCGAAACACAGCAACAGGAACGGTCGGTACAGAAGCGCAACGCATGCCGAGATGACGACCACGGCAATGGCCAGTACCAAGATGTTGGCCGGACGGATTCCCAAGATCTCGCCGAACAGAATGCGCACGATGTCGCCGTTGAACGAATCAGTCCGCGACACCATGATCACGCCAAGTGCCAACATGCCAACGAACAACAACCCGATGGCGGTATCCGACGACAGACCCGACCGGCTGGTGACGAAGCTGACGCCGACGATCATGACGGCTGAACCAACAGCTGCGCCAAGCATGCCCGGCGCGCCCAGCAGCAGTGCGCCGGCCACACCCGGAAGCACACCGTGGGCGAGAGCGTCGCCGATGAACGCCAGCCCGCGGAGCACCACGAACGTGCCAGCCACTGCGCAGAGCACCGCGACAAGGACGCCCGCGACCAGTGCGTTGCGCATGAAGTCGTTATTTGAGAAGGGCGAGATCAACCAGGTCGACATACGAAGCGGCCAGCCTAGGCAAGGGCGGCGGCGACCTTTCGTGCGTTCTCCAGCAGAAAGGTTGCGTACAAGCCGTCCTCTGGAAGGTTGTGCGAGGCGAGGTCGACAACCTCGACCCCCGCTTCCTGAGCGATGGCCTCCGCCACCTGAGTGGGTGTGCCGATCTCTGTGAAAATGGCCTTCACGTTCTGCGCCGCAATCTCGTCAGCCAAGCGCGAGAGCTCCTGAGCGGACACCCCGGCTTGCGTAGTGAGGCTGGGGATGAGCGCGCCGATCAGCTGGAAGCCGTAGCGCTGCGCGAAGTAGCCCATCGACTCGTGCCCGGTCACCAGCTTGCGGTTCGCCTCGGGTACCGCGGCGAGTACGTCGGTGACCTTTGTGTTCAGTGCCTCGAGCCCTGCAACCACCGCAGCGACGCCGGTGGCTGCGTCAATCCCCTGCGCCGCCAGCGCCGGCCCCAGCGCAACCATCACGTCCTTCAGCGTCAGCGGGTCCATCCACAGATGAGGGTCTTGCGCACCCACCGCCTGGTCGGCATCGCCCGTGGGGAGCCCCTCGCCTTCACCCACACGGCGAACAGTGATGTGGTCGGCGGCAACGAACGTGGCGACGCCATTGTCCTGCGCGAGGTTCAACACGTCGAGCACGCCGCCCTCCAGATCGAGACCGTTGCGCACGATCAGGTCGGCGTTGTTCAGTCGCTCGATGTCCTTCGCCGATGGCTCCCACTCGTGAGGATCGGCACCGTTCGGTATCAGCACGACGACGTTGGCCGCATCGCCCACGGCTTCGGCAACCAGCGAACCGAGTACGGAGTACGTCACGACCACGGTCTTCTTGCCGCCATCGTTCGATTGAGTGTTTCCACCGCAACCCGTCAGCATCGTCAGTGCGACACCGACAAGGGCCGTTGCGACTTTGCCGATACCCGCTTTCGGAATAGGAAGCATTCCTAACATGATAGCCTGTCGACGTGACAGTTGCTCTCGACCTCGGCCAGGTGCACGAAGCTGCCGGCGCGCGGTTGCGTAGCGACGACCAGCTCTACACATCGGGGCGCCGCGAACTGGTCGAGCTGCTCGCGGCTACCGGCAGACCGGTCACCATCCCCGATCTGCTCGCCGAGCGACCCAAGCTGACCCAGAGCTCCGTCTACCGGAACCTCGCCACGCTGGAGTCGGCGGGCATCGTGCAGAAGGTGGTCAGCACTGACGATCGGGCGCGCTTCGAGCTCGCAGAGGACTTGATGGGGCACCATCACCACCTCATCTGCGTGACGTGCGGCCGCGTCGACGACTTCATCGTGTCTGCAGCGGCCGAGCAACGAATCGAGACTGTCCTGGAACGGGCAATCGCCGACACGGGATTTCGCGCCTCAGGTCACCGCCTGGATGTTGTTGGCACCTGCGTCGACTGTTAACGGTGGCGCAGGCGCGTCCCATAGATCGTCGGACCGATCCGATCGCCAACGGCACAGCGTCGACAGCACTCTCTCCAACACGAAGTAGCAGCTGAGCCCGAAGAGCACGATCACTGCTGCCGGAATCAACCAGGCGCCGCCGGCGGCCGTCACCACGCTGGCGCCGAACTGCTTGCCCCACAGCCAACCCGCCGCGAACGGCAGCATCGCGACAATGGCCATCAGCTGCAGCGGTGACAGCCCCAACAGCTCACCCCAGCCGGCGACGCCCTGACCGATTGCGGCAATGACCATCACGTTGCCCAGGACAGCAATGGCAATCCAAAGCGCCAGCTTCGCCCGCCGCCAGCCGCCCGCCGCCCAACGTGTGCGCAGCGCGACCCCCGCCCACATCAACCACCGCTTGAACACGGGCACACCTGCAACGCCAAGCATTTCGCGAAAGAACGAGTCGGACAGCACGTCACTTTCCAATGCCCCAGTGTTCGGATCACCGTCGGTGATCAGCCGGTCGTGGATCATCGCCGCCAGCGTGTGGCGGCCATACGGCATCTCGAACCACGACATGAACTGGGGGACGGACGCGAGGTCCGTCAGCTCGCGGTCCACCTCAAATGTTCTGGCCTTGTTCACCATCTCGGCGGCTACGTGCGGCGGGTAGCCCTTCTTCTCCAGCGAGCGTTGCAGTTTGTCCAATGTGGCCTTATGTGCGAACGCGAACCGTGTGCTGACGCAGAAGTTCTTCGTGCCGACTTGCGCCATGTCGACGTGACCATCGGCCCCAGCTACCCGGAAACCGGAGTATCCCTCGATGACCACCCAGTTCGTCCACTCGCTGTCCGAAGCCGTCATACCGACAGAGAGTTCGCCGCCATGACGGGGATACGCGCGTTCAACACGTCGAACTGATCTGTGCGGCACACTGGCTGACACATGTCTGCCCTCGCCGACCTTCTCCCGCCACTCGGCAGCGACCCATCGCTGGTGCTCGACGCGTTTGCAGAGTGGGCCACCGCTGGCGGACGGCCCCTGTACCCCCACCAGGAGGAGGCGGCCCTGGCGTTGGCTGCCGGTGAGCACGTCGTGCTTGCCACGCCAACCGGGTCGGGAAAGAGTCTGGTCGCCATCGCTGGCATCCTGTTGGCGCTGAACGATGGCCGACGAGCAGTGTGGACGGCACCGATCAAGGCGCTCGTCGCGGAGAAGTTCTTCGATCTCGTCGACCTGCTGGGGGCGCAGCAAGTCGGTCTCGCCACCGGCGATGCATCCATCAACTCTGACGCACCAGTACTGGTCTGCACCGCTGAGGTGCTAGCCAACAACGCGCTTGCACTCGGGTCCACCAGCGACTTCGGCTTTGCCTGCCTGGACGAGTTCCACTACTACGCCGATCCGGATCGCGGCTGGGCGTGGCAGATTCCACTCCTGGAGCTGACCAACTGTCAGATGCTGCTGGCCTCGGCGACGCTCGGCGATATGGCCGCCATCAGCACCGACCTGCGCGATCGATCCGGGCGCGCTGTCACCGAAGTCACCTCGGTGGACCGGCCGACGCCGCTCTACCACCAGTGGCGGATGATGTCGGTTGCCGACAGCGTGCTGGAAGCGGTTCGCGATGGTCTCAGCCCGGTGTACGTGGTCCACGCGAATCAGGCGGCTGCTATCGAGCGCGCGCAGGGGTTGGTCAGCTCGAACGTCACCACACGCGCGCAACGCGAAGCCATCGCCGCTGCGATGAGGGGCGTCAAGATGGGTCGCGGGTTTGGCGAAACTCTCGACCGACTGATCCGCAACGGCGTCGGCGTCCACCATGCCGGCATGCTCCCCCGCTATCGGCGCCTGGTCGAGCGGCTGGCCGCCGACGGCCTCCTGCCGGTGATTTGCGGCACCGACACGCTGGGGGTCGGTGTCAACATCCCCATCCGCACCGTGTTGATGACCGCGCTCACGAAGTTCGACGGGAATCGTGTTCGCCAGTTCAGTGTGCGCGAGTTCCACCAGTTGGCCGGCCGTGCCGGTCGGCCCGGCTTCGACCCCGATGGCCACGTCTGGGTGCAGGCACCCGACCACGTCATCGAGAACAGTCGCGCTCTAGCGAAGGCGGGCGACGACCCCAAGGCGCGCCGCAAGGCGGGCAAGGCCAAGGTGCCGGAGGGCTTCGTCTACTACGACGAGGCGGCGATGAACCGAATCATCGCGGCTCGCCCCGAACCATTGGTCTCCCGCTTCCGCGTGACCGCCGACCTCGTCGCCGGTGTCCTCGGCAGACCCGATGGCCCGGCAGCGCTGAAGCGGTTGTTGGCCACGAATCACGATGCACCGCTGAAGCGGCGGCAACACAAGAAGCGTGCAATCGCGGTGTATCGCAGCCTGGAAGCGGCCGGCGTTGCGGAACGGCTGCGTGGTGCAGATGGGCGTTGCCTAGGCGTCCGCGTCGGTTCGCTGGTCGAAGGCTCCGACGAGCGGGCATCACTGCGATTCTCCGCGCCGTTGACCCCGTTTGCGATCGAAGTGATCTCCACCTTCGATCGTGAAGATCAGTCATACCTGCTCGATGTCGTCAGCGTCGTCGAGGCCGTGCTCGATGATCCGCGCCAGATTCTCTACGCGCAGCAGAACGCAGCCAAGGGCATCGCCGTCAACCGGATGAAGTCCGAAGGCATGGAGTACGAGCAACGGATGGAGCTGTTGGAGGCGGTCACCTGGCCCAAGCCGCTTGCGGAGCTTCTCGAGAACTGCTTTCACGAGTACCACCAACACCATCCGTGGATCCATGAACTTCCGTCACCGAAATCGATCACGCGCGAGATGCTGGAGGGCGGCGACACGTTCGCAACCTTCGTGCGTCGCTACCGGCTGGAGCGCAGCGAGGGTCTCGTGCTGCGCTATCTCACTGACACCTGGCGCACGCTCGACCGTTCGCTGCCCGACCACGTGTACACCGAGGGTCTGGAAGACATCGTCGACTGGCTTGGCCAGCTCATCCGTGCCACCGACGCCACGCTGCTCGACGAGTGGGCGGTCCTCGCCGGTCAGCCCGTGCACGAACACCTCGCGCCAGTGGCACCCAGCGTCGGTCCCCCCGGCCCACCCCCCGCTTGGCGCACCGCTGTCCGGACCGCTGCATTCGGCTGGGTCGAGCTACTCGCCCGCCGTTCGTACCCAGCGCTCGCTGAACGAACCGGGTGGAGCTACGAACGGCTGGCGACTGCGATGGCACCGTATTGGCAGACGCACGATGCCCTCGGCATCGATGGCGACGCGCGCTCTGCGGCGCACTTCGTGTTGTCGGAGGAGCCAGAGCGGTGGGTCATCACGCAACAGCTGGCCGACCCTGCCGGTGATGGCGATTGGCGCTTCATCGCAACGATGGACATCGCGACGGCACTCGACGAGGGAGCTCCGGCGCTGGTGCTCCAGGACCTCGGTTCCTACGACTCCGCCGACTTCGCCGACTCCGCCGAATAGGGCGAGACCGGCGCGACCAGCGGCGCCACGAGCGCGACCGCAACGTTGCAGCCTGCTGCGATGAACAGCGAGTTGCGCACTCCGATGCCGGTGGCGAGACCGCCCCACGCCACGGCCCCCACCGAGGTGCCCAGCCAGACCATCAACATCGCCAGCGCACTACCGCGACCGCGAACCCAGCCCGCGAGCTTCAGCGTGTAATTGGAGAAGAGCACATTCAGCATTCCCATCGTTCCGGCTCCCGCGAGCACCAGCGCCACGGCACCGACCCACAGGTGGTTGGAGCCCGCGAACAACGCCGTGCCGCACGACCACACCAACGCCGCAGCCAGCACGGCCTGCTCGGGGCGGCGGGCGGCGCCGAGCCGCGGCAGCAGCCAGATTGCACCCACGGAGCCAAGGCCCAGTGCGGCGGAGAGCAAGCCGAAACCTGCCGCCGAAGCGTGTAATCGCTGACGGGCAACCAGGGGCATCATGGCCGCCAAACCCGCACCCGCCGTTGTCATCGTGGCCAAGCGAATGATCGGATTGCGCAGCGCGGCGCGACTGCGAACGTGTCGTACGCCTTCGCGAATCGCAGCGTTGATCGCCTCTGGTCGCGTCCGGCGCGCGACACCCCCGCGATAGCTGTTGACAACGACGATGACCCCGACGAACGATGCCGCGTTGAGGGCGAAGACGCCGCCGGGCCCGGCTACGGCGATGACCCCACCCGCTACCGCGGGCCCGATTGTCTGCGCTGCGTTACGCGAGATTCCATCGAGCCCAATCGCCTGCGGCAGCGTGCGGGTGTCGACCAACTCCGGTGTCAACGCCATGAACGCTGGCGCCGCAAACGTCAGCGCCATCGACTCGAGGAACGTGCCCGCTAGTAGGACCGTCGGTGACATTGCCCCCACACCCTGGGCCACCGCCAGTGCGGCCGCCACGATCAATGCTGCGACTTGGGTGATGATGATGAACTTTCGGCGGTCGAGCAGGTCTGCAAAGGCACCGGCGTGCAGGGCGAGCAGGAAGCCCGGCACCGCCCAAGAGGCCTGCACCAGACTGACCAGCGTCGGCGAACTCGACAGCGTCGCCATGGTCCAGTTGGCCGCAACAAGATGCATGAACGTGCCGATGTTGCTGACCAGTCCCGCAATCCACAGCCGCCGGTACACCCGTACCCGCAGCGGCGACCACGGGCCGGGAGCGAACTGGGTCTGCACCATGCCGAGGGTACCGCCGCCACCCACCGCCTCTCATCAGCGTTCGCCGCTACCGTTCCGGCACATGCATTGGCGACGGCAATCTTCCGACTCGACACCCGACGAGGGCACCATCGAGGCAATTGTCGATGCCAACGTCGGCATCGCCGCCCGCTTCGGCCGTCCGCTGCGCGACCGACTGCTCGAGCACGTTGACGAGCTCCTGCGGACAAAGCGGTGGGAGGCTGTCGGCGGCAGTGAACTGACCGACGAGGTAGTCGTCACCGTCGCCGCCAACGCAGCCATTCCCGTGCTGTCGTTCGACCTGTGGCCGTACCGGCAGGTGCGTTCGATCATCATCCGTCCCACGACGTCGATATCGGGCGGCCTGCGCGCCGGGCCGGTCGCTGGCACCTTCACCGATCAACCCGTCGGCATCATCGGCGAGGCCAGCCCACACAGCGGCCCGGTCTCGATTTCGTGGGACGCGGCGTTGGCCGACAGCCGGCGTCCGGCCAACGCCAGCAACGTTGTCATCCACGAGTTCGCCCACAAGATCGATATGAACGACGGCTACGCAGATGGTGTGCCGCCGCTTCGTGGCGCCGCTCTCGCCGATTGGCAGGCGGTGCTCCGTGACGAGTTTCATCGAACCGAGGGCCGCGATTCCGACGTCGTGCTGCGCCCGTACGCCTGGGCGAGCCCCGCCGAATTCTTCGCTGTCGCCACGGAGGCGTTCTTCTGCGTTCCGGCACAGCTTGCCGCTGCCAAGCCAGCGCTGTACGGCGCGCTCAGCGAGCTGTACCACCAATCTCCGGCTGTCGACTGGCTACCGCTCGACACCGTCTCGTAGGCCGACTTGTGGACGACGGTTCCGTGACCACGACCAGCCCGCCGGCTCCGCGCATGCGCCACTCAGCGTTCTCCGTCGCCGCTCTGTTCCTCGTGAATGGCGCAACGTTCTCCAATTGGTTGCCGCGGCTCCCCGAGATTCGAGACCACCTCGGAGTCGGTAACGCAGGTCTGGGAGCAACCCTTTTGGGCGGTGGCCTCGGCGGCATCATCGGCTCGCTCTTGGTCGCACGGGCAATGGATCGGCTGGGCAGCAAGCGACTGCTGACCTACGCAGCGACGCTGCTCTCAGTCGGCATGCCCCTCATTGCCATCGTCCCCGTCGCCCCGGTTCTCCTGGTGCTGCTGACGGTGCTGGGCGCACTCGATGTGTTCAACGATGTGGCGATGAATGCTCAAGGCGTCACCATCCAGCAGCAGTTGGGTCGGCCGATCATGAACCGCCTGCATGCGATGTGGAGCCTTGGCTTCACCGGCGGCGCCGTGGTCGGGTCGTTGGCAGCTGCCGCCAACTTCGACATTCGCTGGCACCTCGCAGTCGTCGGCGTCGGGCTGCTGAGCACCGTACTGGTGGTGCGCCGGTGGCTGATTCCCGTCGATCCGCCGGCACCCCCGGTAGCGGTGTCAGAACCGGACGCGGAGATCGCCACATGGCCGCGTCGGCGAACCGTCTCGAGCGCGACGACGGCCATGGCGTTCGCTGCTATGGCGGCCGTCGCCTTGGAGGTACTTCCAAACGACTGGGCGTCGGTGCTCATGCGCGATGTCTTCGATGCCGGTCGTTTCAGCGGCGTCGGCACGGTGGCCTGTGCCGGAGCAATGCTCGTCGGCCGTTTGGCCGGCGACCACGTCTTGGAACGTGTCGGCGAGCGGCGGCTCCTCTTCGGCGCACTGTGGGTAGTGGCGGCAGGCACGCTGATCACCGTCACTGCCCCGATTGGCGCCGTCGCGATTGTCGGCCTGATCGTGTGGGGCCTCGGACTGTCGGTGGTCTTCCCGCAGCTCTACGCCACCGCGGCACGGCTCCCGGGCACATCGGCCGGCGCCGGTCTGGGTTCGATGCTGCTCGGCCAGCGGTCCGGAGCGATGTTGACCGCGGTCTGTACTGGCGCGCTGGCGCAGTGGCAGGACCTGCGCGTTGCCTTCGCCGTCGTTGCCGTCGTCGCATTCACCGTGCTGGCACTCACGTTGCGAACCGCCGCAGCTGCCGCAACCTGAAGACCCGCGACGCGAAAGCGGTTAGATGCCTTCGGCCGCGTTGAGGCCCGCCTCATCGACCTCTTGACCGGCAGCGAGACGATCGAATATCGCCGGCGGCTCGCGCCAAGGGTCGGGCAGTGTGCCTGCCTCCGCAGCTTGGATGGCCTGCCACACGCGCTCGCTGGTGCACGGCAAGTCGATGTGCCGAACGCCGAGGTGGCTGAGCGCGTCGATGACTGCGTTCTGCACCGCCGGTGTGGCGCCGATGGTGCTGGCCTCACCAATGCCCTTCGCTCCAAGCGGGTTCAGCGGGGTTGGGGTTTGCGTGCTGTGCACTTCGAAACTGGGGAACTCCGCCGCGGACGGCAGTGCGTAGTCCATGAAGTTGGCGGTGAGCGGGTTACCGTCGGCGTCGTAGTGCACCTGCTCGTAGAGCGCTTGGCTGACGCCGGCTGCGACCCCGCCGTGCTGCTGCCCCTCGACCAGCAGCGGGTTCAGCACGGTGCCACAATCATCGACCGCAATGTGGCGCAGCAGGGTGACTTTGCCGGTGTCCTGGTCGACCTCAACCACGGCGATGTGCGCACCGAACGGGAACGTTGCCCCACCCTGATCGAAGTCCAGCTGAGCCGCAAGGCCTAGCGTGCCGTCCTCGTGATCGACTGCGTCGGCATCCTGCTCGGCAGCCATTGCCAACGCACCCCAGTCGAACGCGGACGAGGGCACGCCGGCAACTCCGACGGTGCCGGCCGCGGTGTCCACCACGATGTCGGCAACGTCGGCCTCCAACAGTCGGGCGGCCAAATGGCGAGCCTTGTCGACCATTGCTTCCGTCGCCTTGTGGACCGCCGAGCCACCCAATTGCAACGATCGCGAGCCGCCTGTGCCGCCGCCGCTGCGGACCAGATCGGTGTCGCTTTGAACCAGCGCGATGCGGTCGATAGGGATGCCGGTCTGTGCGCTCACGATCATTGCGAATGCGGTTTGGTGCCCCTGCCCGTGAGCGGAGGTGCCCGCCATGACGGTGGCACTGCCGTCGGCGTGCACGACAACCGAGCCGTATTCGCTGGACCCGCCACCGGCGGTGACCTCCACGTACGCCGACACGCCGATACCAAGCAGCCGTCGGTCGCCTTGCGCTCGGCGCTGCGCCTGCTGCTGACGCAGTGCGTTGTACCCTGCAAGCCGGGCCACCTCGTCGAGTGGTGTGCTGTAGGCGCCACTGTCGTAGGTGATGCCGGTCAGCGTGAGGAATGGAAAGACATCGTCGGCCAGCAAGTTGCGTCGACGAATCTCGATGGGGTCGATGCCCAGCGTCAGCGCCGCATGATCGACCGCGCGCTCGAGCAGCGCCGTCGCCTCCGGGCGGCCGGCTCCTCGATAGGCGCCCATCGGGCTGGTGTTGGTGGCCGCTACCACCACGTCGAACTGGATGCCGGTGAACGCATACGTCCCATTCGACATACGTCGAGTGCCCGCCGGCAAGAACGCGCCAAGGCCCGGATACGCGCCACCGTCGCCGACCAAGCGCACCCGAAGGCCGGTGAACGAACCATCACGACGACAGCCGAGTTCGACGTACTGCACCTGACCGCGACTATGAGCCAGGGCAACCATGTCCTCGCTGCGGGTGGACATCCACGTCACGGGTCGTCCTAGCCGGATCGCGGCCACTGCGACGACCACCTGCTCGGCGTAGAGCCCCGCCTTGCCACCGAAACCACCGCCGACGTGCGGCGTAATGACCCGCACCTCCGCCTTGTCCATTCCCACCGCGCGGCTGAGCAGCTGATGCAGCAGGTGTGGCATTTGCGTACTGCCATAAAAGGTCAGACGGCCGTCAGCGCCGACGACGGCGGCCGCGCCGTGAGGTTCCATGGGCGCCACCGCCATCCGCTGATTGACGTAGCGACCGCGCACCACGACATCTGCGTCTCCGAAAAGCTCCGGTTGAACGACGTCGGTTGCAGCAACCGCGATGTTGTCCCCGTGTGCCTCGAACAGGAGCGGGGCGTCCGCGTCGAAGGCCGACTCAGCGTCGATCAGCGCCGGAAGCGGCTCGTACTCAACCACGACCATGTCGGCAGCGTCGCGAGCCTCGACCACGGACTCGGCAATCACTGCAGCAATGGCTTCGCCCACGAATCGCACTTTGTCCTGCGCCAACGGCGGCCTGGCGAAGTCGTCGTGC
Organism: Ilumatobacteraceae bacterium; assembly: GCA_031366885.1. Classification (GTDB taxonomy): domain Bacteria; phylum Actinomycetota; class Acidimicrobiia; order Acidimicrobiales; family Ilumatobacteraceae; genus UBA668. The sequence goes on from JANLPB010000042.1 coordinate 12,086, forward strand.
ACCTTGGCCATGCCGTGAAAGGGGCGGACAGCAAGCTCCGCGGCGGTCAACACGGCCACCACGCCAGGCATGGTCATGGCCGCGCTGACGTCCACATCGACCAAGCGCGCGTGCGCCATCTCCGATCGAACGAAGACGACATGGAGCGGTTGATCGAGCTGCAGGTCGTCGACGAAGCGGCCTGCACCGACGAGCAGCTCCGGATCTTCAGTTCGCAGAACCCGTGTACCAAGAATCGAACCAGCCATCGGGTGAACCTACCCGAGCCCTGCGCCGACGGACGAGCGGTCGCAGCACAATTGCTACAGGGAGGCGCTGGCCACGACCGAGCCGTCGCTGTCGACGATCTGCATCGCGACCGCTGCGAGCCATGAGTCATCGAGGCCGGCCGCCCACACGCCCCCACGAACGTCGCCGTACGACCAGGAACCGACGATGACGTTGCGTCCGTCCGCCAGTTGCAGCTGACAGGTGACCGACCCCGAGTTCGCTGGTGGATTGTCCATGGCGACCAACACATAGGGCCGTGGCGCACGCACCAACTGGATGTCACCCAACCGTGAACCGTCGGAGCTGACGATCACGCCCGAACGCGCGACCGAGACCTGATCGGTGCGAAGTCGACGGTCGATGGTGACTGCACCGACCGCCACCACCATGATCAAGAGCGCAGCGGCGATGCCCAGCAGAGCAGTCGATTTCGGAGACCGGCGAGCCGTGGGGATGCTCAGCTGGTCGAGCACGCGGGACTCGAACCCTGGTGGCGGCTCGTGGTTCGGCGCCAGCGCCAGCAACCCTTCGGTGAGCCTGATCATCTCGTCGAAGTGGTTACGGCAAGTACCGCAGTTCGCCATGTGTGCGTGCAGACGCGATCGTGCCGGCTCGGCAACCTGACCGAGTGCGAGTTCCTCCAATTGATCCTCAAGCTCGTTGCATTCCACTCCACTCACCGCTCTACCTCAGTCGTCGACATCTCGCGCAATCGGCGCAAGCCGGTACGCAGCCTGGTCTTGGCAGTCGACGTCGGGATGCCTTCGAGCAGACCGATCTCCGCCGTCGTGCGCCCGCCGATGGTGGCCAGCACGACCGCCCGCCGCTGGTCCTCGGGGAGCCGTGCGAGCGCAGTGCGGATTCGGCGGACGGCGTCGGAGTCTGCCGCGATGTTCGCCGGATCTGCCGTATCGGCCGCAAGCAGCTCGGCCGCGACCCACGGGTCCATGGGCACCGGAACGCGCACCCGAAGTGTGTCAATGGCCAGATTTCGGGCGATGGTCAACAGCCAGGTGGACACTGCGCCGCGGCGCCCGTCGTACGTCGCAGCATGGCGCCACGCACGCTCGAACGTGTGCTGAGCCACGTCGTTGGCCAGCGTCCGATCACTGACGATGCTGACGCTGAGGCCGAACACACGGCTCTGAAAACGCCGAATGAACACGGCCATGGCGTCAGGCTCGCCCAGTGCAACCGCGGCAAGTAACGCTTCGTCGGAGAGCCGATCATGCCGGTTGGCCAGTCGCACCACGTGAATGGTACGGATCGCAGGGTCAGAAGGATTGCCGCAATCCAAGACGCACCAGCGCACGTACTACACACAACAACCCAACCGCCGTGGAGGTCCAACATGTCACACGCCCGCACTCGCTCTCGTTTGTTCCTGCTACCGCTGGTGGCATTGTCACTGGCCGCGTGCGGCGATGACTCCGCGGGCTCCAGCTACGGGTCGACAACGCCCGACAGCGCGGCTGCCAACACGACGGCTGCCAACACGACGTCAGCCGACACTACGCCAGCCGACACGACGCCACCGGACACAGCCACGCCGGCGCCCGGAGGCGCAACGCTGCAATTGGCGAAGAGCAGCCTTGGCGACATTCTGGTCGACAGCGCCGGTAACACGCTGTACCTCTACGCCAATGACACACCAACAGCCACCGCGTGCAGCACCGGCTGCCTGGGCACCTGGCCAGCACTCGTGAGCGACGGCCCGGTCACCGTCGGCGCAGGCTTGGGGCTCGAGGATGTTGGTTCCGTGACGGCGGCCGATGGTTCTACGCAGGTGACGTTCTATGGTCACCCGCTGTACAGCTTCGCTGGTGATGCCGCACCCGGTGACGTCAACGGCCAAGGAATTGGCGGCGTCTGGTCCGTCCTCGACGGCGAAGGCAATCCAGTCAAATAGCGTCGCCCAGTTCGGGTCCGGCGCTGCAGCCCGCTCTCAGTTGCCGGAAGCTGCCGAGTAGGGCAGCCAACTTCCGCCCTCGAAGTCGTACAACTTGCAGGCCTTGGCATCGCGAACGTACTCGCGCATGGAGAGCGTTCCGGAACGAACCGTGTCGGGGTAGTTGGCAGCGATGGCTGCAGCGGCAGCAGGCAGTTTGTGGAACGGAATGCGAGCGTCGACGTGGTGCGGGACGTGCACGAAGATGTTGTGGAACCACAGTCGATTGATCACCGCGGGCACCCGCAGAATCGTGGTGCTTTCCATCTGGCCCTTGAACTGCGACCACTCCTTGCGCGGCCACCAGCGAATATCGGGGGCGACGTGGTGTACGTACACGGTCCAACCGATCACCTGCACGAAGATCAGGAACGGCACCACCAGCATCTTGATTGGCACCCAGAACGCTCCGACCACGCCTGCGGTGAGGGCGCCGTAGGTGGCAGCACCGCCGAAGGCCAGCACCAGGACCGCGCTGAGCACGATCTTGTCGCGAACGATCGCGTCGTGGCGTTTGCCCGGAGCGTTGAAACGCCACATCTTTTGCCACCAGACGGTTCGCAGGAAGTACGCGCCGGAACCGAGGCGAGACCACTCGAACCGATGACGCAAGCGAGCGAAACGGCCCATTGCCGCATACTCCTCGACGGTTGCCGGGTGCCACACGAAGTCGAACCCCTGGCGGGTGGTGTACCCGTGATGGATTCGGTTGTGGCCAAGGTCCCACGCGGCCTCGACGTGGAAGCTGGGCACCATGCACACCTGAGCCACGATGCGATTGGCCTTGCGCGAATCCAGCAGCGCCATGTGCGATGCATCGTGGCCAAGCACGAACAGGCCCGACACTGCAAGACCGGCCAGCACCCACAGAATCAGCAGCGCCCACCAGGTGTTGGTGAGGGCCAAGCCGACCATGGGAAGGGCATAGAGCACCCACGCCTGAGTCAGGGCCAACGCCGCGCGAGGGGCCGAACGCTGGTAGCACGACTCGGGGATGATGTCGCGTACGTCGTTGAGCGAGTGAGTCCGAGGGGTAAGAACCACGGTGTCAGAGGTCGTCACAACTCGTACTCTAGCCTCCCTACTGACCGGTAGGTAGGCACGAGCCGCAAATTCCCCGCACCGCGATCGGCGTCGCAAAGTACTCTGCGGACGTGAACCGCGTGCACAGCATTGCCGAGTTGGAAGCGCTCTACGGTGCTCCCGTGCCGACCTCGATCGACAAGGAGATCGATCGACTGATTCCTCTCACCATGGAATACATCAGGGCCTCGCCGTTCGCAGTGATCGCGACCTCTGGCCGCGCAGGCTTGGATTGCTCGCCACGGGGCGATCCGGCGGGGTTCGTACACATCGCCGACGAGCAGACCCTATTGATGCCGGACCGACGCGGCAACAATCGGCTCGATACCTTGCGCAACCTGATCGTGGACCCTCGCATCGCCCTGCTGTTCCTGGTCCCGGGCGTCGGGGTCACGCTCAGGGTCAATGGCACGGCCTCGTTGTCCACCGACCTCTCCCTCCGCGAGCGGTTCGCCATCGATAGCAAATTGCCCACCACGGTGATCGTGGTCAACGTCCTCTCGGTCTACACCCAGTGCCCGAAGGCTCTGATCCGCTCCAAGCTGTGGGATCCCCTCCTGCACCGATCGCCCGACGAACTGCCGTCGGTTGGGCACATCATGGAGTTCATCAGCAACGGCGAGTTCGACGGCGCCGCCTACGACGAGGCGTATCCCGAGCGCGTCCGCAACACCATCTACTGACGGGCTGTTCTGGCGCAGTTTTCGGGGCAAGGGGTTTACGGGAGGCTCAACTCGGGTATGTGCGGGCATGCCCAACATCGGACGCTCAATTCGTCGAGCAATTCGCCCATTGTGGATCGCTGGCCTCGGTGCCGCGGCGTGGTCAAACCGCGCCAAGGTGCAAGAAGCGCTCGGCCTTCAGAAGCCGATCGCACCCGGCAAGCCCGTCGACGGTGATTCAGTTACCGTGCGCACGACGACAGCCACGTGGACCAACCCACTTCGTCGCCGCGCCGGCTCCACTGGCCAGGCGCCGTCGAGCGTGTTTCCGCCTGACGTCGAGGCAACGCTTTCCGACTCTCCGACACTGGCCGACTCTCCGACACTGGCCGATTCTGCGACGTTTTCGGAGGAGGTGTAACTCATGGAATTCATCTTGTGGATCATTGCGGTCGTTCTGGTGGTCGCCGGCATCATCGCTCTCACCCGGAAGCAGATGACCCAGGGCATCTTGCTGATCGTCGTCGGCCTTCTCGTCGGCCCAGGCGGCGTCAGCCTCTTCAGTTGACGCCTGCCGCGTAGCGGACAAGTGAAAGAATGGGGCGTGGCTGAACTGGACGACCCTTTCGAGATCCTCGACACGGCCCTGCTTGCAGCCGCCGCGTCGGGAGAACTTGACCAAGTAGTTGGCGCGCTCGCCTCGGGCGCGCGGGTTGCGGCTCGCGACGTGCGTGGCCGCTCGGCCCTTCTGCTGGCCGTGCACGCCAACCACTGCGAGGTGGCACGCCTACTGATCGCCCACGGAGCCGACCCCGACGCTACGGACGATCGATTGGACACGCCGTGGCTGGCCACCGGCGTGACAGGCAGTGTGGAAATGCTGGAGGTTCTGCTACCGGCCGAGCCGGATTTGACCCAGAAGAACCGATACGGCGGTGTCTCGATCATTCCTGCCAGCGAGCGAGGGCACGTCGAATACGTCCGGCGCGTGGTGTCGACAGGTATCGACGTCAACCATGTCAACGACCTCGGTTGGACGGCACTGCTGGAGGCGGTGATTCTGGGTGATGGCACGTCCCGCTACCAGGAAATCGTTCGAATCCTGCTCGCCGCCGGAGCCGATGGACAGCTCGCCGATCGCGAGGGTGTCACCGCGTTTCAACATTCTCAGGCGCGAGGGTTTCACGACCTTGCAGAGGTGCTCGCGTAGCGGCGGCCGGCCGTAGTCTGTCGCGGTGTCATCGCCGTTCGCTTCGCCTGCACGGCGCACCGCCACGGTCATCGGTGGCGGGCCTGCTGGGCTGATGGCGGCCGAACTTCTCGCAACTGCCGGATTTCAGGTCGACCTGTACGAACACATGGCGTCGGTGGGTCGCAAGCTGCTGCTCGCCGGCAGAAGCGGCCTGAACCTCACTCACACCGAGCCCATCAACCAGTTCGTGGCCCGCTTTGGCTCTGCCACGCTCATCGCGGATTCCGTACGGCAGTTTCCGCCCACGGCGCTACGTGATTGGGCGGCCGCACTGGGCCAGCCAACATATGTCGGTTCCAGCGGCCGGGTCTTCCCGACGGCGTTTCGCGCAACTCCGTTGCTTCGAGCATGGCTGGCTCGGCTCACCGAACTCGGCGTGCAGATTCATGTACG
>JANLPB010000140.1:0-29863 GCA_031366885.1 Ilumatobacteraceae bacterium
GCGAGCGCGCACAGATCGTCGACACGGCAAAGGAGTTCGCACAGGACTGCGCCACCAAGAACGCCGACATCATCGACTTCGTCGGCACCAACAACTCGGCGCGCGACATGGACGCCATTCGCGCTGCGCTCGGCGAGTCAACCATCAGCTACTTCGGCTTCAGCTACGGCAGCGAACTGGGTGCCACCTGGGCCACGTTGTTCCCCGACACCGTGCGCGCAGCAGTGCTCGACGGCGCCGCCGACCCCACCGCGAGCTACATCGAGTCGGGGTTGCAGCAAAGCGTTGGCTTCGAGAACTCATTGACCACATTCCTGCAGCAGTGCAGCAACGACGACGCATGCGTGTTCCACAGCGGCGGCGAGGCCGAGGGCGCGTTCGACGCGCTGATGAAGTCGCTCGATGAGAAGCCCGTTCCGTCGGAGTCGGGACGCCCCGACGTGAACCTGCAGGTCGCGGTCTCGGCCGTCAGCGAAGCGATGTACTCCGACCAACAGTGGCCGCAGCTGGCGCAGGCGTTGACCGACGCGCAAGACGGAGACGGCGCCGGGCTGCTGGCGCTCCACGACCACTACTACGCACGCACCGCTGATGGCACGTACCCGAACTCACTGGAGGCGTTTCAGACCATCTTCTGCATGGACACCACCGAACGATTGACGGTCGCAGAGGAGGATGCCTCGGCACCAGATTTCAACGCCGCCTCACCCCGGCTGTCGCCAGGCTCCACCGGCAGCTACTTCTGCACGTTCTTCCCGGCACCGTCGGACCCTCGGGTCGACATCACCGGCAAGGGTGCCGGGCCGATTCTGGTGATGGGTACCACGGGCGATTCGGCCACCCCGTTGGCCGGCACGCGGGTCATGGCCGATTCGCTGGAGGACGGCCGACTGGTTGTCGTCACCGGCAATCAACACACCGGCTACGGCGTCAACGCCTGCTCGTCGGCCACCATCGAGAAGTACCTGATCGATCCGGCGAAGAACGCTCCGACAGACGGCGCCGAGTGCCCGTAGCCGGCACATGACTCCCGGCGCAGAGCTCGCTGAAAAGCAGACACACCGCCCGACCGAGGCCGAGCGGTGTGCAGTGGCGGAAGGGGTGGGATTTGAACCCACGGAGAGTTGCCCCTCGCACGCTTTCGAGGCGTGTCCCTTTGGCCGCTCGGGCACCCTTCCGGGGCGGAAGGTTAACGGAAACGGCGGCGGGTGACACCAAGAGTTCTGCCGGCGAGCGCCGCCGAGCGCCGCCGTGTCAGCCCTGCTCACGCACGGCGAAACGCTCAAGCTCAAGAAAGTGTCTGCCGAAGAACACTCCGTGCACGCAGACCTGTTTCCTCACGAAGGCACTTTCACGGCCCGACCCGCCTGGCAGGTGATCGAGGCCGCGCGACGTCAAGTGCTGACCGGCGAGCTGTCGCTGGCGACTACGCCGACGACCCACGTCTACCTTCGAGACGGTCAGGTGTACTTCGCCGAGCGCACAACGGATGGCGGTCTCGGCGTTCGCCTCCTGGTGGAGGGTGTCATCACGCGTCAGCAGCTGGGAAAGGGAGCGCTGCTGGTCGGTGGCGTCGAGCACCTCGGCCGCATGTTCTTGCGCGACCCCTCCATCGACCGTCAGTCGGTGGAACTGTGCGTGGAATTGATGACCGACGACGTACTCACCAACGTGGCCAACGACGTGGTCGAGCACTACACGATGACGATGTACAAGCGGCATGCCAACGGCATCGATCGCTGGTTGCCCACAAGAATCGAGGTGATCACCCACATCGTCGAGGGTTCGCACCTGGCCGAGCCCGACTCGGTGATCACTCCTGCTCCCGTGGCGCGTACGTCACGCCCGGTCGCGCCTGAGCCCGTGACCAATGAGCCAGTCGTCGAGATTGAGCCAGTTGCCGTTGAGCCGGTCGTCGAGATCGCGCCGGTCCTCGTTGAGATCGAGCCCGAGCGCAATGATGACCTGATCGCGGCGCTGGCCCTTGCTGCCAGCATCGATGTCGACGAGCCGCATACGCCTGATTACTTCGCGAGTCAGCCGATTACAACTGAGGTACTGACGACCGAGGCGCTGTTCAGTGAGCAGCTGACTGACGACGACGTCAGCCTCGCTCAGTCGGCCGTGGATGCGATGATGACGTCGGCGATTGCGGACGAGGTAGCAGAAGCCGTCCGTAGGGCGCTGGCGGCCATTGACGCGGCAACCATGCCGCTCCCGACGATGTCGCCCAGCGACTTCGAACCATCCATCGCCTGACGGCGGTCAGCGTCGGCGAGCAGCGAAGAAGGCCTTGAGCAACTGGCCGCACTCGTCGGCCAACAACCCACCCTCCACTGGCGGACGGTGGTTCAAGCGATCGTCGTCGCAGACCCGGTACAGGCTCTCCACCGCTCCAGCCTTCGGGTCGGTGGCGCCGTACACAAGCCGCCCAATGCGCCCATTGACCAGCGCACCGGCGCACATCACGCACGGCTCCAGCGTCACGTACAGCGTGCAGTCCAGCAGCCGCCAGTGGCCGATGATCGCCGCCGCATCACGCATCGCCAGCACCTCCGCGTGCGCGGTCGGGTCGCCCGTCAGCTCGCGCTCGTTGTGCCTCGCCGCGATCACCACGCCGTCGCGCACCACCACGGCGCCAACCGGCACGTCACCATGCAAGGCCGCCGCGTGCGCTTGTGTGAGAGCACATTGCATGGCGTCGAGGTCCGAAAGTGCTGCCGACATGCGCCGCACTCTACGGCTGCGGCGGCGGCGAAGTTGGCGGAGGGGGTGGGATTCGAACCCACGGAGGGTTGCCCCTCACACGCTTTCCAAGCGTGCCGATTCGGCCGCTCTCGCACCCCTCCCGGGTGGCGACGCAGGCTAGCGGCAACGTGTGCGATTGTCGCTAAGCTTCGCCCGCATACACCCGCTGGGTGTGGTGATGGTCGGGCCCTGTGCGACGGGCGTCCGGGAATCAGGTCAGGACCGGGAGGTAGCAGCCTTCAACGGTGCCGCTTGTGTGCCGCAGGCCACCTGGCCATCACCACACTCAGCGGGTGTGTGCCGATTTGGTCCAGACCGGCCCGCCTCACGAACGCGCTGACGCCCGCTCCCACACTCGCCGAGCCCGGTCGGCCATATCGGGCGAACCCAAGCGGGCCACGAGCGCGTCGAACTCGGCTGTCGGGCCTTGCCAGCGCCAGTCGTCCACCACGCCAACGGGCACGTCGGTCGCGGTTGTGGCAATCACCTTGAACAGCAGCGCGTCGGCCATCTGGTCCTGCAGTGTGCGTGCCAACTTTTCAGCGCCGCGGAGACTCGGAAGGCCCCAGTCCCCGCTGGACGCAGGAATCTCGCTGATGCTGCCGAACTTCGCTAGGACGGTCGCCGCGCTCTTGGCGCCCCAGCCGGGCAGGCCGGGGAAACCGTCAGCTGAGTCGCCCACCAACGCGAGGTAATCCGCGATCGACGAGGGTTTCACCCCGAACTTCATTTCGACGGCGTGTGCGTCGATGATCTCGTCCTTGCGGCGGTCGTATTGCACCACCCGTGTGCCGCGAACGCACTGTCCGAGATCCTTGTCCGGGGTGATGATCAGCACCTGCTCGACCCGCGGGTCGGCGTCGGCTACGGCGGCGGCCGCGGCCAACGCATCGTCGGCTTCCCACTCGACCATCGCCCAAGTGGTGAAGCCGCACGCAATCAGCGCTTCCTCCATCACCGGAATCTGATGCAACAGCACCGGATCCATACCTTCACTGCTCTTGTAACCGGCGTACAGCTCGTTGCGGAAGCTCTCGATGACGTGATCGCTCGCGACCGCGACGTGGGTGGCGCCAGATGCCACCAACTGCAGCGTGCTGGCCACAACGCCGATGGTTGCGTCGTAGGGGCCAGCGTCACCGTGACGTGAAACCTGACCAAAGTGTTGGCGGAAGAGCTCGTACGTGCCGTCGATCAAATGAACTCGCATTGATTCACCGTATCGCAGGAGCAATCTCTCAAGAGTTGGGCAAGACGGCCCGATACCTACTCCGTGGCGACGGACTTCTCCCCCGCTTCGGGGACTCACATCAATAGCGAGGGCATCGAATGAGCACCGACACGCCTGCATCTCCGAGCACCCTTTCGCCAAGCACGACAGAAATCCTCGCGGCGACCATTGCTGGCGCGGTCGAGCGACAGCTCACGCAATACGTTTCGACAATGGCGCAACAAGTCGACGCTGCCCGCAAGGCAGTCGAGACGAACCGCGTGGAACTGCGGCAGGAATTCCAGCAGCAACTTGAGGCCATCACCGCTCAGTTCGCCGCCGGTCAGCAGTCCTCCGAGCAGCAGCAGCAAGGTCTGCAGACAGCGCTCGAGCAGCGACTCGCCGACTTCGCACAGCATCAGCAGGCCCGCCTCAACGAGGTGGAGAACCGAATGCTGGAGATCAGCGCCGACGATGGTGGCACGATCGACGCTGCCGAACTCGCTGCCATGCGCGAACACATCGACGGTCAAAGCGCCGGCGCTCACGCTCGCATCGATGAACTCCATAAGGCCACCCGCCGCTTCGACGAGCAGGCCGCGGCGATGGTGCAGCACGTCAACGACACCACCGTTGCGCTTGCGCAGCGGATGGACGATGGCAATCAGGCGCTGGCCACCGCAGTCGAGGAACGGCTGCACTTCGTGCGTACGACTTTGGAATCGGTCGGGCCGGAAGTGCAGCGTCAACTGGCGGAACAGACGACCACGATGATGCAGCGAATTGACTTCACCGAGCACAAGGTCACCGATCGCATGCTGGCGATGGAGGAACGGGTCAACGAAGAGAACGGCACCAAGATCGCCAATCTGGAGGCGACGATTGGGCGCGTCGGTGGCGGTTTCGACGATGCAATGGCCGCGCTCTCACAGCGCATGCTCGACCTCGAGAACCGACTGTTCACCACGAATGACCAGCTCGCCGAGCTGACCCAACAGGTCAGCAGCGTGGATGACAAGGCTATGAACGCCCTGCGTGAGCAGCTCTCGGCTGCCGTCGGTGAAGCAATGCTCGTGCGCATCGAGGTCGACCGTGTGGTTGCCAGCACCGACGACAAGCTCGGCAAGAGCGCGCTGCGCATGGCAGAGATCGAGGCATTGCTGACCGACGAAATGGACGTCAGCGCCTCGGTGCAGCTGGAGCGCCTCGAAGAGCTGGAGCGAGCGCTCATGGCGCTCGACCCGGACCAGTTCGTGCGCAAGAGCGACCCGAACGCGGGCTCGACACGGTTGCCGGCACCAACAATTACCTCGGAAGTTCCGAGCACTTCACTCACACCGACGCTGTCGAACGGCAGCCCTCACAATTCAGCGGAACCGAGCCTGTCGTCATTCTGACGACGGCACGGAAACGCCTCATCGGCGGGAGACGGGACCATGGCACTTTTCAAGGGATCGAAGGAAGCGGCGGCAGCCGCTGAGGGCGAGTCGTCCGCGGAATGCATGAAGGTCGGCCAGGCCTTGGTCGAGTCGGAGCAGATCACCGCCGAGAACTTGGCGGCCGCGCTCGCGCAAGCCAATGGCGACCTGCTGCAGTTCGCGGACATCGCGCTCGGCCGGTACGGCGCGGGCCGCACGGAGCTGGCAGCAGCCATCTCGCAGGCAACGGGAGTGCCGGTGCTGAGCACCAAGGGCATCGTCATCGCCGACGACATCAAGGGCATCCTCGACGAGGGCGTCGTCCGACGCAACTGCGCTGTAGCGCTGTCGGAGGAAGGCGCCGCGCTGGTAGTGCTGTGCAGCGACCCGTCGCCCGCTCGTCGTGCCGAGGTCGAGGCGAGCGCTAATCGCCCGGTCAAGTTCGTGGTGTCCGACCCTTCGACAGTGCGAACCTTCATCGACCTCGTCTACCGCGCCGACGCCGACGTCAGCCGGTTGGTGGCCAGCCTCGAAGTCGTCGACGACCAGGCCAAGATTGCCGCGTTGGCCGCGGAGGTCAGCCTTGACGACCAGGCGCCAGTCATCCAGTTGGTCAACCGCATCGTCAGCCAAGCCATGCGCGACCGAGCCAGCGACATCCACATCGAACCTATGGACGAAACGCTGCGCGTACGGTTCCGCATCGACGGCCATCTCGTCGAGGCGTTCTCGCTGCCGATGGGCGTGCATGCGGCACTGACCAGCCGCCTCAAGATCATGAGCAGCATGAACATCGTGGAGAAGCGGCGGCCGCAGGACGGCCAGTTCTCAACGGTGATCGACGGCAAGGAAGTCGACGTTCGCGTTGCCAGTGTTGCAACCGTGTTCGGCGAGAAGATCGTCATGCGAATCCTCGACAAGGGTCGATCGATGATCGGCCTCGCCGAGCTCGGCTTCCCGCGCGAGACGTACCTGCACTACTCGAAGATGATCCACGCGCCGTTCGGCATGGTCATCTGTGCTGGCCCGACCGGCGCCGGTAAGACCACCACGCTGTACGCCTCGCTGCTGGAAGTGAACTCGGCCGGCAAGAACATCACCACGGTGGAAGACCCCGTGGAGTACGTGTTCCCTGGCATCAACCAGATCCAGACCAACGACCAGGCGGGCCTCACGTTCGCCACGGGTCTCAAGGCCATCCTGCGTCAGGACCCCGACGTCATCCTCGTGGGTGAGATTCGTGATGCCGACACGGCCCGCATTGCCGTCCAGTCCGCCCTCACCGGCCACCTCGTGTTGTCGTCGTTGCACGGCACCGACAGCGTCGCCGCATTGCACCGCTTCCTCGACATGGGCATCGAAGCCTTCCTGATCGCGTCCTCGGTTGTCGGCGTCATCGGCCAGCGTCTGCTGCGGCGCATCTGCGACTCCTGCAAGGAGCCCTACACGCCGCCCGCGGATGAACTTGCGGTGTTCCGTCAGAACAGTGGCGGCAGCGAGAAGACCACGTTCTATCGCGGCGCCGGCTGCAACTTCTGCGCCGGCACCGGCTGCCGTGATCGCATTGGTGTGTACGAACTGCTGCGCATCACGCCCGAGCTGCGCCGCCTGATCGTCGGCTGGGCGACCACTGAAGAGCTACGCCGTCTGGCCGTCGCCCAAGGCATGCGCACCATGTTGCGCGAGGCCATGGCGCTGGTCGAGAACGACGTGACCACCATTCCCGAAGTCGTCAAAACCCTTTTCGCTAGCTAGGAGACCACCCTCATGCCCAGGTTCAGCTACGCCGCCATCGATGCCACCGGTTCGTCCGTCGAAGGCCTGACCAAAGCCGACACCGTCGGCGCTGCCCGCGCGTACCTACTCGATCAAAACCTGTACCCGGTGAAGATCGAAGAGAAGCGCGGCGCGCTCCAGTTCGAGCTGACCACGGTGAAGGTGAAGAAGAAGGAACTGATGCACTTCACGCGTCAGCTGGCCGTCTTCGTGAAGGCCGGCATTCCCATCACGGACGCGATGGAAGTCATCGGCGACGAGACCACCGACGTCGCGTTGCAACGGACAATCACCGAGATGGTCGAAGACCTGCGCAACGGCAGCACGTTGTCGGGCGCCGCCGAGAAGCACCCGGAGGCATTCCCCGCCTACTACACCGGCATTCTCAGCTCGGCCGAGTTGACCGGCAAGCTGGACGACACGCTGGAGAACCTCTCCGTGTACCTCGAACGCGAGCTGGACACGCGGTCGAAAGTCGTGTCGGCGTTGTCGTACCCTGGCGTGGTCATGGTGCTTGCCGTGTTCACGGTGGCCGTGTTGGCCGGCTACGTGCTGCCGCAGTTCAAGCCATTGTTCGAGGAGCTCGATGCCGAGCTGCCTTTTGCGACCCGAGCGTTGCTGTTCGTCGCTGACCTGTTCACCATCATGTGGTACATCCCGGGCAGCTTCCTCTTCGCCGTCTTCCTGTGGGTGATGTGGATGAAAAAGACACCCAAGGGCAAGGTCTTCAAGGACAAGTTCGTGCTCAAGATTCCTGTGATCAGCGGCATCATCGAGTACGCAATTCTGGAACGGTTCTGCCGCATCCTGGGCGCGATGGTGCGCGCCGGCGTGCCGCTGCCAGAGGCGATGAAGACGACGACAAACTCGACCAGCAACATCTACTTCCGCGAGCGTCTGGAGCAGGCCCAGATCGAGATGATGGAGGGCGGCGGATTCTTCAAGCCACTGGCCGCCACTGGGCTGTTCCCCGGCGCGACGAAGCAGATGTTCAAAGTCGGCGAAGAGACTGGCACGCTGGACAAGCAGCTGGAAGTGGCCAGCATCTACTTCGACCGCGAGCTCGAGACCCGCATCAAACGGTTCACCACCATGTTCGAGCCGGCGATGATCGTCTTCGTCGGTGTGATGGTGGGCTTCGTTGCGGTGGCGCTGGTGCAGGCCATGTACGGCGTGCTCGACAGCATGAAGCAGCAAAGCTGAGCCGTCAGGCCCTGCGCTGCTTCAGCGACGCATCAAATAGTCGATGTAGTCCTGCCCTAGGAAAATCGCCAGCACGGTGCCGGCTGCAAGGAACGGACCGAACGGCACTGCCGTGCGGCGCCCGACGCGACCAATCGCCAGCAGGGCGATGCTGACGACGGCACCCAGAATGAATCCGAAGAACAGCCCCACCGGGGCAAGACCTGGGTTCAGCCAACCCAGGTACGCACCCAACAATGGGGACAAGCGAACATCTCCATCGCCCATGCCACCGCGACTGATCGACCGGATCAACGCCATCATGGCCAGCGCGATGGCCGCGCCAAGCACCATCGTCCAGATGCGCCGGGGCTCGCCTTCCACGAGCGCCGCCACGCAGAGCAGCGGGGCACCAATCGCCAACGTGGTGTAGGTGATCTCTCGCGGCAGGCGCTTCGTACGCAGGTCGATCCAGGTGAGCACCGTCAGACCGGCCATCAGCACACAGAACGCGACAGTTCGCCACGTAGCACCGAATTGCCACGCAGTGAGGGCGAAAAGAAGGGCCGTTGACACCTCAAGCACCAGCGGTTCGATGCCGATACTCACATGACACTGTCGGCACTTTCCGCGCAGCGCCAGCCAACTGAATACCGGAACCAGATCTTGGGGGCCAAGGCGCAAGCCGCAGTTCCCGCACGCCGAGCCTGGTCGCACGATCGACACACCGCGAGGTACCCGGTCGGCCACCACGGTGAGGAACGAACCAATCAGCAACCCGGCAACAACCGCAATCGCAATCGTCATGTCAGAACGTCTCATCCCCTCGGCAGTGAACACATGGAGGCTAGTCCGATGAAGAATCCCGACCCGATGTTGGTCGCACTGCTGCAGGCCACTGTCGGCGCGGGCGCGAGCGACCTTCACCTCACCGTTGGACGCCCGGCAACGGTGCGCCTCGACGGCGTGCTGGTGCCGTTCGAAGGCGTCCCGCTGCTGCAGCCCGCCGACACTGAGCGGATGGTGCTGTCGCTCCTCGACGATCAGCAGAAGGGCGAGCTGGACGAGTTCTCGCAGGTCGACTTCTCGTTCGGGCTCGACTCTCTGGGCCGCTTTCGCGCCAACGCCTACAAGCAGCGCAACAGCTTTGCCCTTGCGTTGCGCGTCATCCCCTTCCGCGTGCGTTCACTCGAGGAGCTGGGCGCCCCGTGGGGTGCGATGGAACTGCTCGGCAAGCCGTTCGGTCTTGTGCTTGTCGTAGGCCCGACCGGCTCGGGTAAGAGCACCACCTTGGCTGCCATGATCGACCGCATCAACCAGACCCGCCCGCTGCACATCCTCACCATCGAGGACCCGGTCGAGTATCTGCACGAGCACAAGGTGGCGATGGTCAACCAGCGCGAGGTCGGCACCGACGTGAACAACTTCACCGACGGTCTGCGCAGCGCGCTGCGTGAAGACCCCGACGTCATCCTGCTCGGCGAAATGCGCGACCTCGACTCGATCTCCATCACGCTGACCCTGGCCGAAACCGGTCACCTCGTGTTCGCCACGTTGCACACCAACGATGCCTCGCAGGCACTCGACCGCATCATCGACGTGTTCCCCGGCGAGCGTCGCGACCAGATTCAAACGCAGCTGGCCGGCACCCTCCAGGGCGTCATCAGCCAGCGGTTGCTGCCGGCCATCGGTGGCGGCCGAGTTGCTGCATACGAAGTGCTGATGGCCAACGACGCCGTGCGCAACCTGCTGCGCGAGGGCAAGAGCCGTCAGCTGCGCAACACCATGATTTCCGGTCAGCAGGACGGCATGCAGACCATCGAGATGGACCTTGCCCGACTGGTGTCCAGCGGCATGATCAGCCTCGAGACGGCAAGCGAAGCAAGCCAGTACCCGAAGGAAATCATGGCACTAGCGGCCACGATGCGCTCGCAGATGAAGGTGCAAGAGACGCTCGCTTCGGGCCAGGCGGCCAGCAACGGCGCCGGCACCTTCGTGGGCGTCTGAGGCACACGTGGCGGCTGCGGCTCGTCCGTACAAGATCCTCGGCGGCATCGTGCCGTGCCCGGGCGGTTGGCTGATCGTGCCGGCGCGCCTGGCCGGTGTCACCGTCGTTGCCGACGACCCCGAGACGGTCGCCACCCTTGCCGATGTCCTGGACTATCGCCCGAAATTCGATGCTGCGGCAATCTTCACGCCGATCGGTTTCTACGACGAGCCAGTCGCCCCGTACCGCCCGTGCGACACCGAGGCGCAGACGGTGATCGGCTGGCCGCGCAACCTGGCCATCAGGGCGACGCCCTCGCGTGCTGCGCTGAATGCGCCGACGCGTGCGGCCGCACTGGAACTGGAGCCGTGGCTGTCGCGCGACGACCTCCGCCGCTTCAAGCAGTACCGGGAAGCGGAGGAGCAGTTCCAGCCGTTTCACCAGCGCAACTACTTCGCCGCGCACCCCGACCTCACGTTCGCGCAGCTCAACGGTGATGTGCCGCTGGTCAGCTCTCCGTACAGTTCCGATGGTGTCGTCGAGCGCATGTCGCTGATTCGCAACAAGCTGCCCGGGCTGGAAGAGACCGTGACCCGTACGCCCCCCAGGGGCTCGGCACAGGTTCACCTGCTGCAGGCGACTGCGCTGGTGTGGACAGCTCGCCGTGCCGCCGGCCGTGCCATGCAGCGCTTCCCGATGGAACCCACATGGGACACCTCGGGCCTGCGCATGGAACTCGTCCGCTAGCACTCAGCCGCCAGGTCGCTCGGCCCGCCCGGATCTCCAAGATGCGAGTGCCACGCCATCAGTGCGAGTGCCACGCGACTAGTGCGAGTGCCACAGCGCCATGCGAGTGGGTACTCGCACCCCGGGGTGCGAGTGAGCACTCGCATGGCGTCGACGTACTCGGACTGGCCGCAGCGCACTCGGACTGGCGGCGACGCACTCGGATGCCCGGGCCGGGCTCGCTAGCTCTTGACGCGCCAGGAGTTGATGGCCAGGTCGCCGGTGTCGGGGCGATACTGCACGACGGCGCGGATCACAGCTGACTTGCCCTTCAGGGTCGACGTCGAGGTCAACAGCAGCTTGGCCGAGACCGGATTGGCCTCGATGCCAACCAGGAAACCAGAAGCGGAGGCTGAGGCCTGGGTGTCCAGCCGTGCAACCACCAGCCCGCCGAGCAGCTGCCCGTTGGCGGCGTTGGTGATGTTGCCCAGTGAGAGCCCCGCCTTCGGCGCCCACAACAGGCCGTGAATCGCGACATCGTTGTTGCTGCCGGACTTGGTCTCGATGATCCAGGTGTTCCAGTCGGGCGTACTGGCGATGTAGCCCGCGCCCGAAGCCTCCACGGCAAAGAGGCTGAGATAGGTCTCATTCACCTTGCGGCGGAAGATCTCGAAGCCTGCGCCATTGCGTATTTCGATTCTGCTGCTGCCACCCATATAGAAGGTGGCACCGCCAGTTCCGCCTGCAGCCTTCACCGTTTGCTGGTCGAAGGCTTGCTCGATCGCACAGTCCGTGTTGGCAACCTTGGGGCTGTCGCCGGCGCCGTCGGGAAACCCGGCAATGACCGTCTGGTTCTGCAGCACCATGGGGATGTTCTCGAAGTAATACGCCCCGGCGCTGAAGTAGTTGTTCTGGGCGAGATTGATCGACGTGTACTTGCCGGGTTTGAACACGCGACAGGAGGTGGTGTCGGTGTATGCGGGGTTGACGGGCGACGTCGGCGGCGTTGACCCGGTCGGCGCCGTGAAGAGCCCACCGCTCCACGTCTTCTCCGTGCACAACGGTCCGCGGAAAAAGTCGGGCTCGAAAAGGAGTCGACCCGTGTCGATGACAGTGATATTTGGGGCATTGTCGCAGTTGGCGGCGGAGAACCAGAGGTCGCCGTCCTTGATGGTCATCAAGGATTGCAGGTTCATTCGAGTCGGGTCGGCGATGTAGACCGGGCCGCTGAACGTCTTGATGTTGTCGGATTGGCCAGCACCGGAGGTGGAGAAGATCGACTGGCCGGCGGGCACACCGGAAGCTGTGACGACCACGCCCCAACCCTGCACGTCACTGATTGCTTGGCCGATGCGCCGACAGGTCACCGTGGTGTCGGCCCCGTTGATCACCGGCGGGAAAACAGTGGTGACGCCACCGCCGGTACCGGCCCTGGTGGCGCACAACGTCTGGAAGTTACGCAACTTCTCGACGCCGAACCGCAACCCGCCGTCCGCGGCGGCCAGCCGATCGGCGCGATCCTCGACCACCTGCGCGTAACGAAGGTCGGCTGTCACGTAGGTCGTGACCGCGATCACCATCGTCGACACGATGAACGTGCCCACAATGACGAGCGGAAGAATTGCCCCGGAGTCCGAACGCAGATCGCGCGTAGAGCGCTCGCTGCGACGGTGACGCACGACGCGATCGGCAAACGACGCAAGGGAACATCTCAGTCGGTTCATCACTTCACCTGCAATGTCACAGACCCGTATGGGCCACCGGTTGCGGAAC
The DNA here is from genome assembly GCA_031366885.1 of Ilumatobacteraceae bacterium. GTDB lineage: Bacteria > Actinomycetota > Acidimicrobiia > Acidimicrobiales > Ilumatobacteraceae > UBA668. The sequence continues at coordinate 12,821 of JANLPB010000140.1, forward strand.
TAAATGTGATCGTCCTGTTGCCATCCGCCCACAGCTCGGACGAGCCCTGTGGGAAGCCGGGGAACATCACCGTGTAGGTGGTGCCGTTCGAGGTGGAGAAGTTGCGGAACAGTTCACCGTTCGGGGCACCTCTCGAGGGCGACGCGATAAGACCCGAGCAGTAGCCCGTTGTCTGCACCGTGATCGTCAGCGGCGAAGCCAGCACGCCAACGGTGATCGACGAGTTGCCGTTTCCATCGGGTGGAGTGTTCTTGATCGACGTGCTGCTCATCGACGCCGACGTGACGACGCACGGGGCAACGGTGGTCGTGGTCACCGGAATCGTGGTGGTCGTCGTCGAGGTTGTGGTCGTCGACGTCGTCGAGGTGGTCGTGGTCGCCACCGGGTTCGTTGTGGTGGGGCCGGCAACCGTCGTGGTAGTGGTGGTCGTGCTCGAAGTGGTCGTCGGGGGCAGCGTGGTCGAAGTGGTGGTCGCCAACACAGTGACGACTGGCGGCAGCGTCGCCTCGGCCGCATTCGGCGGCAGAGTGTTCGCCGGGTTCTTCGGAGCGGCTTCAACACGCAGGAGCTGGTTGTTGGCCGACATCAGCTGTACGACCACGAGGGTGCCGTCGCCCGCCAGGTCAGGACCGATGTCAACCTTCGCCGGTAGCTGCCCCGGGACCCATGCCGGAGGCATCGCCGCCAACGGACCGGTGACTCTCTGCACGATGGTATTGCCCAACGGAAGACTGCCCGTTCCGTTGCATGACACTCGCTGGATGATGTTCTGAGTCGCTGAGGCGACGTAGCGATAGTCCGCGACGAACTGCGTGACGGTGCCGGAGATATTCTCCGACCACTGCATGTGCAAGATGTTTTTGCCCGAGCTGCTGGCGCAGCCACTGGCCTTCGTTGGCACGGTACTGAAACCGCTCGGTGGCGTCGAATCGACGTCTTGCGGCAACCAGGTGGTGATGCCCTGCAGGGTCAGCGCGGAGTCCGTACGCATCTGCACCGCTGGGTTGTTCTTGACAGCGACGATGACAACCGAGGAAATCACGGTCGCGATGAGGCCCATAACGGCCATCGAGACGAGAACCTCGACGAGTGTGAACCCGTCGGAACGTGTGCGACGTGTCATCTGCGTCATCCCTTCACGATCTGTACTGACTCGACGATGCGGCCATCGGGGGCGCGAACCTGAATAGTGATGAGTTGGAGGTTGATGCCTAGGTCGGCGTAGCACGTGTTCTGATAGTTCGCCTTGCCGTCCCAGAACAGCACTGGGCGCACGACTTCGATCAGGCTCGGGTCCCAGTTCCGTGGGTTCGGCGTTGCCTTGATAATTCCGTCGTACACATCGGCAACCTTGCCCGGATCCGGCGCCGCCAGGGTTCCGCATCCTTCGCGGGCCGCGCCGTATAAGACGTCGCTGGCCGTCTGCAGCCACGCATGTGCGTTGGCGTGGTCGCGGTCAAGCGTCGAGCCGGTGATCGACGCCCGCAGCGTGATCATGCCGGCAACGGCCAACGTGCCGGTGAGCACGATGGCAATCAACACCTCGACCAACGACTGACCGCTGTCGCGTGTTCGACGCGTGCGATTGTCACCCAGATTCGCGATTCGTTGTCCGTCCATCGCTGATCTATCGGCAGGGCACAGTACGGCTTGAGTAGCAATTGTCAACTTGTCAAAGTCTTGAAAAACGGCAAGGGGCCGGACCCGAAGGCCCGGCCCCTTGTAGGGTTCGTTACTCGAACTGATCGCGATGGATCAGGTGCAACCGTTCTTGTTGCCGGCGATCGGCGTCACTGCGCCGGTGCTGTCGGTGGTGTAATTCGGCGACGGGGCCCGCAGGAACGTGGGGACCAGCGCAGCACCACTGATGGCGTATGCACCGGTGTCAGCGTAGAAGCCCTCGACGGCGACTTCCATCGCCTTCTTGTCTGCAGCACACGTGTTGGTCTTGGCCTTGTCGGTCATGCCCTTCACCGCGAACACCGTGACGGTGGCCAGGATGCCAAGGATGACGATAACGATGAGCAGTTCGACGAGGGTGAAGCCTCGGTCCTTCTTCTCTGACTGGATGATGTCGTGGTTCATTTGAATTCCTCCCGCATGGTTTGCGATTTGTTTGGCACGCCGACCCGCTGAGCGGTGCGGTCGCAGCACAGGTTTCGGAATCCACCAAAGGGGACTTGAGCAATTTCTTTTTCAACCTTTCGTCAAGCGGTTGCGCTCAAGAAACGGAGCCCACATACCGATATCTCGAACGTTGTACAGCGGCCATTTGGCCCAATGAATTGGACGGGTAGGCAATCATGCGTCGAAGTGAGAAGCGTTGGATGGAAGATGACGAGCTGAGCCGGCCGTTCCTTGCACCCGACTCCGATGAGAGTGCCACCTCGATTGCCGTCGAGTTGCGGGATCGAATGGTGCGTGTTGAGCAGCAGGTGCTGGCGCAGTACACAGCCACCGCCGCCTACGCCACGCTTGCGCAACAGGGCGTCGACCAGGCGAGAGCCGAGTCGCGCGCCGACCTGGACCGTTCACAGTCGACGATCATCGGGCTCCTCGACCGCCTACGGTCGGAGGTCAACAACCGGCTTGACGGTGTCGACGCCCGCCCACACATGAACAGCACGGCACAGCCCTCCGATACTGGGGCTCGATTAGCGGCAATGGAGGAGCGGATGAGCGGCGTGTTGCACGCCCTGGAAGGTTGCATCCACGAGAACATGGCGCTGCGTCAGCAAATCGAAGAACTAATGCAGCGACAGATGCAGAGCGAGGGCTGGCTGGTCAGCAACGGCGGCCCGTCCGAGCTATCGCTCGCCTAACCACTCCCTGAGCCGGCCGGGTTCCTACGCACACGGCTCCGTTACCGTGGCGGCGTGAGTTCCACACACGCAACACTCTGGCTGCAACCAACTCGTGAGCGGTCCCTGCTGCGCCGTCACCCGTGGATCTTCAGCGGTGGCGTTGCCCGCGTCGACGGCTCGCCAGCGGCTGGTGACACGGTGCTGGTGCGCGCCGCCGACGGCGCCAAACTCGGTTGGGCGGCGTACAGCCCGGCCTCACAAATCAGAGCTCGAATGTGGACGTTCGACGCGAACCAGCTGGTCACGGCCGACTTCGTAGCCGCTCGGGCGGTCGCAGCCGCCGCCCGGCGTTCCTCGCTTCTGACATCCGGCCTGACCGACTCCGCCCGACTCGTGTTCAGCGAGGCCGATGGCGTGCCCGGCCTCATCGCCGACCGCTACGGCGACACGGTCGTCTGCCAGCTGACAACGGCCGGCGCCGACGCGTGGCGCGACGTGCTGGCCGACGCGCTGTTCGCATTGCCCGGCGTGTCGTGCGTCTACGAACGCAGCGACGCCGACGTGCGCGAACGAGAAGGCTTGCCACCGGTTGTGGGGCTGCTGCGCGGCTCGCCGCCTTCGCCCGACCTCGTCGCGCACGAAGGCGGGCACCAGTTCGCTGTTGAGGTGGAGGGCGGCCACAAGACGGGCTTCTACCTCGACCAGCGCGACGCGCGTGGTGCCTTGGCTGGGTGGGCGGCCGGGCGACGGGTGCTCAACGTGTTCAGCTACACGGGCGCGTTCAGCGTGATCGCCGCGGCGACCGGTGCATCGTCACTGCTGTCGATCGATTCGTCGGGGCCCGCGCTCGCGGTCGCAGTACGCAACGGAGCGCTGAACGGCGTCGACGTCGGCGAGCTGATGGAAGCCGATGCATTTACGGCGTTGCGCGGCCTGCGCGACCGAGCCCAGCAGTACGACCTGATCCTGCTCGACCCGCCGAAGCTGGCCAACACCGAACGCCAGCTGGATAAGGCCACCCGCGCCTACAAGGACCTCAACCTGCTGGCGCTGAAGTTGCTGGCGCCCGGCGGGGTGCTGATGACGTGGTCGTGCAGTGGTGCGATGAGCATGGACTTGTTTCAGAAGGTGGTAGCCGGCGCCGCGCTGGATGCCAAACGTGAGGCCCGCATCATCGGTCGCCTCAACCAGCCCAGCGACCACCCAGTGCCGCTGCCCTTCCCCGAAGCCGACTACCTCAAAGGCCTCATCGTCCAAGCCGAATAGCCCAACCTGCCCGGTCCGAGTGCCACGCAACCAGTGCGAGTGCCACGCCGCCATGCGAGTGGGCACTCGCACCCCGGGGTGCGAGTGAGCACTCGGGTGGGGGGTCGGAGGCCGTTACTCCTGGACGAGCTCGATCAACGTGCCGTAGCTGCCCTTCGGGTGGATGAAGGCAACGGTCGTGCCGCGACTGCCCGGACGCGGTGCCTTGTCGATGGGCGTCGCCCCGGCCGCGATCATGGAGGCCAACGCTTCGCCGCAATCGGCGACCCGGTAGCCGATGTGGTGCAGGCCTTCGCCGCGCTTCTCGATCGCCTTCGCCACCGGGCTGTCGTCGCGGGTCGGGGTGAGCAACTGGATGTAGCTCTCGGCAACCTTCAGGAGCGCCTCCTCAACGCCGTCGCTCTCGACGATCTCGCGATGGTCAACGGTGGCACCGAACGCCCGCTGGTAGTAGTCGATGGCGGCTTCGAGGTCGCGGACGGCAATGGCGACGTGGTCGATTTCGGTGAGCAACATGCACTCAGTGAAACAGATCGACGCCCGGTGGCGTCAAGGTGGACATGCAGACAGGCACACTTGGCGTGCGAGTGGGGATGACGGCCATCAGCGAATTCGACGACTTTTACCGCACGCACCGTGCCAACGCCGTTCGCTGGGCGACCGCGCTCGTCGGCTCGCCAGAAATCGGCGAGGAGATCGCGCAAGACGCGCTGCACGCTGTCGGCCGTCGCCTCTCCACGCTCGATAACCCCGCCGGTTACCTCCGGCGCACAGTGGTGAACCGCGCCGCGTCGTGGCACCGATGGCACATCCGCGAGCGTCGTCGGGTCGCCCGAGCCACAGCGGGCCAGGCCACGTCGTACACATCGACAACCAACGAGATGCTCGACGCGCTGGCCGTGCTGCCGTACAAGCAGCGCGCCGCCGTGTCATTGCGCTACTGGGCCGACTGGACCGACGACCAAATTGCCGACGCCCTCAGCTGCTCCCCCAGCAGCGTCCGCGTCCTGCTGCACCGCGGCCTCGCCGCCCTCAAGAAGGAGATCGCGGAATGAACGAGCTTCACGACGACGTGTCCTCGAACAACCAAGTGATCGCCCGCCTGCGATCCGCGCTGAATGAAGTGACTGCCGAGGCGAACGACGTAGTCACCGCTGACGGGTCCGCCTATTCATCGCTGCCGGCGGGAGGCATCGGCGGCGCCCGGTGGCTAGCAATCGCGGCCGCGACCATCCTGTTCTTCGGCGCAGCAACTGCGATTGTCGTCCACCGCAACCACCAGACCCCAGTGACGTCTTCGCCGACCGACCCTGTCACCGCTCAGACACCCCCGCCGCCAACCACCACCAGCCTGCCTGTGACGGGCGACATGTGGTACACGCTCGTCGCGCAAGACATGAACGCCGAGCCGATCGAGACCACCGGGTGCTGCCCGAGTGTGCCCCCACCCGGCCCGAACACGGTACTCGCGTGGGCCGCCAGCGGCGGCTTCGCCGACGGGGTGTTGCTCCTCCTCGTCCAGCCGACGCTCAACGGCGACCCGGTTCTCAAGTTCATGTCGTACGGTCTCAGCGATGCGCGCGCCGCCGACTTGCAGGCAAAGGTTGTGCCCGGCTCGGGTTTTCCGTACGTACTACCCGACGACAGTATGGAGTTGGTCGGCGTCGGCACGGAGGGTCTGGGAGCTCAACGTTCGCAGCGCTACTCCAGCGACCTGGGCACAGTCACCATCACGGTCGGGGAGTACCGCGGTCAACTCACTCCGCTGGTCCTCGGCGCCGGCTTCCACCCGGTCACCATCGCCGGTTGGCGGGGTTATCGCTACGCCGACGAAGCCGGCAACGTGCACGTCGTCTGGCGCACACCGACTGGCTCGTGGGCGACCCTCGAGATCAGCTCCACGCTGGCGGACAGCGCCGACGGCCTGATCGCCGCCGTCCACGCCCAGGTCACCAACGGCGATCCCGTCACCGAGGACACCGTCAGCCAGGTCATTGTCCCGGCCGTTTCAGATCAGACAGCTGTCGGCGTTACGGGGCAACTGCCGAGGTTCGACCAGTCCACCGCCGTCGACCCGGCCGTCGGGATGCCTGCACCGTCCGTCGTCGGATTCGACTACGACGGCAACGAGATCCGCATCGACCCGGCCGAGGGGCCGCAAGTGGTGATGTTCCAGGCGCACTGGTGCCCACATTGCGCCGCCAATCTCCCCAAGGTCATGGAATGGATGGCTGACGGCACCATCCAGTCCTGGCTGCCGGTCACACTCGTGTCGACCGCCGAGTCGCCGACCGCCGCGAACTACCCGGCCAACAAGTGGCTGAAGGACATGGGCTGGACAGGCCGAGTGATCCGCGACTCGAACGAAGGCGACCGTGTCGCAGGACGAGTCGCCACCGCCTACGGCGCGCCCGGATACCCCACCCTCGTCGTCATCGGCATCGATGGCAACGTCCTCGCCCGAGCAACCGGCGAACTGAGCCAAGCCGACATGAAGCAACTCCTGGCGGGCTTGCCGAGCGGGCCGCCGGCCGTGGTCGGCCGCTTGGAGATTCCCAAGATCAAGGTCGACTGGCTCGTGGTGGACACGTCGCTCGGCCTCAAGGTCTCAGCTCAGTCGGGGCCGGTGTTCGTCGGCGGCGCTCTCCCGACTGAGTTGCCGATCGGCCAGGACATGGATGTGTACAGCATGATCTATGGCAACCGCACCACGTACGGCGCTCCATTTCTCGACCTTGATCTGCTGGTGGTCGGCGACACCTTCACCTGGACTGACGAGTCAGGCACGGCAACATTTGAGGTCATCTCGACCAACACCTGCCCGGCAGACGAAGGCTGCCCGGGAATCGCAGGCGCACTGGTCCTCACCACCCCAGACCCAAAATTCACGGCCAAAGACGCGCTCTACGTCTTCGCCCGCAGAACTGCGTAAGCCGCTGACCTGGGCACTCTCACTTTGACGCGGCGTCGAGTATCGGATCGCTGCTCCGGTTCTGGTCGCGATTCGTTGCATCCGCCCGGAACGAATCGCGACCAGAAGCCCTGCCGCGCCCGGAACTAGCGGCGGAACCAGGTGAGCTGGTCGGCGACTTTCGCCCGTAGCACCGGATCCGTCACGCCCAGGCCCTCCGACGGGGCCAACGCGAGCACGGCGATTTTGCCTTCGTGCATGTTGTGGTGCACTTGGTAGGCAGCTTCGCCGCTCTGCTCGAGTGCGAACACCTGGCTCATCACCGGGTGCACCATGCCCTTGCTGATCAATCGGTTGGCCTCGTATGCCTCTTTGTAGTTGGCGAAGTGGCTACCGACGAGCTTCTTCAACCGCATCCAGAAGTGGCGGTTGTCGAATTCCATCATGAAGCCGCTGGTGGCCGCACAGGTGACGATGGTGCCACCGCGCTTGGCGACGTACATCGAGGCAGCAAACGTCGAACGGCCCGGGTGCTCGAACACGATGTCGGGGTCTTCGCCACACAGGTCGCGGATGTCGCGACCTAGCCGGCGCCACTCGCCTTCGTCGTGCGTGTGCTCGTCCTTCCAGAACTGGTAGCCGGCGGCCGAGCGGTCGATGATGAGCTCGACGCCCATCTTGCGCAGGATGTCGGCCTTGTCGGGCGACGACACCACGCACACCGGAATGCCGCCGCCGTTGAGCACGTACTGCGTGGCGTACGCGCCGATGCCGCCGGTGGCACCCCAAATGAGCACGACATCGCCTTGCTTCATGCGGGCGCCGTTGCGGCCGACGAGCATGCGGTACGACGTGCTGTTGCACAGCGCGCTGACCGCGGCCTCCTCCCATGTGAGGTGCGCAGGCTTGGGCATGAGTGCGTTGGCCTTCACTACCGCAAGGTCGGCCAGCCCACCGAAGTTGGTCTCGTAACCCCAGATGCGCTGGTTGGCGGCCATCATCGAATCGTCGTGCGCCGAGGGATCTTGGTCGTCGACGTGGTTGCAGTGCACGGTCACCCGATCGCCCGGCTTCCAATTGCGCACCGCCGAGCCGACCCGTAGCACGACACCCGAGGCATCGCTGCCGACCACGTGGTACGGCAGGTCGTGCCGCTTCGCCCACTCGCTCTCGCGGCCAAGCCGCGCGAGCGCACCGAACGTGCTGATCGGCTCGAAGATGCTGGTCCACACGGTGTTGAAGTTGATGCTGCTGGCCATCACGGCCAGATACACCTCGTCGGGTGCGAGGTCGGGCGTGGGCACCTCACCGACGTGCAAGCTCTTGCGCGGGTCTTTGTCCTTGGACGCAACGCCCTTCCACATGTCCTGCTCGTCCTTCAGGACGTGCACCGCGCGATAGCTGGCCGGGATCGCCAGCGCCGCAAACTCGTCGGCGCTGGCGTTCGATTCGATGGCGTCGAGGATGTGTTGCATCCGGCGAGGTTACTGACGGGTAGCAACCCATGTCGAACCGACAAAGCACCCACTCGCGACGTGCTGCAGTGGTATGCCGCGTGTAAGAGTCGCCGCATGTCGCGTGCCCTCCATCGAACATTCGCCCTCGCACTCGCCGGCGCGCGACTCGACGCCTGCGGCGACGACACCACCGCTAGCAACACGACGGTCGCCGCGGCCGCAGCAGACGGGTGTGCGGCCGTCGACGGAAGTGCGGCGAAGCAGACGACATTTACCGAGTACCCGCCGGTCTGCATCGAGCGCGGGAAGAGCTACACGGCCGTCATCGAGACGAACCACGGGACGCTGCACGTCGCACTGCGCGCCGACCTCGCGCCGGCGACGGTCAACAGTTTCGTCAACCTGGCCCGCTACCACTACTTCGACGGCACCACCTGCCACCGGGCAATCCAGGGCTTCGTCGTCCAGTGCGGCGACCCGACCGCGACCGGCAACGGCGGGCCGGGTTACGAGTTCCAGGACGAACTACCCACCGAGGCGTACCAAATCGGTTCCGTCGCAATGGCGAATGCCGGCCCGAACACCAACGGCAGCCAATTCTTCATCATTTCCGGCGCCAACGGCGCCGCACTCGCACCGAACTACTCACTGTTCGGTCAGGTCGACGCCGCCGACCTTGGCCTGGTCGCGGAACTCGACGCGTTGGGCAATCCTCAGGACGGCCCGCCGCTGCAGCCAATCGACATCGTGTCGATCACGATCACCGAGAAGTAGCTCAGCCGACGGCCTCGTCGATGATCACGTTGCGCTCGCGCGACTCGCGATACGCCAGCAACGACAGCGCGCCCACCACCACCAGCATTGCGATCGCTTGCGGCAGCGAGACCCGTTCATCCAGGAACACCCACGCTGCGATCGACGCACCCACAGGTTCGAGTTGGATCAGCACCGACGTCACCGAGGCATCGACACGCGGCTGCGCCCAGGCGACAAGGCCGTGCCCGGCGATGCCCGGCCCGAGGGCCAGCAGCGTTACCCACAGCCAACCGACCCCTTGAATCTGCGCGAGGTGGCTACGAGTCGCAAGCGCCAACAACGACACCGTGACCGCACCGACCACCGTCACCGACGTCATGTAGCGCACCGTCTCCACCGTGGCCCGCACTCGCTTGGTCTGCAGCAGGTACAGCACCCACACCAGCAGCGAGGCGACCGCCCACACATACCCGATTGGTTTGGTTGTCGAGCCGTCGGCCGCGGCCGGCGCAGTCAGCACCGCGACCACAACACCCACGACAGCCACCGACGCACAGCCCACCTTCACCGCTGTGACGCGCTCGCCCATGAACGCGACCGCGATCGGCAGCGCCAACACCGGACTGAGTGCACCAATGATCAACGCGACCGCGATGGTCGTGTACTGCAGCGTGATGAAAAACACGCACAGGTTGAGCCCGAACAACACGCCGGCTGCAGCGCTTGCGCGGAGGTCTGACCGCGACGGCCAACGGTGCGTCACGGCCGCGACAACAAGAAGAACCGCCGTCGCGATCCACAGCCGCCAGAACGACAGCACGATGCCCGAGGCACCCGCGGACTTGCCCAGCACACCCCCGAATGACCAGAACAACGACGCCGACAACACCGCAATCACGCCCGCGCTGCGTGTGTTGGGCGACCCTTCGACAGGGGTCTCGGTGTCGCTCAACGCCATTCTCGTCACGCTACCCATGGCGGCCCGCGGCCCCTTCAGTGGCCCGCCCAAGTAACGTCGACGTGTGGCCTCCCGAACCCTCAGGGTCTTCGTGGTCGCAACAGCACTGCTGTTGTCGGCCTGCCAGCCCGATCGCGTCATCAGCGGTTGGAGTGCACAGTCGACCGGTCGCGCCTCGTTCACTCCGCACCCGGAGTTGGCCGCGCCCGCCCATTTTGTCAGTGGTTGGGTGCCGCACTGGTCCGGAGATTCGGGCATGGCGGCCATCAAGAACTCGTCAGCCGCGGTCGGCGACGTCTCGCCATTCTGGTACGGCACGGCGAACAACGGCACGATCACGCGGCTGGGCACCAACACCAACCTGCAGAAGGTCATCGCCGCAACTCGAGCAGCCGGTCTGCCATTGATCCCCACGATCGCCGACAGCACCGGCGCCGGCGTGATGAGCGGCATCCTCGGCGATCCAGCAGCCCGTGCTGCGCACGTAAAGAACATCGTCGATCTGGTAGTGAACAACAACTACGACGGCATCGACATCGACTACGAGGTCTTCGCCTTCAATCACCCGGGCGAGAGCTGGGACTCGATCAAGCCGAAGTGGATTGCGTTCGTCAGTGAACTGAGCACGGCCCTCCACGCAAACAGCAAGTTGCTCAGCATCACTGTGCCGCCCGTCTGGAACGGTGGCAACTCCGGCTACACCGTGTACGCGCAGCAAGAAATAGCTCCCATGGTCGACCGTTTGCGGCTGATGGTCTACGACTTCAACGTCAGCTCGCCGGGGCCGATCGCACCCATGAACTGGGTGACCGACGTATTGCAGTACAGCAAGTCGGTGGGGCTTCCAGTCGGCAAGTTGCAGCTGGGAGTTCCTGCGTATGGGCGCCATTGGGCCACTCAGAAGGTGGCCACCGAGACCTGCCCTGACGGTGCCATCCGCCGCGAGACCGTGTTGATGAAGAACATCGCGACCGCGACCGCTGGGCATGACGGGGTACGCGACGGCTCGGGTGAGTTGAAGTACACGTGGACGGAGTCTGTGACCGGCCCACGCACGAAGCCGCTGCCGCCACCGGTCGTGCCGCCGGCATCCGTCGTCATCGCTGAAATCAACGCCGCCGCAAACGGCAGCCCGCTGCAACCGGCCCTACGACTGTCGCCCTCGGCGATGGTGACATGCACCGTGCAGCACACCGTGTACGTGCCCGATTCGACCAGCGTCGACCAGCGATCCGATGCCGCCCAGGCAGCCGGGTGGCGCGGCATCATCGTGTGGGCCTTCGGCTACGAGGACATCTACATGTTCCCCGTCCTCGCCGCGTAGCGGTGCCGCGCTCGCATTACCGCAGGGCTACCCGCTGCGCATACGCTTCGGCCATCGTCTGATGGAGGTCATGTCATGTCTGGTTCGTACATCGTTGCCGGAGCCCGCACCCCGATCGGGAAGATGAGCGGCGCACTGGCGTCGTTCACCGCCGCCGACCTTGGCGGGTTCGCGATCAAAGCCGCGCTCGAGCGCGCAGGCGTCTCACCGGACGAGGTCGAGCACGTGATCATGGGCCAGGTGCTGATGGCCGGGCAGGGCCAGGTGCCCGCACGACAAGCGGCGAGCAAGGGCGGCATACCGATGAGCGTGCCCAGCATCAACATCAACAAGGTCTGCCTCAGCGGCCTCAACTCGATCTATCTCGCCAACCAGATGATCATGAGCGGCGAAGCCGACATTGTTGTCGCGGGCGGTATGGAAAGCATGACCAATGCGCCGTACCTGGCGCAGGGGGCACGTGGCGGCTTCCGCTACGGCAACACCGAGCTGCAGGATGCGATCGTGCGCGACGGCCTGTGGTGCGCCTTCGACGCCTGCCTGATGGGTCTTGGCACAGAGCGCTACGCGGCCGGCAACATCAGCCGCGACCAGCAAGACGAGATGGCGATGAAAAGCAATGTGCGCGCCGCGGCCGCAATCGCCGAGGGACGCCTGACCGATGAGATCGTGCCGGTCGTCATCCCGCAGCGCAAGGGCGACCCGACGGTGGTTGCCACCGACGAAGGTGTGCGGGCGAACACCACCATGGAGTCGCTCGGCGGCCTGAAGCCGGCCTTCGACAAGGACGGCACCATCACCGCCGCCAACGCCTCGCAGATCAGCGACGGCGGCTCGGCCATCGTCATGATGAGTGAGAAGGCCGTCAACGCCCGCAGCGTCACACCGTTGGGGCAGTTCGTGTCGTACGGCATGGTGGCCGGACCCGACAACGCGTCGCTGCTGCATCAGCCCAGTCGCGCAATCCTGCGAGCGCTGGAGCGTGCGGGCAAGACCGTTGCCGATGTCGATCTGTTCGAGATCAACGAAGCGTTCGCCGCAGTCGGCATTGCGTCCATCGCGGAGCTGGGCATCAGCGACGAGATCGTCAACGTCAACGGCGGCGCGATCGCGCTGGGCCACCCGATCGGGATGAGCGGCAACCGCTTGGCACTGACGATCCTGCACGAACTTCGTCGCCGCGGAGGTGGCATTGGCGCGGCGGCACTGTGTGGCGGCGGCGGCCAAGGCGACGCGCTGGTCCTGCGCACCGTCTGATCGGGCCGAATCGACGAAGTATGTCGGTTTGACAAAGATTATGACGAGGGTTGACATATTCGGCAAGTTGTCGTAATGTAACCGCAACATACACCGGCGTGATTTGCACATGGCAGCGCAGCCGGTCGTCAAGATCTGGGGTACCACCTCTGGAGCTGGCCCGTCCGCCCGCTACCAGGTCCAGGGTTGGTACCCCAGTACATTTTTGTGGCAGAGGCTGCCGCTGGGCGCAGATCAGCCGAGGAGTTCGCGCCGGCCCTCGAGCGCACGGCCCAGGGTCAGCTCGTCGGCATACTCGAGGTCGCCGCCGACCGGCAACCCGCTGGCGATGCGGGTGACCTTGACACCGAAAGGCTTCATCATCCGGGCGATGTACATCGCGGTCACCTCGCCCTCGGTATTGGGGTTCGTGCACAAGATGACTTCCTGCACGTCCTCGGGCTCGATACGAGCAAACAGTTCTTTCATCTTCAACTGCTCTGGGCCAATGCCGTCGAGCGGATTCATCGCACCCAGCAACACGTGATAACGGCCCTTGAATTCGCCGGTCTTCTCGATGGAGATGATGTCGCGCGACTCTTCCACGACGCACAGCACGCTGCTGTCGCGCCGATCGTCGAGACAGATGGGACACAGTTCACCCTCGGCGAAGTTCCAGCAACGGTCGCAAAAGCGGACCCGAGCCTTGGCCTCCACAATCGCCCGCGCCAACCGAGCGACATCGTCGGACGGGATCTTCAGCAGGTGGAAGGCGATGCGCTGAGCCGACTTGGGGCCGACGCCGGGCATGCGACCCAACTCGTCGATCAGCGTTTGTACCGGCTGGGTGTAGACGGCCACGGGCTACTCGTCCACCAGCGTGGAGCCGGGGAACGCGAGCGCTACTCGCTCGACCTGCGACACGATGGTTTCGGCCGGAGCATCAACAAGGTCGTCGAGGTCGATGTCGTCGTCGTCCTCTTGCACCACTGGCGTGGCATCGCGTTTCAGCTGCACCACGTTGCTGACGAACCCATCATGGTCGTCGTTGCCGGTGTGGACAACGAGTTGAACCGCCACCTTGCCACCCACAACCTTCGCGATCGCCGCTTCCACATCGCGACGATGCTCTTCACACTTCGCCTTCTGCGGCTCGTTGGACACCCCAATGGTCAATGCGCCATTTCGCTCGCCGAGCAACGTCGTGCTGGAGTACATCGCACGCGCGAACCCCTTGAGGCTGGGCTTGATCTCAGCGGACCACCGCTCGGCCGCGGCGGCAACCAGATCCACCGACGGCGCGGGCGCAGTCGACGTGGGAACGGGGGCCGCGGGGGTCGTCTCAACCGCAACGGCGGCGGGAACCGGGGCTTCGACCGGGGCCGACGCAACAGGGGGCGGAACCGGGACGGGAGCTGACGCAACCGGGGCCGGGGCTGGCGCGACTGGGGTAGCCGGAGTTGCCGAGCGGGCGCGACCACCGAGAGCCGCACGGCCGGTAGCGGGGTCGACAGGAGCGGGGCGAGCGGCCGGCGCGGCCACCCCCGACGCGAGCTGATGTTCGAGGCGCTCGATGCGCTGCATCAGGACGGACGTATCGGTGCTGGCAGCCTCATGACTGAGCTGCACCAACGCGACTTCCAACAGCAACCGCGGATCGGGAGCGTGCCGCATCTCCACCAACATTTCGCCCAAGCGCTCCATCGCGCGTACGGCCGCGGCGGCGCCCATCCGTTGGGCCAGGGCCGAAACTTCCTCGGCGCGCTGCACGGGAAGCTGCACCAGCTCGGGTGCCATCAACGACAGGAAACAATCCCGAAGGTGCCGCACGATGTCGTCGGTAAGGGTGCGAGGGTCGCGGCCCTGCTGCACGGCCAACGCAACGACCGTGAGCGCTCGGCCCGGATCGTGCTCGATGAACGCTTCAATGAACTCGTCGAGCGGCGTGATGTCGAGCGGCTCGCCGCCACCTGATGCGACCAGCTCGAGTGCCGAGACCGTGTCGCGCGCCGAGCCACCGCCTTGACGCAGGACGGACTGCATTGCCTCGTCGCTGAGCTGGATACCGGCGTCGCCCGCCAGCCAGCGAATGTGATCTTCCATGACGTCCATAGGCAGCAGGTGGAACTGCAGATGCTGCGTACGGCTGCGAATGGTCTCGCTGACCTTTTGCGGGTCGGTGGTGGCGAGCACGAACACGACGTGCGGCGGCGGCTCTTCCAGCGTCTTGAGCAACGCAGCCTCGGCACCCTTGGTGAGCATGTGCACCTCGTCGAGGATGTACACCCGATGGCGGCCGGGGGTACCAAGCGAGGCCTTGTCGATGATGTCGCGAATCGCTTCGACACCGTTGTTGCTGGCCGCGTCGAGCTCGTGCACATCGAAGCTGGTGCCGCGCTCGACCGAAATGCACGAGGCACATTCACAACAGGGCTCTCCGTCTTGCGGGTTCTCGCAGTTCAGCACCTTCGCCAAAATGCGGGCCGAGGTGGTCTTGCCGGTGCCACGCGGCCCGGAGAACAGATAGGCCTGGCCTTCGCGGTGGTTGATGACCGCGTTGCGCAACGCTCGCACGACATGTTCCTGCCCTTTCACTTCACTGAAGCGTCGGGGGCGGTAGCGGCGGTAGAGCGACTGCGTAGCCATCGCTGCGACTCTACCTAGGGGCTGTGACAGGGAGCGTCCGTGGCGGTGACGCGATCGCCGGAAGTGGGGGGTGGACTGGTTTGCAGTGCGCCGGTGGCTAGCTTTGTTGCACTTCCATGAACACTTTCCCGCAGCCCGCCCGTCCAGCCGTTGGCTGGTTGCGCTCTCTCCCCTCACGTCGCACCATCAGCGGCACGGCCCTGGGCCTTGCCGTCGGCCTTGCCATTGCCGTCGGTGGGTCGTTGTGGGCGCCCACCGCCCTCGCCGTCGACAACACGCTCGTCACCTCCACCCCTTTGGCCGGCGCCACGCTTGATGCGTCGCCGACGTCCATCGAGTTGACGTTCGCGCAGCAGCTCGGCCCGACCAACACACTCACCATGACGTGTGGCGGCACGATCGTTCCTCTGGGGACGGTGCTACGCCTCGCACCAGAGCAGGTCCGCCTGTCCGCGTCGCTCGTCGCTGCCGCACCCAAGGGTGAGTGCACCGTTGCGTGGGTGGTCACCGACCTCGACCTGCAGCCCGCCGGTTCCAGCAGTTTCACGTTCACCATTTCCAATGACCCGGTGGTCACGGTCGCTCCAGAGACCACCGTCACCACCATCGTCGGCGACACCGCAGTGGCCACCACGATCGTGGCCCCAACCAGCACCACCGGCGTCAGCTCAGGTGTCGGCACTGCCGAAACCGGTAGTAGCAGGGGGCCGCTCGCCCTCTTCCGCCTGATGAGCAACCTCGGCCTGGCGGTGTTGTTCGGTTCACTCGTACTCATCGCGATTGCCTGGCCCGAAGGTGTGGAGTACATCCTCACCGTGCGGTTCTTGCGCACCACCTGGATCTTCACGATGGTGTCCACCTACCTGTTCGCCGGGGCTCTCGCCGCCGCGCAATCCGGCTCGGGCGTCGGCAGTGCACTGGTGCCTACCGGCTGGGGCGACTTGCTCGACACCACGCCTGGCAAGGCCGCCCTGTTACGCCTGGTCTTCGTTGCGATCAGCGCGTATGCAGTGATGCGCCCGGAGCGCGTCATCGACCCCAGTTCGCAGCTGCCGGCACTGGTTCCACCTGGCATCGCGGTGGTCACGATGGCGTTCAGCCGTGCCGAGTTCAGCCTCGTAGAAAACGCGACGGGCGCACTCCACGCGCTGGCGATGGCGGTCTGGTTGGGCGGTCTCGTCCTTCTGACCCGAGTCGTCCTGGCAGGCCCGGGCGAGGAGGATCTGGTGCACGCCGTGCGGGGCTTCGCTCGCCTCGCCACGCCCGCATTGTGGATCACCGTTGTGACCGGCGCCATCCAGCTTTTCCAGCTCGACCGTGGCGAGCTGGGCACCAGCCACGGCATGGTCGTCATCGTCAAAGTGTTGCTCGCGTCGGTGATGGTGTTCGTGGGTGTCGCGGCCCGCCAGTTCATCAGCCAACGCGTCAGCCGAGTGGACGCAATGACCGCGCCACTGGCAACACGATTGCGCCGCGCACTCGGCATCGAGGCGCTCATCGGTGTGCTCGTGCTGGCGTTGACGTCGTGGCTGCTGGCCCTCACCCCACCCGGGCTCAGCAGTGCCAGCGGCGACAGCTCATTGCAGCTCGGCGCCGTCCACCGCTTCCTCAACACCGAGGGCACCGTCGAAGTCGACGTCGCCTTCAGTGAACGCGTCGGCGCCAACGACGTGCGCATCCAGGTC
>JANLPB010000086.1:0-1933 GCA_031366885.1 Ilumatobacteraceae bacterium
GCGGCGGCGAGCATGGCGGCGTCGTTGTATGAGTCGCCGGCTGCCACGACCCGGTAGTTCAACTCACGCAGTGCATTGACCGCGTGGCGTTTCTGGTCGGGCATGCGCAGGGCGTAGTCAACAATGCGGTCGTCGTCGACGATCAGTTGGTGGCACAGGATCGCAGGCATGCCGAGGTGTCGCATCAACGGAGCCGCGAACTGTTCGAAGGTATCGCTGAGGATGATCACCTGCGTGCGTTCGCGCAGTTCGTCGAGGAATGCGCGGGCGCCGTCCATCGGCTCCAGGCCGGCGATCACGTCGGTGATTGTGCTCATCCGCAGGCCGTGCTCGGCCAGCAGCGCAAGGCGGCCTTTCATCAGCACGTCGTAGTCCGGCTCGTCGCGGGTGGTGCGGCTCAGGGCTTCGACCCCGGTGCGCTCGGCGACAGCAATCCAGATTTCGGGAACCAATACTCCCTCCAGATCGAGGGTGACAATGGTCTGCTGCCTTGTCGAGGTTCGTTGGGCGATGTCGTTCACGGTGGCCTATTCTTCACGACGGCCGACCGTCGTGAGAAACGACAGCGCAAATGAGGGGGACACCTATGACGCTCAGCACCATGTCCAGCACGATGATGGACGACTACCAGCTGACCCTGCTGCCCATCTTCAAGTACGGCAGGCAGGTGCACGCGAACAGCAAGATCATCACGTTCACCGGTCAAGAGGGCGACGGCGCATACGTGGAGAGCACGTTCGGTCAGGTTGCGGATCGCGCCGACCGACTTGCTTCCGCGCTCGCCCGTCTGGGTGTGCAGCCAGGCGATCGCGTTGGCACGTTCATGTGGAACAACCAGACGCACATGGAGGCGTACCTCGCGATTCCCTGTATGGGTGCCATCCTGCACACACTCAACATCCGCCTCTTCCCCGAGCAGTTGGCCTACGTCATCAACCACGCTGAAGACCGTGTGATCATCGTCGACGCATCCATTGCCCCGTTGCTGGCAAGGGTGCGCGACCAGCTGACCACCGTGCAACACATCATCGTCAAGGGTCCGGGCGACGCCTCATCGCTGGGCGAGGGCTTGCTCGATTACGACGAGCTGTTGGCCGCCGAACCAGGGGGCTACGACTACCCGGAAGTGACCGAGAACACCGGCGCCGCGATGTGCTACACCAGCGGCACCACCGGCAATCCGAAGGGGGTCATGTACAGCCACCGCAGCACGTACATGCACTCGCTGTTGGTCACGTCCACCGCCAACATTGCGCTCAGCGAGCGCGACCGCATGCTGGTGATCGTGCCCATGTTTCACGCCAACGCGTGGGGCACCCCGTACGCGGCGTGGATGATCGGCGCCGATCTGGTGTTCCCACAGCAGTTCCTGCAGGCAGCACCCATCGCACGCATCATCAACGACACCAAGCCGACCCTGACGGGCGCCGTGCCCACGGTGCTGAACGATCTGCTCAACAACGCGCCCGACACCGACATGTCCAGCTTCCGGCTGGTCATGTGCGGTGGTTCGGCCGTCCCTCGCGGCCTGATCGACGGGTACCGCGCCACGTTCGGCGTGCCTATCGTGCAGGGCTGGGGGATGACCGAAACCAGCCCCGTCTGCGCCATCGGCCACCCGCCGAAGGAGATGGGCGACGGCAGCGAAACCGACTGGCGGGTGAAGACAGGCCGCATCATGCCCGGTGTGGAGCTGCGCATCACTGATGACAACGGCGACGTGCAGCCGTGGGACGGCGAGGCGCTGGGTGAGATCGAAGTGCGCGGCTCGTGGATCACCGCCAGCTACTACCACGTCGACGATCCGGACAAGTTCCACGACGGATGGCTGCGCACAGGCGACGTGGCCAGCGTGTTGCCCAACGGCTACGTGATGATCAGTGACCGAGCGAAGGACGTCATCAAGTCCGGCGGCGAGTGGGTCTCGTCGGTC
>JANLPB010000097.1:0-4198 GCA_031366885.1 Ilumatobacteraceae bacterium
CTCGATCGTTGCTCGGTGGCGACCTGCCGCTGATCGACGATGGGGTAACCGTCGAGCACTTGCTCACTCATCGCTCGGGGATCGGTGACTACCTCGACGAGGACGTAGTGGTCGACTCGAACGGGTATGTGATGACCGTCCCGGTTCACGAATTGGCGACCACCGAGCAGTTCCTGGCGGTGTTGGCGGGCCACCCGACGAAGTTCCCACCGGGCGAGCGGTTTTCGTACTGCAACGGCGGCTACGTGGTGCTGGCCCTCATCGTCGAACGGGCGACGGGCGTGCCATTTCACGACCTCGTACAGCAGCGAGTTTTCGCGCCGGCGGGGATGGTCGACTCGGCGTTCCTTCGCTCCGACGAGCTGCCCGGGCGGGCCGCTGCCGGGTATCTCGATGACGACGGGTTGCGTACCAACGTGTTTCACCTCCCGGTCCGCGGCAACGGGGACGGAGGCGCGTACACCACTGCCGCCGACATGCACAGCTTCTGGGACGTTCTCTTCGGCGGCCGGATCGTCGCCGCCGAGACCGTGTCACGGATGACCTCGCCGTCCCCGGGCCCGCAGCCGGACGAGATGCGGTTCGGTCTCGGCTTCTGGATCGAGGAGACCGGCGATGCCGTGTCGCTGCATGGGTTCGACGCCGGCAGCGGCTTCGTCTCGGTTCGTGACCCCGTCGGCCGCTTCACCCACACGGTGTTGTGCAACAAGAGCCGCGGTGCGTGGCCCGTCAGCCAACGGCTGCAGGAACTTCTCGACGAATCGATCTGAGCTCGAACCGCTGGGGCGGTGCGATCTCAGCCGAGTGCGTCGACGATGGGTGTGCTCGACATCGGCACGGCGCCAGTTGCGGTGATGAGCACCTGCTGCTCGAGCTTCACTCCTTCGTGGTCCCCGACTTCGCCGATGTAGCTCTCGACACACAGCACCATGTTTTCCTCGATGATGCCGTCGTATCCCCAGTCCGCGAAGTCGGCCGCGTAGGCGATCGTCGGGTACTCGTCGACCATGCCGGCGCCGTGGACCATCATCATGTAGCGGTTCGTCACGAACTCGTCGGGGACACGCCAGCACTTCGCTCCGAACTCGGCGAACGTCATCCCGGGTTGCAGCAGGTCGATGTTGGTGAGCACCTGAGTTTGGGCCAATTCGTAGAGGCGTCGCTGGTTGTCGGTTGCGGCTTTTCCGGGGCAGAGCAGAGTTCGTGAAATGTCCGCGAGATAACCCGTCGGCCCGACCATGTCGGTGTCGTAGCTGACCAGGTCGCCGGGTTCGATCACACGGTCGCTGCACTCTTGGAACCAGGGGTTGGTTCGGGGACCCGATGAGAGCAGGCGACATTCGATCCACTCGCCGCCGTGGGCGATGTTGGTGTCGTGCAGCACGGCCCACAGCTGGTTCTCGGTGATGCCGGGGCGAAGTGCCTCGCGCATCCGTAGGGCCCCGACGTCACACACGTCCATCGACAGTTGCATGCACTGGATCTCCTCAGGGGTTTTGATCATGCGCGCCAACTCGATTGGTTCCTGCACGTCGAAGAGCGAGACGCCTGCGTCGAGCAAGTGCCGAGCGTGCCACGGCTCGCACCGATCCAGGGCCAGCCGCTGATCGGGGCCGCCATGGTCGCGCATCAATTCGATGATTCCCTTTGCCCACAGCTCGACCTTTTCCGGCATGCGCGGCCCGGCCATGAAGTAGAAGGCGGAAACTCCAGTACGGAGGTCGTCGATGGTTTCGAGTCCCTCACTGAGGTGACGCGATGTGCCGTATTCGAACATGACGACGGGGCCTTCGACGGGCACGAACGCATAGCGCCCAGGGGCGTGCAAGGTCCACACGGCCATGTTCCGCGACCCGGTCGCGTAGCGGATGTTCATCGGGTCGCTGAGCAGGGCAGCGTCGTATCCGTGAAGTGCGAGCTGAGCACGCAGGTTGTTGAGACGGTCAGAACGAAGCTTGTGTTGATCGATCGCCGCGTGCCGTGAGGCAAGATCAAAGGCCAACGGCTGAATGCTGGTCGTAGGGCTCGGCTCGACAGCTGGCAGCCTCGTCTGACTCGCCAAAATCCTGCTCATCGGCCCGCCGAATCAACTGAGATCATGCCGCCATTGTTGCCTCGGTCGCACCCATGGTCAATCAACGCCGCTCGGACGGTGCGATGTGGAGAGCTGCCCCGCGTCGAGGCTGGTCGTGCTGAGCGCGCGTGCAATCAGGAGCGCTGAGACGATCTCGATTGCGCCACCGACGGCGAACGCGGAGCGGACACCGATTGCCGTGGCGAGGGCGCCGCTGCCGATTGCGCCGGCGACGATGATGCCGCGGGTGAACATCCGCGCCGAGACATTGACGCGACCGAGAAGCCGATTCGGGGTGAGGCGCTGTTGTATCGATCTGGCCACGGGAATTCGAACACCCGTCGGCACTCCGCCAAGGAACCAGAGCACGGCGAGAACGCCAACTGACGTCGACAATGCCATCGCCGCCAGTGCCAGTCCTTCCAGGGCTGTAGCGGCCGCCAAGGTTGTGCGCGGCCCGAAACGTTTCGACAACCCGCTGCTCATGCGCGTGCCAACGAACGCTCCCACGGCACCGCATGCGAGCACGAAACCGAACGTCCACGCCGGTCCGCCGGCGCTGTCGCGGATGAGGAGAACGAGCAGGCTGAACCCCGTCGCCGCGCCGAGGTAATACACCATCGTCGCGACCGTGACCGGCCACAGGATCGGGTGCCGTCTCAGGAAACGGAAGCCCTCCGCGGCGTCGGAACGCAACGTCGGCCGCTCTGTAAGGTGAGGTACTTGTCGGTGCTGGCCGATGTCCGCAGCAGGGTCAGGGGGAAGCCGACGAAACGGAACGAGCGAGGCGAGGTAGCTGCCGCCATCCAACACGAACGGGAGCCATGGCGCAAAGCCGAACGCGGTCGCGCCGACCGGTCCGCCGGCGAAGTCGTTGGTGACTATCTCGACGCTGGCCATGCGTGCATTCGCGTTGTCGAGTTGCTCGTCGTTGACGAGAGTCGGGACCAGCGCGACCACCGACGGGTCCACAAGGATCTCGCCGGCGGTGATCAGGAACGCGACCAGGCAGAGATGCCAGATCGCGACGACGTTGCTCGCAACCAACCCAGCGAGGGCGAGCATCACGACGCCGCGCCAGCTCTGGGTCACCAGGATCATCCGCCGACGATCATGTCGATCGACCAAGGCCCCGCCCAATGGCGCGACCGACACCCACGGCAAGAACTGCGCCGCGGTGACGGCGCTGACGAGCACCGGCGACGATGTCAGGTCTGCCGCCAGCAACGGGAGCGCAGCGAGCCGGATCCCATCGCCCGTGTTGGAGACCAATGACCCGAAGAACAACGCCCGAAACCCAGGTCCAAACGATCGGTCCTCGGCGCGCACGCGCGCAACCTACTCTGGGGTCGTGAGCCAGCTTGAGATCCCCCGGTTCGGAGCAATACTCGCGCCGTTCATCAGCCAGGTGCCGCCCACCACGATGCCGAGGTTCCTCGCGCTGCTCGAACGTGGTGCGGCGAACAGGTATCGCGAGTGGGCGAGCATGCTCCCAGACCATGCCGAGGTGTTGTTGTCGTGCGCGGCGTGCGAGGATGCGATCGCTGACCTGATCGAAGCAGCATTCACGCTCGACCCCTCGCTGAGCGAGGCCGTCGCTGCGCCTCTGCCCGCTGCACTCGTCGCCTACCGAGATGCGTTCGCCGGGCTCGACGTGTGGGACCAGTTGCGCATCCAGGCGAACGCCGAACGGCAAGGTGCGCAGGCGTGGCGCACCATTGCGAAGCAGATCGACGACGCAAGTGTGCTCGACGCGCTGGCCCGCTGTTCAGCCCTGGAGGAAGCCAGCGCCGACCGCCTCGACGAGCTCATCGCCAGCCACGCCCCCGCCGACGCGTGAGCCGGCCGGCCTGCAGCTTCCTGCAGCCGACGTGGTTGCACACTTCGACGAACGGTTCAGGATCCTCGGTCCGGCTGAGGCGGCCGACGACTCCGGGAATACCGCAGCTTGAGCGAGCGTGTGCCTATCAGTCCCTGGTCGCCATGCTCTGACCTGCGTACTCAATGGCGGAACGGGAGGGATTCGCAGATTGGGGTGTCGCAGCGTTCGTCGTGCCTGGTCAGACGGTGTTTACGGTAGGTCGGCCAGCGGGCAGGCGGGAGCAACCCGGGAGCAACGCAGCG
>JANLPB010000106.1:0-5185 GCA_031366885.1 Ilumatobacteraceae bacterium
ATCGATCGTCGGCTCGGCCTCGATCCGCAGGCCCGTACCCGACTCGTCGAGCAACGTGGCCCACACCTGTGCTGGTGCGGCGTCGCAGAACCGTTCGCTGTGCAACACGTCCAACACCGCCTGACGTTCGTCGCTGCTGAGCGCACGCGGTGAACCCTTCGATCGAGGTCGCGCCGGACCTTCCAACGGTGGCTTCTGGTCGCGGTAATGACCAGCACGCGAGCGACCCAGGAACCGGCACGCGGCTGCACGCCCAACGGTCGGGGTCAGCTCGGCAACTGCCGCATCCAAAATCACGATCACGTCGGCCCGATGTCCGCGCTCTTGGAGAGATCGTCCAAGAGCGCCCGCACTTTTCCCTGGACCTCGATCACGACCTTCGCCCGCGCAAGATCAATCCGCAGCTGCTCATTCTCGACCCGAAGTCGTTCCACCTCAGCCATCGTGGGTGCACGACGCCCGGGCTGCTGGGTCAGCTCACCAGTTCGAGCTTGGCGTCGCCATTCAGACAGGATCGACGAATAGAGACCCTCACGACGCAACAAAGCAGCCTTGGAGCCGTGCTCCGAGCAGGCATCCCACTCGGCCAGGATCGAGATCTTGTACGCACGATCGAACCGGCGACGCGATGGGCGTTTCGGTAACTCCGGATCCGGATGATCACTCAACGGACCAGCCTGCGCAACGAGACGATGAACTGCATACGACATTATGAGACTCTCTTTCACGGCCAACCGCTCACAGCGATCAACCCGACGATGTCTCAAACCACATAGCCACAAAGGGGGCCGACGCGAATCGCCGGTATGCGACCTACGGATCCTCTCTATCTCTCTATCGGGCACCACGCCCACAACGGCCGTCGTGTTCGGCGGCCACGGCACAAGAGTGGGCAAGCCGCAGTACCTGGCCGCCGGCTGAGCAACCGCGAGCCGTCATCGTGCACGAGGTACGTTGTCGCGGATGTCGATCCGGATTGCGGTCGTTGCTGAGCGCGGTGGCCGATGATGCCCGTCGCCGCCAAGTACTCGACGGAACCCGGCGCCCGTTCCGAACCCGCACGGGAGCAGCCCGTGCCATGACGCCGACACGCCGACGCGTTCCTCGTGTGCCCCGTATGCGCCGTATGCGCCGTATGCGCCCGATCGACATGACCTGGGTCTCGGTTGCGATTCTGATTCCAACCCTGATTCAGCTCCGCTCCCCCATGCTCACTACCGACCTCGCTTACCAGGTACGGGTAGGTCATTGGATCCTCGACACCGGCTCTATCCCGCATCACAACACCTACACCTTCGCAGGCGATGAGATTCGTTGGGTCGACCAGCAGTGGGGGGCCCAAGTGGTTCTTGCCATCACCCACAGGTTTGGGTCGTGGTCAGCGATTCTGATGCTGTCCGCTGTGCTTGTCGGCGTGTCATCGTGGCTGCTGTACCTTGCGTGCCGGGCGGCTGGAGAGAGTTGCCGCACAGCAGCGCTTTTGACGCTTGCCGGCATGATCGTCGCCGGGCCGTCGTTAGCGATGCGGCCGCAGCTCTTGGCCGTTCCGGTGTTTGCGTGCACACTCTGGCTCCTGGCGAGCCGCGCTCGCCACACCCGGCGACTGTGGGCGTTTCCGGTACTTGCAGTGGTGTGCGCCCAATTGCACGGCTCGTTCGTGCTCCTCCCATTGCTCGTGGGGCTCGCATGCCTCGAGGACTGGCGCGCCCACAGCTCATTGACGCGTCGGATGGCTGTGCTCACGGTGCTGACCGGCGCTGCCACTTTGATCAACCCGCATGGATTCGCGGCCTGGACAAATGCCTTAGCCTTTTCGTCCAACGACCTCATTCGAACCTATGTGACGGAGTGGCAACCATCCGACCTCGGCAACATCGCGGGTGCGTTGGTTGTCCTCTCAGGTTCAGCCGTTGCGTTGCTATGTGCACGTCGGAACACGACGGTGGCCTGGGTGTCCCTGGTTCGGTTGAGCTTCTTCTTCCTCCTCGCAATGTTGGCCGTACGAGCGGGCCTGTGGTGGGGTTTGGTGGCTGCGGTCGAGGTCGCCGCGCTGACGGCGCACGACCGGGCAGAAGTGCGGGAGTCTGAGGGACCACGCGAGCCGATGGCTCCCGCGATGGCCATCATGGGCGTGCTGGCTATATCCGTCATTGTGAGTCTTCCGTGGTGGAAAGAATCTGAAGACCGGCTCATTGATGCTCCGACCGCACTGAGCGATGCGGTGGCCAGCGAACTTCCCGCGGGAAGTCGCTTGCTGGTGGAGCTGACCTGGGGGTCATGGTTCGAGTACGAGGTGCCGACGATGCCTGTCTTCGTCGACTCGCTGCTCGAGGTCGTCCCCGAGGCGGCGTGGCGCGACTACATCGACGTTCAGTTCGCTCGGGCGAACTGGCGAGAGGTCCTTTCCCGACGGCGTGTCGACGCAATAGTCGCCGCTCAAAATTGGGATGTACTCCCTTACCTGCGTTCTGATCCGGACTGGCGCGTCGCCTTCGAAAACAACGAAGGGGTGCTCTTCGTCAGAACCTCAGCGACCTCGCCATGAGGGCGAGGCGGAGTTGCGGCTACCGCCTGCGCTACACGGATGTGGCGCAGAAGGTGTCGCCCTGCGGCAACGACTGCATGGTGGCCACGTC
The DNA here is from genome assembly GCA_031366885.1 of Ilumatobacteraceae bacterium. Lineage (GTDB taxonomy): Bacteria > Actinomycetota > Acidimicrobiia > Acidimicrobiales > Ilumatobacteraceae > UBA668. The sequence goes on from JANLPB010000106.1 coordinate 2,637, forward strand.
GGCGTCGCCGTAGAGCGCGGTCAACATGCCCTTCACCATTCCGCGGTCGACCGCGCAGATCACCGGGTGCTCGATGGCGACGTCGCCGAACGGGCAGTGATTGTTGACGATGCGTAGCTGATTGTTGCGCTGGTCCGCGTGAGCTGCGAAGCCGTGGGCGGTGAGCGCATCGGCCACCGCTTGCATGGCGGACCGCAGGCTGCGTTGACCCAACGCCAGGTCGGCACCAGCGAGACCTTGCGCCATCGCGAGGCCGTACTCCTGGCCCACTTCCTCAGCCATCGCCTCGGCCTTGTCGTGCGGCAGGAGGGCCAGTGCGCGACCTAAGAGTGAGAGCACCAGATCGTCGCTGTGCACGGGCACGTCGCCGGTGAGGTCGACCTTGGCATCGGGCGACACGCGATAGTGCTTGCTCGGCCGGCCAGCGCCAGCGCCTTCCGCGCGTTCAACGGCAACCTCGAGGTAGCCGCCTGCGGCCAGCTTGTCGAGATGGTGGCGGGCGACGTTGGGGTGCACGTGGAAGCGCTCGGCCACCTGCGTGGCGGTGACGCCGGCGGTCTCTTCGCGGGCGAACAGGTAGATGCCGCGTCGGGTTGGGTCGCCGAATGCGTCAGTGATTGCCGACACGGTGCTGGTGAAGGACGGCGAGTTCGCGGACACGCCGATATTCTACCTATGCGCGTAGTAGTAATTCGGACGCGCAGGAACCCAGCCCCCGGAGTCGCCGCAATGTCCTCGCCCTCGCACGATCAGATCATCGACGCACTGCGGCCGGTTGAAGACCCCGAGCTGCGCCGCAGCATCGTGGATCTCGGCATGGTGCGCGAAGTCACGATCAGCGACGCTGGTGTCGTCGGCGTCCTCATCGCTCTCACGGTTGCCGGCTGCCCGCTGCGCAACGAGATCCAAAACCGTGTCGGCGGCGCGGTCACGCAAGTTCCCGGCGTCACCGGTTTCAACCTCGACTTCACCGTGATGACCGACCAAGAGCGCGAGGCCCTGCGCGAGAAGTTGGGCGGCGGCCACAGTCACGGTGCACCCGCAGCGCAGGGCGGCCATGGCCACGCCGAGGGCAAGGCCGTGCCGTTCAATCAGCCGGGCAACAAGACGCGCCCGCTGCTCATCTCCAGCGGCAAGGGCGGCGTTGGCAAGAGCAGCGTGACGGTCAACTTGGCCGTTGCGTTGGCCAGCCAGGGTTACAGCGTGGGCATCGTCGACGCCGACATCTACGGCTACTCAGTCCCCCGCATGCTGGGCACCGACCGCGACCCGGTGGTCATCGACGACATGCTGATCCCGCCGGAGAACCACGGCGTGCGGTGCATCTCGATTGGCTACTTCGTGCCGGAGGGCCAGGCCATCATCTGGCGCGGGCCGATGCTGCACAAGGCGCTCGAGCAGTTCCTGGCCGACGTGTTCTGGGACGAGCCCGACTTTCTGCTCATCGACATGCCGCCCGGCACTGGCGACATCGCGCTCAGCCTCAGCCAGTACCTGCCACGCGCCGAGGTGTATGTGGTCACCACGCCGCAGCCCGCAGCGCAGAAGGTTGCTGCGTTGTCGGCAGCCATGGCGGCGAAGGTGAACCTGCCCGTGAAGGGCATCATCGAGAACATGAGTTGGTTCACGGGCGACGACGGCAAGCGCTACGAAATTTTCGGCAGCGGCGGCGGGCAGACCTTGGCCGACGATCTCGGCGTACCCCTGCTGGGCCAGCTGCCCCTGGTGGCTGAACTGCGCGAAGGCGGCGACAACGGCAACCCCATCACCGTCGCCTACCCCGACAGCGAAGTCGCCAAAGCCTTCCAAGCCATCGCCGCCCGCATAGCCACAGAACTGAAGTCCAAGAAGATCTTCAGCGCCGCGCTGAAGGTCAACTGAGGCGCACACTGCGTCCCAGACTGCCGCTCGACCCCACCGGGCGACACCATTGAATTTCATCAACTTTGGGGATTGGCGTGTTCGTCCCAGATGTGAAGCTGCCACGGTCAACCCGGTGGACGGACCGGCGAACAGGGTGGGAGTAGATCGAGAATGCTGAAGTTGGTACACAAGTTCACGTCGCAGGCGCCGACAGCATGTGCGGACGAAGGTGCCGTTGCCATCGAATACGTGCTCGTCGCAGGTTTCGTGGCCGTAGGTGTAGGTGTCGCAATCGCGACAACTGATCTGTGGCAGAACCTGCACGACATGCTCGACACGATCCCTATCTAGTCAGCCTGCAATGGCGAGGGTTCTTGACGATCCCGCGACCTATCCGTTTCCCCCACAGATGGACGTTGCACGCAGCAATCGAGGGTCTAGCCGTGGATCATCACGACGAGCCAGGCACCCGCAATCAGCGAGGGGCCGAACGAAAACTGCAGCACTAGCTTGCGCTGCTGGACGCACGTAGCAATAGCCACGACCAACGCCAGCAGGTTCCCAACGATTGCGCCGAAGAGCACCCAGTTGAGGCCGTACCAGCCCAGCAACAGCCCAATGACGCCTACGAGGCGCACGTCCCCAAAGCCGAGCAGCATCACTCCGAAAACGTGGCGACCGAGAAA
>JANLPB010000123.1:0-14300 GCA_031366885.1 Ilumatobacteraceae bacterium
CATCGGCACGGGGATCGTCGATTGCGCCCAGGCGTCCCAGTGAAAGATGTGCAGGTCGGTGCCGCAGATGGACGTCTTGCGTACACGGATCAGCACCTCGCCATCGCCGGGCACCGGCTGAGGCACGTCTTGCATCCACAACCCAGGCTCCGCATGCGCCTTCACCAGAGCTCTCACTGTGTCCTCCTCACGACAACACACCCATCTGGCTTGCGACTTTCGTAAACGCGGCGACAGCGGTGTCGATGTCGACGTCGGTGTGGGCGGCTGACATCTGGGCTCGAATTCGGGCCTTGCCGTTGGGCACCACAGGGAAGCTGAAGGCGGTCACGTAGGTGCCCTCGGCGAGCAGTCTCTGCGCCATCTCGCCGGCCACCTTCGCGTCGCCGAGCATTACCGGAATGATCGGGTGCCCGGCGCCTGCGAGCGTGAACCCGGCGGAGCCCATTGCGGCGCGGAAGCGTCCGGCGTTGCGCTGCAGTTGCTGCTGCAGCTCGGTGGATTCCTGCAACAGGGTCAGCGCTCGCAGCGTGGCGGCGGTGATCGCGGGGGCCAGCGAGTTGCTGAACAGGTACGGCCGCGACCGTTGGCGCAGCCAGTCGATGACCTCGCGTCGGCCGCTGGTGTAGCCGCCGCTCGCGCCACCGAGCGCCTTTCCGAGCGTGCCGGTGATGATGTCCACGCGGCCCATCACATCGCAATATTCGTGCGAGCCGCGACCGGTCGCTCCGACGAAACCGACGGCGTGCGAGTCGTCGACCATCACCATTGCGTCGTACTTCTCGGCGAGGTCGCAGATGGCAGACAGGTTGGCGATGACGCCGTCCATCGAGAACACCCCGTCGGTCGCGATCAGGCGATAGCGCGCGTCTGCAGCGTCGAGCAGGCATTGCTCCAACTGCGCCATGTCGTTGTTCTCGTAACGCAATCGACGCGCCTTACAGAGCCGGATGCCATCGATGATGCTGGCGTGATTCAGGCTGTCGCTGATGACGCAGTCCTGATCGTCGAGGATCGTTTCGAAGAGCCCACCGTTGGCGTCGAAACACGACGAGTAGAGGATGGTGTCGTCAGTGCCGAGGAACGTGCTGAGCGCAGCTTCCAGTTCCTTGTGCACAGTTTGGGTGCCGCAGATGAACCGCACCGACGCCATGCCGTACCCGTATGAATCGAGTGCCGCGTGGGCCGCCTCGACGAGCTCAGGGTGGTCGGCCAGCCCCAGGTAGTTATTGGCGCACAGGTTCAGCACGGTGCTGCCGTCGGCAAGCGTGATGTGCGCCGACTGCGGCGACGCAATCACCCGCTCAGACTTGAACAACCCGTCGTCAACCAGCGCGGACGCACGCTGAGCAAGGTCCGCAAGCAATCCAGTGTGCATACAGCGACCATAGACGACCGTGCGAAATACTAGGCCAGCTTCGACGTGGTTGGTAAGTGCGAGTGCGTGGCCGCCGGTGCGAGTGCCACGCCGCCGGTGCGAGTGCGTGGCGTCCATCCGAGTGAGCACTCGCATCCCGGGGTGCGAGTAGGCACTCGCATGGCACTCGCCCACTCGGACTGGTGGCGTGGCACTCGCACCTCGGTACTGGGTCGGGGCGACGTGCGTCGCTAGCTTCCGGGGATGGCAGCACTTCAGCAGGACGCATCACCCGAGTCGGTTGGCATGTCGAGCGAACGGCTGGCCCGCATCGACCAGCACTTCCAGCGCTACATCGACGACGGGCGCCTTGCCGGTTGGCAAGTCTCCATCGCACGCCGCGGCAAGGTCATGCACCACTCCACTGCGGGCCAGCGCGATCTCGCCAACGGTCTGCCGGTCGAGGCCGACACCATCTGGCGCATCTTCTCGATGACCAAGCCGATCACGGCTGTGCTGGCGCTGCAACTGTGGGAGGAGGGGCTGTTCCAGCTGACCGACCCGGTCCATCACTACATCCCCGCGTTCAAGGACACGAAGGTGTGGCGCGCAGGCAGCGTGAACGCGCCGGTGCTGGAACCGGTCACCGAAACAATGCAGCTCTGGCAGCTCTTCGCACACACGTCCGGGCTCACCTACGGCTTCATATACGGCCACCCAGTCGACAACCTCTACCGCCTCGCCGGCTTCGAATGGGGAATGCCGGGCGCCGACCTGGAGGAGATGTGCAACAACCTGGCCAAGCTGCCGTTGCTCTTCCAGCCGGGGAGCGAATGGAACTACTCGATGGGCCTGGACGTCTTGGGCCGAGTGTTGGAAGTGGTGAGCGGGCTGCCGCTTGACGAGCTGATGCGTACCCGTCTGCTCGAGCCGCTGGGAATGCACGAAACCACGTGGTACGTGCTCGAGGCCAACCACGATCGCGTCGGCGTGCTGTACGGCGCGATGCCCGGAACACGCCAGGCATTTGCCATTCCCGGTATGGGTGACGCCGCGTTCACACCTCCGCAGGTCTTCGGTGGTGGAGGCGGACTGCAGAGCACCGCATTCGACTACCACCGCTTCACGCAGATGCTGATCAACGGTGGCGAACTGGACGGCGTGCGCATCCTGTCGCCACGCACCGTGAAGCTCATGTCCAGCAATCACCTCCCCGACAGTGCCGACCTCACTGCCTTCGGTCGGCCGCTGTTCAGTGAGAGCACCTTCGACGGAGTCGGCTTCGGGCTGGGCGTCAGCGTCACCATCGATCCGGTGAAGGGCCGCTCACCGGGCAATGCCGGCGAGTACGCATGGGGCGGCGCTGCAAGCACTGCGTTCTGGATCGACCCGGTTGACGACCTGACCGTGTCGTTCTTCACCCAGCTGCTGCCCAGCAGCGTGCACCCGATTCGCTCAGAGCTCAAGCAGCTCGTCTACCAGGCAATGCTCGACTGAACTCGGTAACCCCCAACATCGGGACACTTACAGCGTGACGGTGACCGACTGGCTGCCGGCGCGCTGATGGCTCACCGCAATCGTCAGTTCGGTACCGGCCGCGCCCTGCACCACCCACGAGGCCAGCACTCGGTCGGGTGTGCCGTCGTTCTTGCCGAAGTGGAACTGCAGGTCGTGGCGACCGCCTAGCTGACCCAGCTCCTGGCGCGCATTCCCACCCACGACTGAGGCACCGGAGAGCTCGGCGACGAGCGGCAGCACCAATCCATCCTTCTTGGCCTTCCCGCTCACGTACGTGGGGAGCCAGCCGGTGTTGGCAATACCGACCTGCACCCGATAGCTATCGCCCCCCAGCGCAGTGACCGACGAATACAGCACTTCCAACCGCGGCGAGCACAGTGCTTGGTACACGGCGAACTCGGCGTGAGGCTTCACCTCGGCAAGCAGCATCGAAGCGGGAGCGTTGGTCCACAGGAACACGTCGTCCCAGCCGCCGATTTCCACCTGCCCCAGCTGCGGATGGTCGAACGGCACCCAGTCGGCGTACATCTCCGGGTGGTTCGCAACCGCCCAGTCATAGACGGCGCGCTCCTCTGCGTCGGTGGGGCCGGTGTACCACATGTGATTGCCGCCCTTGGCGCCCGTCGCGTGCTGGATGACGTCCCAGAACTCGGTCGTCCAGCCGTACACACCGAGATGCTCGTAGACCCAGTCGTCGGCCGCGCCGCTCATCGTGTCGCTCTTGTCGAAGGTGAAGTCCTCATACACCGAGTGCACGGTGTAGCCCGTGAGCGCCGCGCCGCGCTCGCCGAGGTGCTTCCATGTCCACACGTCGACGGGCGAGAGTGCGCTGTCGGCGGTCGTGCTGCTGGGCCGCAGCAACACGCCACCGGAGGTGTGGTAGGCGTTGTAGCCGCAGATGTTGCGGCGGGCCACCATCGCCCTGACGAGGCCATCGATCTCTGGCTCGCTCATCGGATGATCACCGCTGCCGTACACGCCGGTACCCCACCCGGCGGGGAAGTTGCGGTTCATATCCAGTCGCTCCGGCGGCGCCGGCGTTGGAACGGTGAAGCCGTCGTAGTCGACGAGCTCGCCCTCCGCGATCAGGCGATATCGCTGAGCACCAGGTGCGCCTTCCGCGGGGACGCGGACCATGAGCCGCCAGTCGTCGTCAGCAGCCATCCAGCCGCCGTTGAGATCGACAATGCGCATCGTGCGGATGGACCCATCGCCGTTGATGTCGCGCTCGTCCAGCCCCTGAGCGCGGTGCCCGTCGCGCCACGGCCACGGGCGCACGCTGCTGCGCCGGAACTTCGGGCTGTCGGCCAGCACCCACTCGACACCGTCTGGGTTCACGCGGGGCGCGACATAGAACGTCCGCGTTTTCAGCGCTTCGGTGACCATCGGATCGGTACCGAACCCGGTGACAAGGTGTTCGATCAGGTGGAGCGCGGCAACGCCGCCGGTGACCTCCACCGCATGGATGTTGGCGTCGACCCAATGCGCCGGCTTGGTGTCGTGGGCGCCAGTCGATGAGTCGGTGATGGTGGCCAGCCAGAGGTCGCGACCCTCGTATGAGCGACCGTACGACTCGACCGCCATCAGGTCGGCGTGCGCCGCCGCTGTGGCCTGCAGCCAGCTGGTGAGCTCGTCGTAGCGGAGGAATCGGTCGAAGGCGTAGCTGAGGGTCACGCCGTTGACGCTAGTGGGTCGGCCGTTCAGAGATTCAGGGCTGTCTGGCCCTGCAGCCACCAGCTGGCGGCAACCAGTTCGGTCACGGTCACCTCTGTCAGCAGCGCGACCAGCGGGTCGGTGTCTCCTGGGTAACGCAGCTCGTACGCGGCACCGGGGAGGTGCCCGCCGACGGCGACGAATACGCTGCGCCGCTCGCGCATCCATTGGACCGCGTCGGCATCGAATCGGGAACCGGTAAGGACCAGGGCCCTGTAATCCAACGTCTTGGTGAGGTAGACGTCGACGTGATTCCAGTCGCCCGTCTCACACCCGTCAGCGGCGCGGCGCGGCCCCTCGCGCAGCATCAGCGCACCTTGCAACGCGTTGCCCATCCGTTCGGCCGGGGCCATCAACCATGTGCCGTTCGACCCGGTCAGCAGGGTCTCCACGTGCGGCAGCCAGTCGGCGCGGGTTTCGAGCAACACGGCGGCCGCGTCGGCCGCGGCATTGACCTTCGCTGGTAGGTCGGGCACGGAACGGGAGAGCTGATGTTGCAAATGCAACAACATGATCAACGTGTGGAGGTAGCTGCGACACGCAACGCCGCCAGCCTCCTTGCCGGCATGCATCAGCACTACGGCGTCGGCGGGAAGGTCAGCGTCGGCATTGTTCGTCAATGCGATTGTTCGGCTGATCCCGTGGTGCGCCCGCAGGAGCTCAAGAGTCTCCTTGCTCCCCCCAGACGCAGAAATTCCAACGACGGTCAACGACGAATCCGCGGGGTACGTCGCCTCGACCGAGGCCAGCTCTGCGACCACGTTCACACCGTGACGCCTCATCCGGCGGGCCACCGTCTCGGCGGCAAACCACGAGGAGCCCATCCCGGTCAGCACGATGCGACCGCCGGCCTCAACAGGCCACACGATCGACGGCAACTGCCCTGCCAGGTTGCGCAGCCACGTCGGCTTGGCCGCCACGTCCTCGAGAAACTCCGCGGCTTTCACGGCCCCAGCCTCCCACATGACCCCGCATCCCCATTCACAAACGCACGTGTCACACGCTGACCTCGGTGTGATTCGGTCAGCCGCGCGACACGTGCGATTGTGAATCGGTTAGAGGTCGAGAAGGGCGGGCAGGGCCGCTGCGGGGACGTACATCCAGCGGGGAAGATGAGTAGCGGCGTAGAGGTACTCGTGGAGTTCCTGGGCGACGCGCAGAGCGTGCAACAGGTCTCGATCGACGGGACCGTACGCCGCGAGGGCAGCATCGACGGCCGACTCGATGAACTGGTCGACCTCGGCACCTCGGTCCGGATGACGACGCTTCACCACGATGCGACCGACGTGATCGATCGACTGGACCATCGATGCAACGTCGAGAAGCGGCGACTGCGGTAGACGACGCTCGGCGCTATCGACCAGTGGATTGCCGTCGAAGTCAGTGATGACAACACGGTCGTCCGCGCGCAGGAACTGGCCAGCGTGCAGGTCGCCATGGATCCGGTGCGCCGCCAACACCTCGCCGCTCTCCAAGGGTGCCAACGCGCGTCGGGCCGCTGGTCCAATTTCCACTAGGCGCGACCCTTCGTCGCCATCGACGATGCGCAGTGCATCCTCGAGCAGATCGAGCGCGGTCAGGTAGTAGATCCGCGCCGCGACCGTGGTGCGCTGGAGATCCGAGAGCGCGGCGTGCAGGGCCGCGGTCAGCGAGCCCATCCGGCTCGCCCACGCCACCACCTCCTCCAACGTCGTCGCGCCCTGCAACCACGCATCCACCTCATCGACGAACCAATCCCAGCCGTCGAGCGCGCCGGGCAGATACTGGGTCGCGACCGCGAACACCATCTCGTCGCGTTGCTCGACACCGAGGAAGCGGGGCATATCAGTGAAGCCACGCGCGGCCAGGTGGTGGAGTAGTTCGACCCCGGGATGCGGCGCCAACACGGGCGGCAGCAACCACTTCACCACTACCTCATCGCCGACGATGACACTTTGATTGGTCTGGTCGACCGTGACGGCACGCTCGCCTTCGAGCGGACGACCGACAAGCCTGGAGGCCACCGCTGCAGATGTTCCTGGTGTGACCATCGGACGCGACACTAGTCATCGTTGATCGGCTAGAAACGGGGGATGGCCAGGTTCCTCTTCATGCCGGAAAGTGCGTACGGTCCCACCAACAACTGCATTGGCGTCGGCAACATTTTGTTGCAGCGCGGCCACACCGTGATCTTCGCGGCGGAGGCCAGCTGGGAGGGTCGGCTGAAGACGCTCGGCTTCGTCGAAGACCTCGTCCACTTGGCCGCACCCGCAGAGCCCGACCCCGACGCAGCACCAGAAGCAGCCGGCCAATTCTGGATCGACTTCATACGCGAGACGGCCCCGGTGTTCCGTCAGCCAACGATTGAGCAGCTCACCGGGTTCATTCAGCCGACGTGGCAGGCGCTCATCGACGGGGCGCTGTACTGCCAGCCCCAGCTGCAAGAGATCATCGAACGCCAGCGGCCCGACGTGATCATCGAGGACAACGTCAACGCCTTCCCCGCTCTCGTCACCGCTGGTGTGCCGTTCGTGAGATCAGTCAGCTGCCAGCCATTGGAGATGAAAGGCCCGGACATCCCACCCTTGTTCAGCGGCTACCCCAGCGACGATCGCTCGCAGTGGGCCGCGTTCCAAGACGAGTACGACCGCACGCACCGCGAGATGTGGGCGACCTACAACGACTGGGTTCAGTCGTGTGGGGCGCCGTCGCTCGCCGACCTCGAGTTCGTGCACGAGGGCGACCTCAACCTGTACCTCTATCCGGAAGTTGCGGACTACACCGACCGGCGTCCGTTGGGTAGCACTTGGCACCGTTTGGATTCGTCGGTGCGCGCTACAGATGCGCCGTTCGAGGTGCCGGCATCGATTGCCTCCAGCCCCGACCCAGCCAGCAAATTGGTGTACCTCTCGCTGGGCTCATTGGGCAGCGCGGACGTCGACCTCATGCGCCGGTTGGTAGCCGTGCTTGGCACCACCCGCCACCGCTACATCGTCTCCAAGGGTCCGTTGGCCGATGACTACGAGCTGCCCGACAACATGTGGGGCGCGGCGCAGGTGCCACAGACGAATGTGCTGCCGCATGTCGATCTGATCATCACGCACGGCGGCAACAACACGACCACCGAGGCCTTCCACTTCGGCAAGCCGATGATCGTGCTGCCGCTGTTTTGGGACCAGTACGACAACGCTCAGCGGGTCCACGAGCTGGGGTACGGAGTTCGCCTCGACACGTACGGCTTCACCGACGAAGAGCTGACAGGGGCTGTCGATCGCTTGCTGCGCGACACGGATCTGCACACGCGAATGGCTGCGGGCGGCGCAGTCATCCGTAGCCGCAACGGCACGGTTCGCGCCGCCGACCTCATTGAAGCGACCGCTCGATGACCCCGGGTCTGTCACTCACGAAGTTGCCGGCCTTTGCCGGGCGCCCCGGGCCGCTGCTGTTGGTCATCGCCGACGGTGTCGGCGTCGCGCCGGAAGGGCCGAGCAACGCGGTGACCGAGGCCGACACGCCCGTGCTCGATCAGCTCTGCTCGGGACCGTTGTACACGGAGCTGGCGGCGCACGGACCTGCGGTAGGCCTGCCGTCCGACGACGACATGGGCAACAGCGAGGTGGGTCACAACGCGCTCGGGGCTGGGCGTATTTTTGCGCAGGGCGCAAAGTTGGTGAACGCCGCGATCGCAACCGGGGCGATGTTCCAATCCCCTGTGTGGCATGAGGCCATGGCCCACGGTCGCGCCGGCACGCTGCACTTCGTTGGCCTGCACTCCGACGGCAACGTCCACTCCCACACCGCGCACCTCTACGCAATGCTGCACCAGGCCGCTACCGAAGGCGTCACCAGCGCGGCGGTGCACATTTTGCATGACGGTCGCGATGTGGCCGCGCGCAGTGCGCTGCACTACATCGCCGCGACGGAGGCCGTGCTGGCCGAGATCAACGCTGAAGTACCCACCCGCAACTTTCGAATCGCGTCGGGTGGCGGCCGCATGCGCATCACGATGGATCGTTACGGTGCCGACTGGGCGATGGTCGAACGCGGGTATCAGTGCCACGTGCACGGGGTGGGGCAGCCGTTCGCCTCCGCAGCTGAGGCGGTCACCGCCATGTACGGCGAGAGCGAAACAGGTGACCAGTACCTGGGCGAGTTCGTCGTGGTCGACGGCGACGGCATTCCCGTGGGCAGGGTCATCCACGGTGACGCGGTAGTGCTGTTCAACTTCCGCGGTGATCGCGCGATCGAGATCTCGCGAGCCTTCGAGGAGACCGACTTCGCCGTATTCGATCGCAACGGCCCCGACGCGCGGCCAGCCCCAACGGTGTACTTCGCAGGCATGTTGCAGTACGACGGCGACGCACTGATCCCCAAGCAGTATCTGGTCGAGCCGCCGACCATCGAACGCACCATCAGCGAGTACCTCTGCGCCGAGGGAGTGCACAGCTTCGCTATCAGTGAGACGCAGAAGTTTGGCCACGTCACTTACTTTTGGAACGGCAACCGCTCGGGCTACATCGACGCGAATCTCGAAACGTACGTCGAGATTCCATCGGACAACGTCGAGTTCGATACCACTCCGGCCATGAAGGTACGCGAGATCACCGACGCCGTCATCGACCTGTTGCGCAGCGGAGAGTTCCGCTTCGGTCGCCTCAACTTTCCCAGCGGCGACATGGTCGGCCACACCGGCAACTTGGGCGCCACCATCGAGGCCGTCGACATCATCGACGACTGCATGCGCCGCTTGGTCGAAGTGATCCGCGAGCTCGACGGAGTCCTCGTGTTCACTGCCGACCACGGCAACGCCGACGTGATGTACACCGAAGTCGATGGAGTGCGTTCACCCAAGACGTCGCACACGCTCAGCCCGGTGCCGTTCGCTATCTACGACCCCAACTTCGACGGCGAGTACCGGATGACGCCACCCGCTGACGCAGGCCTCACGAACGTGGCGGCAACCCTGCTCAACCTGCTCGGCTACGAAGCCCCACCCGACTACCGCCGAAGCGTCATCAGCTTCTAGTTCGCCCCGCGTAGATCAGCGTCTGCCGCTCCGGTCGGAAGCCGACGCTCAGGTACAGGTGCGACGACGCCGGGTTGGCGGGTTCGTAGCAAATCTTGATCCGCTCGGCACCGGCCGCGGCGAGCAGCTGCAGGCCGGCAGTGAGGACGTGTCGTGCAAGGCCGCGTCCTTGATGTGCGTCCTCTGTGCGCATCGGTTCCACCAGGCCGGAGTTGGTCGTCGGGTCGTACCAGAACAGCCCGTAGGCAGCGACCGCATCGTGACGGTCGTAGACCGCCAGGTCCAGCTCCGGGCGATACAGCGACGTCTGCCGAAGGCGCGCCTCAGGGTCGGGGTGATTGCGCAGGGCGCTGATCATGTGATGCGGAAGATGCGCAGTCTCGGCGCGCGTCCGCAACACGTAGCCGTCGGGCAGATTGCTGATCGGTGGTCGCTCGATCGCATCCAACCAGGTTTCGACCAACCCGTCGTCCTCGATCTCGAACCCGTGGTGGGCGAGCACCGTTCGAAGTGCGGCATTCGCCGGGTCGACCTCTAACGTCGCGGCCTGGTGCCCCTGGTCGTGCCCATGAGCGAGGCCGCGCTCCATGACCTGTGCAACGAGGTCGGGCTCGACGTCGGGGAGGAATGTCGGGTTGAGCTGCACCTGCGTGCCGAACGCCGTCGCTACAACTGAGGCCTCGGGACGGCCGGCGTTGTCGAACCAGACCAGCTGCGGTTGGTCGTCGGTGATGCGCTCCCGTTGCCCCCACCACCACTGCACGTCGGCAGCCTCGAACAACCCCGCTGTGGGGTGAGCGGTGCGAACGCGCTGCAAAAGTTGCGTGACCGCCGCCAGCGCGTTCAGCCCGACCAACTGCTCCTCCCGCAACGCACGCATCAACCCAACGTAGGCCGGTCAGTAACGTACGAACGTGGACCTGGGGTTCTTCGAGACAGTGCGCGATGCATTCGAAGGCTTCGTCTCGGGCGTCGACGGGCAGCGCAACACGTACGTCCACAGCCGTGGGTTGAAGGCTTGGTTCGGCGACGACACGCGCGAGCACTACGAGGCGCAGCTGATCCGTGTCGACGGCGCGCTGCAGCTGGAGCTCGGTTTCCACGCAGAGCATCCCAAGGCACCGCTCAACGATGCGGTGTTGCAGCGAATGCGCACGACTGAGAAGACGTGGCGTAAGACCCTCGGTGACACCGCAGTCGCCGGCGACTTCATCGGCCGCGCCGGCTGGCGCCGAATCTCCGAGGTGTGGCCCGCCAACGAATCGCCCGACATCGACGAAGCCATCGAAGTCGCCGCCCGCCTCGCCGACTACGTCATCGCCCTCGAACCCGCCCGCAGAATCACCCGCCCCTGACGAAAACCGGCGCCGTCAAGGTGCGAGTGCGTTGGGTGGGGATGATGGGTCCGCGGGGCGGATGGCGGGGCACGAATTCTCACCTGCGTCACGCTGAGCGTCATTCACCAGTTCGCAACCGGGCTACGCTGCGGTCATGTCCAGCAAAAAGGCACAACTCGAGCACCTGCGCAACGCAAACCTGTTTCAGGGTTGCTCCACCAAGGACCTCGAGCGGATTGCGAAAGCAAGCGATGAAATCACGATGCCAGCCGGTTCTCTGATTGTCGATCAAGGGCAGACCGGGCGCGAGGCGTTCATCGTTCTCAGCGGCACGGTGATCGTGAAGCGCAACAACAAGAAGGTCGGCTCATTCGGGCCGGGCACGATGGTCGGCGAGCTGTCGCTGCTCGACCACGGTCCGCGCACCGCCACCGTCACGTGCGAGACCGACTGCACGCTCCTGCTGCTCGATCAGCGCCACTTCATGGGCGTGCTCGATCAAGTTCCCGCGCTGGCTCACAAGCTGCTTGCCACGCTGGCCGGTCGCATCCGCGATCTCGACCGCCAATACTTCGGCTGAGAGCACTCGCCGCCCGCTACGAAGCAGTCGCGGCGGCCTGACGTTCCGCGAGTTCGCGTACCGACCACAGCCCACCCAGCACAGCAAGTCCGATGGCGAGGATTGCCAGCCGCCACAGCAGCGTTTGATTCCCGATGCGGTCCCGGGCCGCACGCGCTTCGACCAACGACGCATCCAGCTGCGCTGGGATCTTGTCCAGCGCGAGCACGGTTCGATGCAGCGTCGGCCCTGCTGCCTGCACCGATGTGCTGGCGTCGGCAAGGCTCGTCTCTACCGTCTGCAGCGATGCTTCTGCCTCTTCCAGGCTCTTCTTCAGGTCGTCGACCCGGTTGAAGAAATCCACGATGCCCAAAAGTTTGCGCACGTTGGCGCTGACCTGACGAGTGGACGTGAGCGCGTCACCCGTGCTCGCCAGCCCCTTACCCACAACCTGCACGACGGATTCGACCTCTGCCGCGGACGCAGCCGTTGTTGATGCAAGAAGCCGCGCTGTTTCGATCGAGCCCTCCACCTGCACCAGCGACCGATCCACCGCGCCCGCCAGTCGACCAACGGCTACCCAGGCAGCGGCCGAGCCGACGACTATCAGCACCATCGAGACCAGCAGTATTTGCGAAAGCCGTTGCATGGAGCGCACGGGCGCATTCTGCACCATGGTCTGAAAGCGACCTGACCACGGGCTGCCAACTATGGTGACCAGTGCTATGAGCACGCATACCTCCCCCGCCAACGACACCGAGGAAGGCGACGCCACGAGCGGTTCCGCGAAGAGCGGACTGAAGGGTTTCAAGCCCCATCAGCTGGCCATTGGGCTGGGCATTTTCATGGGCGTGTTCACCCTCGCCTCGGGCATCATTCCGCAGTTCACCCACTGGCACGACGACAAGACGCCGAATCGTGAAGTGTTCGAAGGCATCCCCGGTGCGCTCCAGGTCGCCTTCTACACCGTCATCCCGATGCTGCTCATTTGGGGCGCCTTCAAGTTCGCTGATCGCGTGCGTAACTGGGAACGCGGCGCCCCTGACCGCCGCCCGACGACACGCAAGAACGTGAAGAACCGCCTGCGCGACTTCCGCGCCGGCGCCTACATGCAGACGCTGCTTCGTGATGCGGGCGCAGGCCTGATGCACTCGATGATCTACTTCGGGTTCATGGCGCTGCTCGGCGTCACCACCGTGCTGGAGATCGACCATCAGCTGCCGGAAAGCCTGAAGTTCCTCCACGGCCGCACCTACATGGCGTACAGCTTCTTCGGCGACCTCGCCGGCCTGGTCTTCCTCGGCGGCATTCTCTGGGCAGTCGCCCGCCGCTACATCCAGCGCCCGTACCGCATTCGCATCAAAAGCAAGCCCGAGCACGTGGCCATCCTCGCCACCTTCTTCATCATCGCCGTCACGGGCTTCTTTGCCGAGGCCTTCCGCATCGCGGAGATCGAGAATCCGAGCTACGAAAAGTGGAGCTTCGTGGGTTACCCGCTCAGCCGTATGTTCACCGGGCTCAGCGCGGACACCCTGACGCTGTGGCACCAGCTGACCTGGATCCTGCACGTCGTCGCGTTCGCCGCGTTCTTGATCATGCTGCCGATCACCATGCTGCGGCACATCTTCACCAGCCCGCTCAACATGTACCTGAAGGACCGCGACCGCCCCAAGGGTGCCATGCGGGCGATGCCGAACCTGACCGAGACCTCACTGGAGAGCTTCGGCGCCAGCGTCGTCGAAGACTTCACTTGGAAGCAGCTGCTCGACACCGACGCCTGCACTATGTGCGGCCGCTGCACCAGCGTGTGCCCCGCACACGCCACCGGCAAGTCGCTGGACCCGCGCGAGATCGTGCTGAAGACCGGCGAGGTCATGGCCGCCAGCGCGCCGCACGGTCACGTGACGCCGCCGCTGAGCACCGACGTGGAGATCACCATCAGCTCCAGCTCGCTGTTCGAGCGCATCACCGCCGAGGAAATCTGGGCCTGCACCACCTGCCGCGCGTGCGACGAAATCTGCCCGGTCAACATCGAAATCGTCGACAAGATCCTCGATATGCGCCGCTACCTGTCGCTGATGGAGAGCAACTTCCCCGCCGAGTTGGGCAACGCGTACCGGGCCATGGAAAACCAGGGCAACCCGTGGGGTATGAACCAGGGCGAGCGCGGCGATTGGGCCAAGAACCTCGACGTCCAGGTCGTTGACCCGGGCCAGCCGTTGGAGGCCGAGTACCTGTACTGGGTCGGGTGCGCCGGTTCCTTCGACGACAAGAACAAGAAGGTCACGCAGGCCATGGCCAACCTGCTGCGCCGCGCTGGAATCACGGTCGCCATCCTCGGGCCGAGCGAGATGTGCACTGGCGACAGCGCCCGCCGCAGCGGCAACGAGTATCTGTTCCAGATGCTGGCCGTGCCCAACATCGAGATGCTCGATGGCATGGGCGTGAAGAAGATCATCACCCAGTGCCCGCACTGCTTCAACACACTGAAGAACGAGTACCCGCAGCTGGGTGGCAACTACGAGGTCATCCACCACACGCAACTGCTGGAGAATCTCATCGCCACCGGGCAGCTCGACGTCAGCCAGGCAACCCTCGAAGAGCGCATCACGTACCACGACAGCTGCTACCTGGGCCGCCACAACGACGTCTACCTCGCCCCGCGCAAGGTAGTCGGCAGCATCAAGGGCATCGAAGTCGTGGAGATGTCACGCAACGGCACCAAGGGCATGTGCTGCGGCGCCGGCGGTGCACGGATGTGGATGGAAGAGAACGTCGGCACCAAGGTCAACGACGAGCGCGCACTCGAGG
>JANLPB010000139.1:0-10833 GCA_031366885.1 Ilumatobacteraceae bacterium
GCTCGAGGTGCTCGAAGTAGCTGGCGAGCGCTTCGAGCGCGGCGTCCTCATCGATGATCAGTCCGAAGCTGCCGGCCGGACAGACGATCGCGTGGAAGCGCCGGTCGAGTGTGAGTGGCGCCATGTCGCCTTCGTGCAGTACCACGTCCAGTCCACGTTCGGTCGCATGTCGCTGGCAGATCTCCAACATCGCAGGACTGTTGTCGATGCCCTGCACATCGAGACCCGCCTCCAACGCTGGAATCAGGAAGCGTCCGTTGCCCGACGCGAGTTCCAGGCCGGTGCCGGCAGCGCGGCGGAGCGTCTCTTGGTGCACGATGTCGTCGTCGAAGACGGTCCCCGGCGGCATCCACGCGTCGTACACCCGCGCCGCGCCGCCGGTGTAAGAGTTGTTCGCGGGAAGCCGGTCAACGAACCGTTCAGCATCAGCCATCCAGAAAGTGTCGCGCGGTCGAGACTCTGATTTGTCCCGAGTTACGGGGAGTCGTACGACACCAGGACGTTGCCCTCTGCATCGACGACGTCGAAAGTGACGAGGCTGGCAGGTGGCAACAACATCACCGCCACCCTCAGGTCCGGCTGGTTCTGCACCGCCACGAGGTCGAGGACGTAGCGGTCACCGTTTCGACGCGTCACCCGCAACTGTGCAGCGCCCGGATCAGTCGACACAGCAACCACCCCATACATGCCGTCTGTCTTTCCGAAGTATGGGTTGGCCTGCGTAAAGACCGTGCCATCGAGCTGCCAGGAGAGCACACCACCCCGGCCCGCCGCATCGCGAACCAACACCGTGTCGGCGACCACGGCAATATGAAGCTGGCCGAACACGCCATCTGGAAGTTCGCTCGAGTACGCCGCGTCGAAGTCGCTGATTGGTCGCACTATCTGACTCACTGGAATGTCATGCAGGTCCGCGGACGTTGGCGCCGAGACCGGAGGGTCAGTCTCGGCGGGTGCTTCCAGCACCGTGGTTTCAGAAGCATCGACAAGGGTGCCCTCAACCGGCGAGGTGTAGTCCGTGACCACCGGCTGATCGATGAGGATCGCGGCCCACTCATCACTCGTTGCCGCGCGCACTGACGCCGCCATCGCCAACAGGTCCAGCGACGACTCCGAGCTCACCAGCGAAAAAGCACGGACTCCGTCGGTCCAGAACAGCCCAGTCGCCCCCAACGGGCGACTGGTACCGAGGTACGCGACGTGGCCACCCACGTCGACTTTCTGCATGTCGCCCCACGTCGCAACGCCGGCCAGGTCGTTGTCCACCGCCCAGCCGGTCGAAAGAATCAGCCAGTCGTCTCTGGTGCTCAGCGTGTACTTCACCTGGCTTGCCCCGGGTACCTTCATCGGAACCCACAGCACGGGGGACTGCTCAATGCCCCCACGCGAGAGTTGCGTCATTCCTTCGGGGAGATGCGCCGGCGCGATCACGGTGTCGCCGTCGACATATTCCACTTCGGAAAGCAGCCGACCGACGTCATCGTCGGTGAGACCGGTCGACGAGACCTGTAGCAGCCCGAATGTCGAGTTCAGCGCGCACCGGAGTGAGGTCCCGTCGTCGCCGCACGCCGCCACGCCAGTTCCTACCGCAACCTCACGCAGGTTGTCGTACGACGCGATACCTGAGAGGCCGCCCAGACTGTTGTCGGATTCCCGGGACGGGTCCTGCCACGCGATCCGCAACATCGGTGCGGTTGCGTCGCCAGACGTGCCGAAGGTGCTGATCCTTATGTTGGACAATGTGCTGGTCGAGTCGCCTTCGGCTCCCAGTGCCTGCTGGGCAGTCCACCCGGCAGGCACGTCACCGATGACGTAGCGGAGGCCTGCAGGGTCGCGTTGGTCTGTCGGTTCGGCCGGACGTCCAGCCACCCACACGAGGCCGGCGATCACGGACGCCAACGTCGCCATCACCGACGCTGGGCGCAGCCACATCACCGGTCGCCTTGGCGCCGTCGAGTTCCACGAGCGCGTCGTTGCCGCGCGCTGCAAGGCGCTGCCAGCATCTCGGCCGCGCGTGTCCGTCAGAACCATCAGGTCATCGCTCATCGGTCGTCCTCCTTCGAGCCCAGTTGCGAGGCGAGCGCTGCCCGGGCTCGCGAGAGATGCGTCTTCACCGAGCCGATCGAACAATGCAAGTGCGCGGCGATCTGTTCGACTGAAAGGTCCTCGACGTAGAACAGCGCCACCGCACGGGCCTGCTGTGCAGGCAGGCGACGTACCGCCGCCCAGAACTTCGGATCGATAGGGTCGTCGGCCGCAACGGTGTCGACTGTCCGGTTGCCCAGCCGAACGACGCCCAAAGCCTCGCGCTGTGCTCGCCGCCAGCGCGACACAGATCGATTCAGCACCAGTCGCCGCACCCACGACGACGGATCGTCGTATGCGGATACCTGCGGCCACTTTCGATGTGCGGCGCTGAACGCGTCCTGCACCAAATCCTCTGCGTCGCACCTGTTGCCTGTCAGTGCGAACGCGAGCGCGAGCGTGCGACGCGAAGTGGCTGCGTAGAACTGGTCGAACGAGATCGCCAGTGGAACCGCCGTCGACAGGTCCGCCTTGGAATCGATGAGCACACTTACTACTCGCCACAGCGACCAGATCGGTTGACATGTCGTGGGTCAACAACGGGTCTGGCGTCGCCCGACCCAACCGGTACGCTCTCCCACCGGTTACGCCCCTCTAGCTCAATGGTAGAGCAGTGGACTTTTAATCCATTGGTTCAGGGTTCGAGCCCCTGGGGGGGCACCACACCGGCAACAGCGCGAGACTGCATCGGTGAGCTACCAGCACCTCCTCGTCGACAGCGACGGCCCCTTCACCACCATCACGCTCAACCGGCCCGAGAAGCGCAACGCCCTTGCGCTCGACGTGATGGTCGAGCTGACGCAGGCCTTTCGCGACGTCGCCGCGACCGACGCCACCGGCGTGATCCTCGCCGCCAACGGGCCCGTCTTCTCCGCCGGCCACAACTTTGGCGACATGGCGGGCGCCTCGCTGCCGGACGTGCGCCACCTCTTCGATGTGTGCACGGAAATGATGGACACCGTGCAGTCAGTACCGCAGGTGGTGATTGCGCGTGTGCATGCGTTGGCCACCGCCGCGGGCTGCCAGTTGGTCGCAACATGCGACCTCGCGCTTGCCGCCGAGAGTGCAGGCTTCGCGATACCCGGCGGCAAGGGCGGGTTGTTCTGTCACACGCCACTGGTGGCGGTGGCACGCAACATTGGACGCAAACGGGCGCTGGAGATGGCACTCACCGGCGACCCCATCACGGCCGCTACTGCCGCCGAGTGGGGGCTGATCAATCACGCCGTCCCCGATGCGGAACTGGACACGGCCACTCGCGACCTCCTCACCCGAGCCACACGCGGCAGCGTCGCCAGCAAGGCCGCCGGCAAGCGCGGTTTCTACGCACAGGTCGGGCTCGACCAGACCGATGCCTACTCTGCGGCAGTCGAGTTGATGTCGGCATCGGCTGTCACGCCCGACGCTCAAGAAGGCATCGCGGCATTCCTCGCGAAGCGCAAACCAAACTTCACGCAACGACCCTGACGCGTTGGTTCCGATACCCCATGGGGGTATCTTCAGTGGTGTGCATTCGACACCCGGATACTCAGGAGACAAGCAGCAGGTGCTCGCGCGGCTCAAGCGCATCGAGGGTCAGGTTCGCGGCCTGCAGCGGCTGATCGATGAGGACACGTACTGCATCGACGTGCTCACGCAGGTGGCAGCGGTCAGCAAGGCCCTGCAGGGAGTGGGGCTTCACCTCCTCGACGAGCATCTACAGCACTGCGTCGCCGGTGCAGCGGCCAGTGGCGACACCGAACGCACCAACGAGTTGGTCCACGAAGCAACCAAGGCAGTCGAACGACTGCTGCGAGCCTGAACGAAACGAGACATGACATGAGCGAACTGACATTCACCGTTCCCGGTATGACCTGCGGCCACTGCGAGGCAGCAGTGAAGGGCGAGGTCGGCAAGGTACCGGGCGTCGCCGACGTTGCCGTCGATCTGACGACCAAACTGGTCACCGTCAGCGGCGACGCACTCGACGCCACCGCGATCGTCGCCGCCATCGACGAGGCCGGCTTCGAAGTCGAGACGGCCAGCTGAGTTTCGTGTCGCGCGTCGCCAGTCGCCTCGGTGCCTTCGCACTCGTACTCGCCGGCACCTTCGCCACCGCATATGCGGTCGGCGAGAAGTTGCCGGGGCACTCGCACGCGGGCGGCGGCCACGCCGACACTCATGCCCGTATGGACATGGGCGGGCCGGTGACCGCCGGGGTCGACAACGGCGGCTACCAGCTGATCACTGAGCACGTGCGTTCGGGGATGGCGACGTTTCACCTGAACGACTCGGATGCCACACCAGTCACCCAATTCACCGAGGCGCACGGGGCAGTCCTGCACACCATCGTCATCCGGCCCGACCTCAGCGACTTCCACCACGTGCACCCCATCATCCGCCCCGACGGCTCGTGGGATGTAACACTGCCGGCCGCGGGGCCTTGGCACGTCGTATTCGACGCAACGCCCGTCGGCGCCAGCGGCCCGATCGTGGTCTCCGCCAACCTCGACGACAAAACACAGGTCGCCACGGTCGCGCTTCCGGGAGCGCAGGACACGGTGGAGGTGGACGGACTGATCATCACCCGCGTCGGCTTCACCTTCACCCTTTCCGCCGCAGACGGCGGCCAGGTGTCCGGCCTCGAGCCGTACCTCGGCCAGTCGGCGCATCTCGTGGCCATGCGCGAGGGCGACCTCGCATACGCGCACCTGCACCCCAGCGGCGAGATGTCGGGCATGTTCATGTTCGGTAGCGGCATCACCGAGCCGGGCACATACCGATTGTTCCTGCAGTTCGGTCACAACGGCACCGTGCTGACCGTCCCGTTCACCGTGGTGATCTCATGACCACCGACCTCGAGCCCACAGATGTGATGCCAACGACGCTTGATCTCGAACTCACCGGCATGACCTGCGCGGCGTGTGCCAACCGCATCGAGAAGAAGCTCAACCGACTGGAGGGTGTGTCCGCCACGGTCAACTACGCGACGGAGAAGGCAAACGTGTCGTTCGATCCGGCGCTCGCATCGCCCGACGCGCTGATCGCGGCCGTTGAGTCCATCGGCTACGGGGCGCTGTTGCCGGCACCCGTTGGCGAGGAACGCGCGGACCCGGCGCTCGCACGCATCGCCGATCTGCAGCGTCGGCTGATCGGCGCAGTCGTACTTGGCGTGCCCGTGCTACTGGTCTCGATGATTCCGGCGCTGCAGTTCCGCGCGTGGCAGTGGGTCGCGCTCGTGTTGGCCACACCTGTGGCCACATGGTCGGCGTGGCCATTCCACCTCACTGCCTGGAGGAACCTCCGCCAGGCAGAGGCCACCATGGACACACTCGTGTCAGTTGGCGTCACGGCTGCGTACGGCTGGAGCCTGTACGCGCTGCTGGCCACCCCCGCCGGCGACATCGGAATGACGATGCCGATGTCGCTGATCCCCCAGCGCGGCGACAGTCATCACCTGTACTTCGAGGTCGCCAGTACCACCGTTGCACTCATCCTTGCCGGGCGTTGGTTCGAAGCCCGCTCGAAGCGCCGAGCGGGCAGCGCGTTGCGCGCACTGCTGGCACTTGGGGCCGACAACGCCAACGTGCTGCAGTTGGACGGAAGCGAGCAGACTCGCCCGGCGAGCGCCCTTCGTGTCGGCGACCGGTTCGTCGTGCGCCCAGGCGAACGCATCGCCACCGACGGCATCGTCGAGGAGGGAGCGGCGGCGGTCGACATGAGCCTTGTCACCGGCGAAAGTGTCCCCGTGGAAGTGGCCGTCGACAGCCACGTCACGGGTGCCACGATCGCAACCAACGGGCGACTGGTGGTGCGCGCAACCCGTGTCGGTGCCGACACCGCGCTTGCTCACATGGCCCGCCTGGTGGAGGCGGCACAAACCGGCAAGGCGCCGGTTCAGCGACTTGCGGACCGAGTAGCGGGAGTGTTCGTGCCGATCGTCATCGTGCTCGCCGCGGCCACGCTTGGCTTCTGGTTCGCCCGCACCGGCAGCCTCGCACAAGCCATGGCCCCCGCCGTCGCCGTCCTGATCATCGCCTGCCCCTGCGCTCTCGGGTTGGCGACACCGACGGCGCTGCTGGTCGGCACCGGCCGCGGGGCGCAGTTGGGCATCCTCATCAAGGGTCCAGAAATTCTGGAAAGCACCCGCCGCGTCGACACGATCGTGCTCGACAAGACCGGCACCGTCACGACAGGCGTGATGGATGTCGTGCACGTCCACGTCGTGCAGGCCCACGACCTGCAGGGTTCGACCGACGACGATCTACTCCGACTGGCGGCTGCTGTCGAACTGAGCAGCGAGCACCCAATCGCAGCAGCGATCGTGCGAGCGGCGCGCCGCGACGGTGGAACAGTGACCGTGGCCGGCAACTTCATCTCGCTCGCCGGCGTGGGTGCTCAGGCGACCATCGATGGCCGCATCGTCGAAGTGAGGCGCGCCGCAACCGAGGAGATTCCACCGACCGCTCACGGGCTCACTGTCGTGGCGGTGTGCGCCGATGGCGCGTTGCTGGGCACCATTGCTGTTGCCGACACGGTCAAGCCCACCAGCGCAGACGCCATCGTCCGGCTGCGCGGCCTGGGCCTGCGACCGATCCTGCTGACCGGCGACAACGCCGCAACAGCCGCCGCGGTTGCGGAACAGGTCGGCATCGGGGCGGAAGATGTAATCGCCGGCGTGCTGCCCGCACAAAAAGTTTCCGAGGTGCAACGGTTGCAAGCTGAGGGTCGCGTCGTCGCCATGGTCGGCGACGGCGTCAACGATGCGGCCGCCCTCGCGCAAGCCGACCTCGGTATCGCGATGGGCACCGGAACCGACGTGGCCATCGAGGCCAGCGACCTCACCTTGGTGCGCGCCGACCTGCATGCCACCGCCGACGCCATCGAACTCAGTCGCCGCACACTGGCGGTCATCAAGGGCAACCTGTTCTGGGCATTTGCCTACAACGTCGCTGCCGTCCCGCTGGCCATGTCGTGGCTGCTCTCACCCGTGGTCGCAAGTGCGGCGATGGCGTTCAGCAGCGTGTTCGTGGTGAGCAACAGCTTGCGCCTGCGCCGGTTCGCTCCCGGCAAATAGCAGCCGCTCACGCCGCCATCGCGGCCATCCGAACACGCTGCAGCGCCGCGTCACGATGGTTGCGGACAGTGCGCACGCTGACGCACAGTTGCTGAGCGACCTCCACCGCGCTGCAGCCGCTGGCGAGCAGCTCGATCAGCCTGAGCTCATGCTCGGTCAGAGAACTGGCGCACGCCAGCACCTCCGCCAACTCTTCGGCTGCGTCGAGGCTGGCCACGCACTCAACCGGCACATCGAGCAAGTTCGGCGCCGTCAGCTCGTGGACCAGCAGCCGCCGACTCGACTGCTGAAACGCCCTGTACTCGGCGGCGCGCAAGACGCTCGCTGCCAGGTGGCGAGGCTGCCGATGGGTGGGAAACTCACGAATCACCAGCCACGTTGACGACACCATGTCGTCGAATGCGTCGACGGAACCTCCCGGGCGACCGGGGCCCCACCTGCGGGATGTGGCAATGATCCCCGGGAGCACCCGCTGCAGGACGACCCGGGCCGCCACATCGTCCGTACGGGCGGCCACCAGTAGCCGACGCAGCACCTCGTTGGCCGAGACCAAGCCACCAGTGTCACCCTCCCGACGTTGTGCAGGCGTGGACCAATACCCGGTGGCGACCACCACGTCGTCGAGGGTCTCGAAGGCGACGCCGAGCCCCCAGGCGGCTGCCCGACCCAGCACGGCCGGCCGCTCATTGATGGCTTGCCACTCGCGGTCGAGCCGAGCAAGCAGCGAGCGATTGATGATGAGGGGGAGTCGTTGATTCATACGCCGATCGTGGGCGCGCACCCTCACACGTCGGCTCACAGACCGCCTCACAGCGATGCTCACAATCATCTGACCTGCGAACTTCTTTGCTCGCTCACCCAAAAACGTTGCCGATTCGCGCACCTCGCCATGCCCAGTACAGGTGATGGAGACCTGCGACGAACTCACCCACAGCACACCGACAACTGCGAGATGGCAGTGCACATGGCGCACCGGCCCCGACGCCGGGGCCACCCACGTCATCGGTGTCGGGCGGCACCTCCTGGGGAGGGCGCATACAGCCGAGTTGCGTTGCGACGACCCGACGTTGCAACCCCACCAGGCGATGGTGGAGGTGCAGGTTGACGGTGCACTCGTCGTGACTCAACTGACCGGAAGAGCCCCGATGTTGCTGAACGGTGCCGCACTCGTGGGCGAGACGACGGTGGCAGACGGCTCCGTGATCGAAGTTGCGGGCAGCACTCTCACCCTTCACCTCCAGGTGCCTCCCGCCGATGCCAGCAGCGCGAACGTCGTCGATGGTGCCCTCATCCGCTGCCCACGGGGCTTGCCAGAGTGGCAGCGCACCACGCCGGTGCCTCCCTCGGCCCCGACCGCTCGTCACGACACCGCCGCCGGCCTCGTGCCGGCAGTACTGAGCCTGGCAGGGGCCGCCGCCATCGCCGTGGTGATGCAGCAACCGATGTTCCTGCTGTTCGGCGCTCTCGGTGGCCTGGTGGCCGTTGGCAGCTGGGGAGCCCAGCGGTTCGCCAGCGTTCGACGCCACCAGCGCGAGACGCTCGTGTTCCGCACCGAGCAGGCGACGTATCTCGCCGAAGTCCGGCGCAACCGCGAGTCGTTCCGGCGTTACCACCTGGCGACAGTTCCGACGGTGGCCACGGCGCAGCGGGCTCACGCGTCGCTCGACGCGACGCTGTGGGCCCGCCGCGACACTCACCCGGACGCATATCTTGGCGCGCTTGGCCTCGGTGACCTTCCGTGGCCGGGCGCCGACAACGAGGTCGGCGAACTCGACGACCGCGACACCGACGACCGCGACACCGACGACCGAGACGCCGACGACCTGCCCATCGCCGTCGACCTCGGACGTGGGGCACGCCTTGCACTTCGCGGTCAACAATCGATGGCCATGGCGCGTGCGCTGGTAGTGCAGCTCAGCGCTTCGTGCGGCCCCGCCGATCTCCGCGTCGTGATCGTGACAGATCGACCGACGCACTGGGACTGCGTGCGTGCGCTGCCACACCTGAGGCAGCCCGACGGAACGACGGCAATCGTCGGTGAGGCGGGACTGGGTGCTCTGCTGTCCGACCTCGGCGATCACACCGCGCACCTGTTGTTCGTCACTGACCAGCCCACTTTGTTGACCACCCGCACCAGTCCACTGCGTCGTGCACTCGCAGATCCCGACACGCACGCGCTGATGGTGGTGCTCGCGGCCGACTCCGGAGTCCCCCACCTCTGCACCAGTGTGCTCACCACGGCCAGCGGGCCGATTGGGCGATGGGTTGCCGACGCCCGCACGACGATGCTGCCGGTGCCTGTTCGACTCGCTGGCATGAGCGAACGAAGCACGTTCGCGTGCACGGCGCACCAGCGTTCTCTCTTCGATCCCGATGACCCGCTCAGCGTCGCCAGCGGTATGCCTCGCGATCTTTCATTGAGTGCATTGCTCACCACTGAAGGCACGTCACTGACGCCAGCGGGAATTGTTGCGAATTGGGTGTCGGCCGGGGCGGACCCGAGCCCGCGCACCCTGATCGGAATGGCGGCGGATGGGGCGGTCGACATCGACCTCGTCCGCGACGGGCCGCACGGGCTGATCGCTGGAACCACCGGTGCGGGGAAGAGCGAGCTGTTGCGCAGCTTGGTGGCGGGAATGGCAGCGGGTGCCAGCCCTGCCCACCTCAGTTTCGTTCTGATCGACTACAAGGGTGGAGCCACGTTCGATGCGTGCGCGGCGCTGCCTCACGTGGTCGGGGTCATCACCGATCTCGACGACCATCTCGCCGACCGAGCGCTACGCAGTCTCCACGCCGAACTCCGCCGGCGCGAAGGCATCCTTCGCGACCACGGCGCCGCCGACTTTCCGGCGCTGCGAGCGACCGCGCCCCACGTCGTCGTGCCGCGCTTGGTCGTGATCATCGACGAGTTCGCCTCCCTAGTCGCCGAGCAGCCAGGCTTCCTCCACTCGTTGGTCGGGGTCGCTCAACGCGGCCGCAGCTTGGGCGTGCATCTGGTGCTGGCCACGCAGCGACCCACCGGCGTGATCAGCGACGACATTCGGGCCAACACCAACCTGCGCGTGGCGCTGCGCCTACAGGACACCGCCGACGCCACCGACGTGGTGGGAATTCCCGCGCCGGCGATGCTGCCACGCGGTCTGCCGGGCAGAGCGGTGATGCGCCTCGGTGCCAACGACCACCTCACCTTCCAGACCGCCCGCTGCACTACCCCCGAGGAGGGCGGCACCGAGACCGAGCTACAGGCGTTGGTTCGCGCAACCTGCGAGGCGGCGCGGTTGGCAGGCGCTCAGCGCCCACCCGCGCCATGGAAGCCGCCGCTGCCCACCGAGCTCATGCAGGATCAGATTCCCGCCGACGCTGTCGGTCTGCTCGACGACCCAGACCATCAGCAGGTGCTGCCGCTCCACTGGGAACCGTCCGGCGGGCAGCTCCTGATTGCCGGCAGCCCCGGTGCGGGCGCTACCTCCGCCCTGCGCACGCTGGCTGCACGCACGACCGTCCAGATGTACGTGATCGACGGCAGGGGAAGTGACCAGTTGAGCTGCCTGACCGATCACGGTTCGTGCGTGGCCGTGGTTCGCCTGCACGAGCGCGAACGGTTGATGCGTCTCTTGCATCGGCTGCTCGCTGTTGTTCAGGCGCGCGGGGCCGATGCGTCGTCTGGGCCGGTTGTGCTGTTCATCGACGGA
>JANLPB010000145.1:0-9221 GCA_031366885.1 Ilumatobacteraceae bacterium
GGGGACGAAGCTGAGCCTGAACTGCGACTTCTCCGGCCGTGCGACGAAAACTCCGGACCGGATGCCGTCGACAATGTGTTGCAGTGCGCTGGTCACCTGCGGCCAGGCATTGGCATCGATGGTTGCCGTGACCCGTGCGTATTTGCCTTTCCCGAAAAACCCGTACTCGGCAATCACCGGCCCTCTGAGGAGCGTTGTGTCGCCCTCGGCTGTGTCTCCCTCGGCGGCGTCGAGAGCCAACGCGGCAGCCGCATACGCGGGCAACTGCAGCTTGCTGCCGCCGGCAGTGGGGTCGAGATCGGTGATGTCGCGGTAGCTGGTGGAGCTGCCCGTCTTGTGATCTGTGACGACCATTCTTCCGTCTGCGCAACGGTCGATGCGGTCGACGGAACCGCGTAGGCGCACCACCGTTCCATCGGTGAGCGTGAGCGCTGCGGGTGCAATGTCGTCGAAGCCGAATCTGTGCTCGGAGGCGATGACGGTTGCGGCGCGTGTGGCAACCAATTGGCTATCGCGCTGCAACCACGTGGCCAGCTCGAAGCGCTGCCGCCCCTGCTCGCTGCGCCAGAACGCAGTGCGACCGGTGGCGCCCTGCTGCTCGAGTTGCCCGGCAACTGTGTCGAACGCGGCGAGCAGGGCGATGAGGTGAGCGGCGCTCCAGCCATCCGCGGTGGGCTGTGAAAGTTCGCCGGAAATGACCTGATGATGGAAGAGGTCGAGCGCGGCGTGAACCAGCGTGCCTCGGTCGCGCGGCGTGATCTGCAGATTTTCATCGGGCTGTTCGACAGGCGACAGGCCCAGCAGGTACTGCATGAACCAGCCGTGCGGGCAACTGACCCAAGCTTCGAGGCGTGTGGGCGAGACCGGGTTGCTGCCCAGAGCATCGATGTGGAGCCCGCTGAGGTCGCCGTCGTACTCGGTGAGGACTGAGAGGGACCGAGCCGTCACCATTGCACTGCCCAGCCGAAGCGGTTCGAGGAGTTGCACCAGAGGCTGCTCTGCCACCAGTTGGCCAGCGCGACGTGCGTGCGCAAGCGCCCGGAGCCGATGCTGCGACACAGTGGCTGGAAAGGCGGCGTCGACCAACCCGGCGGCGAACGAAGCGACAGACCGTGTATGAGTGGGTGTTGCCAGTGCCAACGCGGTGACCCACCGCGAGGGCTGACGCAGCGCAGTCGCACGCAGATCGCCGCGGGGACTCAACAGGACGGCTCGCTCAGTTCCGGCGAGAGACGCCCACAACTGACGCTGTTGCTCGGCGGCAAGATCGGCGTTGATGGGCAACGCACCATCGGTGAGGGCCCGGTCAGCGTCACCCAAGAGGGCCTCGGGCGGTGGGGGAGCAGGCAGCAAGCCCTCGCAGGCGCCGACAACGATCAGCAGATCGAAGGGTTGCCCGACGGCGAACGACAGGGGCCCGATGTGAACTCCGACACCGATGCGGCCAACGCGGCCAGGCGCACTGTCGAGCTCGGACTGCAACGTGTGAGCGAACACGGTGCGAGTGACAGGCGAGGCAAGCGCATCGAGCCGACTGAGACGGTCGAGCGACGCTTGCACGGCAACGAACGCCTCGTACTCGTCGGAGGGCAACGCCCGGATACCGCGCTCGCCTCCTAACCAGCGTGCGAGGAAACGATGCGCGAGGTCGGCCCAGTGCTGCCACGGCAGCTCTTCGTCCGGCCCCCCCAATTGACGGCGAAGGTCGGCGACGAATGCTTGAAGTTGGAGCGCGGCGGTGGCGTTGTGTCCGTCGCGATCGGACCCGCGGGCACCGGTGCGGACGCTGTACGCACTGAGACGCTCCTCCCAGTCGGTGTCACTGGCCAGCCCGGCCTCGCGCGACACACGCTCCCACTGTTGGCGAGGTACGAGTGTGCCGTCGGCCGTACGCGCCGGCACGTGCGCCAACAGCGCGAACAGATCGGCGCGGCGGATGCCGCGGCGATCGAGCCGCAGCAGATCGAGCACGAGCCGCGCGGCCAAGTGCTCGTGCAGCGCAATTCCCGGCCGTCCGTTCCAAGGGATGCCTGCTGCATGGAGATGCTCGCCGACGAGGCGGGCATAGGGCTCGTTGCGCGGCCACACGATGCCGATGCGATGCAACGGCGTGCCCTCATGAACGGCGGCCACGACGCAGCGCACGGCCTCGCGCGCCTCTTCATCGGCGTCGGAGGCATCGACAACTTCCAGGGCAACGCCGTCGGGCGTGAGGTTCTCGCCCTCCAAGAGCACCACCTCGCCGCGCTGGGCGAGCGCGTCGAACAACGCTTGCTCTGTGGGCCGCACACGTTGAGGGAGGAACACCACGGTGCGGGCAGGCGCCGCATTCACCGCAGTGCATGCGGCCTGCAGCAGATCGGCCTCGTCGTACCACTGGTCGGCGAGGGTTCGGTGCACCTCGGCGCACAGCCGGCTGACCTCACGTCCCCGAACGGTGCCCTGCTGGGCGAGATGGCGGCGCACTGGCGCGGAGAGATGGCGCAGGTCGCGGTAGGTGGTTCGCAACGCGGTGATGGTGGCCTGGTGGTGGGCGATCGGTTCGAACATGCCAGCTGAGGCGGCCAGCACCTGGCGCACCGCAACGTCGACAACCGGAGTGGAGACCGGCCGCTTACCGGTTGCAGCCAGCGCTTGACCACCCAACAGCTCAGCAAAACGGAACGCGGTGACGAACTGTGCAGCGGCGATGCCGCCGTTCGCGGCCAGCCAACGCCGCGCAGCGACGCCAACCGCATTTGAGTGCACCACCACGGTGAC
This sequence comes from Ilumatobacteraceae bacterium, assembly GCA_031366885.1. GTDB lineage: Bacteria > Actinomycetota > Acidimicrobiia > Acidimicrobiales > Ilumatobacteraceae > UBA668. The sequence continues at coordinate 2,761 of JANLPB010000145.1, forward strand.
GGCCGCCAACGGATCGCCACCCTGCACCCGGTTGACTGCTTCGCGCAACGCGCGAAATGCCGGCGGCCCGTAGGGGGTGGAAAGTCGGTGCAGCGCCATCTGCCAGCACTCTACGAAAAGGGTGCGCGACAGTTGCCCATTCGTCCATCTGCAGCGGGCGGGTTGGCTACAGGGGGTATGCGGCCTCAGCCCGTGCGCGGAGGTCGGCTACGGCGTGAGCGAGACCTTCCGGGTCCCGGTAGAGCGCGCTGCCCGCAACCAGGATGTTGGCGCCGGCGTTCGCCGCCGCGCCAATGGTCGTTGGCCCGATCCCGCCGTCCACTTCGATGTCGACCGCGTCGGAGAGACCTTCGGCGACGATGAGCGCACGCAACTCGCGGATCTTGGGCTCCATCGTGGCGATGTACTTCTGGCCTCCGAAGCCCGGGTTGACCGTCATGATCAGCACCATGTCGACAAGATCGAGCACGTGCGCCACTGCCGACACGGGCGTGGCCGGGTTCAGCGCAACTGCCGCCTTCGCACCGAGCTCCGAGATGTTGGCCAGTGTGCGGTGCAGGTGCGTGCACGCCTCCGCATGAACGATGAGACGTTGGCAGCCGGCCTTGACGTACTCGGCCGCCATCACGTCCGGGGTGAGCACCATGAGGTGAGCTTCGAACGGCAGCGACGTATGCGTACGGGCGGCGGCGATGACGTCGGGGCCGAAGGTCAGGTTGGGTACGAACTGCCCATCCATGACGTCCCATTGGATGCGATCGACTCCGGCGGCCGCGAGGGCCGCGACCTCCTCGCCCAGCCGGGCGAAGTCGGCGGGTAGCACGCTGGGGGCAATCTCAATCCGGGGCACGGCTGCGACAGTAGTGCGCACCGTAGGCTCGTCAACGATGGCTCAGCTCGCGCGACCGAACGACGAGACCGTTTTGGTCGAGAAGATGGCAGCCGGCGGCGATGCAATTGCCCGCCTCGCCGATGGCCGAATCGTGTTTGTCGAGGGCGCGCTGCCTGGCGAAACGGTGCGGGTTTCCATCACGACGAACAAGCGCGACTTCGCAAAGGGGGTCGCCGTCGAAGTTCTCCGGGCCTCGCGACATCGGGTGACGGCGCCGTGCCCCGAACTGGCTCGCGGTTGCGGCGGCTGCGGGTGGCAGCACGCGGCGCCCGACGCGCAACTTCACTGGAAGGCAGAGATCGTCCGCGACGCGATGCGGCGCACGGCCAAGCTGGCAGATGCCGACATTCGTGTCGGCGGGAGTGTGTACCCCTGGGGGTATCGAACCAGCATGCGCCTAGCTGTGAACCATGCAGGGCGGGTCGGCCTGCGCTCGGCGGCAAGTCATCGCCTCGTCGCGTTGGATGGCTGCATGGTGGCGCACCCTGCGCTAGCGGCGCTGCTACCGAACATCCGATTTGCCGACCCGGTGCTGCCCGATCGGGAGGTGTCCCTTCGAGTCAGCGTTGCGACGGGTGAGGCCACAGTCTGGTCGTCCTCAGGCGACATCCGCTTCGTCGGCCTGCCGCAGCATGTGGCCGTCGGTCCCGAGTCCGTGCTGTACGAGGACGTTGCGGGTGTCCGGCTGAGGGTGTCTGCCGCCTCGTTCTTCCAGTCCGGCCCGGCGGCCGCGGAACTCTTGGTTGCAACTGTGAAGGACGTGTGCGGCGATGAGTTGCGCGACCTGCGCGGTCCGTTGTTGGACGCCTACGGCGGCGTCGGACTCTTTGCAGCGACTCTCGACCCCGCTCACGCGATCATCGTCGAGAGTTCTCCGTCGTCGTGTGCGGATGCTGCCTTCAACCTCGGGGCGCGGGCGACGATTTACCGCGTTCCGTTCGAGGAGTGGCCGCCGCAACAGGTGGAGTTGGCGGTGGTCGACCCGGCACGAGCGGGGCTCGGGCGCCTCGCCACCGACGTGCTGGCGGCAACCGGTGCACCCGTCGTCGTACTGGTCAGCTGCGACCCCGTCTCACTCGCCCGGGATACGACACTGCTCGCAGCGCACGGCTATCGCCACTCGGGCTCGACAGTGCTGGACCTGTTCCCGAACACTCCGCACGTGGAAGTGGTCACCCGCTTCGACCGCGCCTGACCCTGATTTTCAGCGCAGGTTGCGCATCGCCTTGTCCACCCGCGCGAGATGTGCCTTGCGCTTCGAACTGCTCGCAGTGTCGATGTTGTACAGCGCGATCCACTTCGTACGCGTCCACCTGCTGCACAGAACGCGCAGCGATCGGCTGACGACGCGCTTGCCACCCTCGCCCTCGAGCGAGTTGACCAACTTGCTGGAACCATGACTGGTGACCGTCACGAGTCGTCGAATGTTGTTTAGCCGAGGCCGAATTCTGTTGGCTCCGTCCGGAAGGTCGTACGCAACGCCTCCGACCCATACCCGGTCGATCCAGCCTTTGAGCATCGCTGGCTGCCCGGACCACCAGGTCGGGTACACCAGTACCAAGGCCTGGCACCACCGCAGGTTGTCCGCATACGTGGCGATCGCAGGTTTGGTGTCGGGCGACGACAGATGGTTGGTTCGCTCCCACGCAGACAACTCGGGTACGAACTCGTCGGCATACAGGTCGGTGACTCGTACCTCATGACCGGCGGCGGCCAACCCGGCGAGGGCGCTGGTGAGTGCCGCCGCGGTGAACGACGTCGGCGACGGATGGCAGTACACGACGTGGACCCTCATAGCGACTGCATTCTCTGCTCGACGCGATCGAGAAACTCTGCGCGTTGAAAGGGCGTAGCGCTGTCGATTGCATACAACCCCAACCACGCGGTCCGTGTCCGCAACCCGGTGTTCAGCCGGAGAGCACGAGTCAGCATTCGTCGGCCGTTGTCGTTGATCACTCTCGTATAGCTGCGTGGAGAGCCGTAGGTGCTGATGCCGACGATGTGGCGCACGTTGGTCAGCCCTGGGCGCACCTTGCCCTTCTCGTTGAAGACGAAGGCGACGCCTGGCACCATGACCCGCTCGAGCCAGCCCTTGAGAATTGCCGGCAGAGAGCTCCACCACGTGGGGTAGATGAACACGAGTGCGTCGGCGCCGGTGACCAGCGTGCCGTGGTCGGCGACCATCGGATCGAGCACAGCGACCATCGGATCGAGCGCGGGGTAGTCGGCGTGATAGGCGGCATGCTCCTGTGCGTTCATCGCGGCGCGAAATTCGAGTGCGTAGAGGTCGAGCAGCTGCACCTCGTGACCCGCCGCGCTCAGACCAGCGCACGCCCGGTTGGCGATGGCGTGAGTGAAGCTGTCCGAATTGGGATGGGCGACGACGACCACGACCTGCATGCGGATGCGACCCTACCCGTCTGCATAGATTGCGTCACGATGCAGCCGGCACTTCACGACACGACTCCATCCGGCCCGCAGCGGTCGGGCCCGCGTACGTCGCCGGTTCCGGCCTACCTCATCGGCTTCGTGCTGATCGGTGTTGCGCTCAACCTGGCTGGGCCCGCGTTGTCGCACCTTCGCGATCGAGCCCACACCACCGACGGCGGTATCGCGTGGGTGTTCGTCGGACAGTCCGCCGGTTACATCGCCGGTTCCGTCGCTGCCGGCCACGGGCTCGACAGTGGCCGCGGCCATCGTCGCTGGGTGGCCGCGATGGTGGTGAGCGTCGCGTCGGTGTCGCTGATTGCGGTCGCACCCTCGTTGCTGTACCTCGTTTTTGCGTTTGGGGTGCTCGGGTTGGCGTGCGGCGTGTGCGATGTGAGCGGCAACACGCTGGTGATGTGGAGCCGCCCGGACGGTCCCGGCCCGCTGCTGAACTCATTGCATCTGTGCTTTGCGCTCGGCGCGATGGCGACGCCCATTCTTGTGAACCGATCTCTGCGACACGTTGACTCGGTCTGGGGAGTGGCCCTTCCGATGGCCGCGCTCGCAGCCGTGTGCGCAACGCTGATGTTGCCTCACCCGTCGCCGACTCGGACTCGCCTCGCCACCGTCGAACGCAGTCACGCTGGTGGGGCACGTACGACTCACGTCGCCGTTGTGTGTGCGTTCTTCTTTGCGTACGTGGCGCTGGAGACCGGCTTCGCCAATTGGATTCACACGTACGTCGAACAGATCGAATACGGGGACGCGGGTACGGCGACCGGTGTGACCTCGATGTTCGGGTTGGGCTTCGCGATCGGTCGCTTGGTGGCCATCTGGACGGCTCGCCACCTGACGCCTGGAGTGACGGTCGCCGTGACCACCGCTATGTCCGTGGGAGCGTCGCTGTTGTTCGTCGTGTTCGATGGGCCGGGCCCCATGCTGTGGATCGTGACGCTGCTGTTCGGCCTCTCGGTCGCCCCGCAGTACGCGTCGATGCTGGCTTTCGCTGAAGGCCATCTCGCGCTCAGCGGCCGCAACACCTCGGCCATCGTTGCTGCATCTGGGATAGGAGGTTTGATGATGCCCTTCGTCGTCGGGCAGCTCTTCGATCGTGTTGGCCCGCAGTCGTTGCCGCCCACCGTGCTGGTCCTGGCGGTGCTGACGGCAGCTGTGGCCGCGTATGGCGGTCGGCTTCTCCTGAGCGCTCAGCGCCCGCCGGTGACGTCGATGAAGGCGCCGGTGACGTAGCTCGCCTCGCCCGACGCCAGCCACAGAACTGCGCCGGCCACCTCGGCTGCGCTGCCACTGCGCTCCATCGGAATCATGGGTGCCATCCGTTCGATACGACCGGGTGGCGCGTGGAGGTGAAAGTCGCTCTCGATCAAACCGGGTCGCACACCATTGACCCGCACGCCGACCGTCGCCAGCTCCTTGGAGAGGCCGACCGTCATCGTGTCGATGGCTCCCTTCGAGGCGGCGTAGTACACCCACTCGTTGGGGCCGCCCAGAACTGCGGCTTTGGACGAGATGTTGATGATGCTGCCTCCGTGCCCGCCGGCATCCGTACGCATTCGGGCGGCAGCTTCGCGGGCGCACAGAAACGGACCGGTGATGTTGACCGCCCACAGCCTGGCCAGCATTTCGGCGGTGACGGTGCTCAGTGGTCCGTAGCCGCCTGCGATGCCGGCGTTGTTGACCAGTACATCAAGGCGGCCGAAGCGTTCGTCGATAGTGGCGAACACGCGCAGCACGTCGGCCTCGTTACCAACGTCAGCCTGGATCGTGACCGCTCGGCAGCCCTCCTCGCGAAGCTCGGCGGCAAGTTCCTCGGTCGGGTCGGCGGAGACCGAGTAGTTCAACACTAGGTGGTAACGCTGCACCGCGGCAGCGCGGGCAACGGCCGCACCGATGCCGCGACCGGCGCCGGTGATGAGCATGACGGGGCGTTGGTCAGCCATCGAGGCGAGCTTCCAGACGTGCGCGAATGGCCGGCCACTCGGCGGGAAGGATGGAGTACGCAGCAGTGTCGCGCGCCTTGCCAGGCTCGGTGAGGTGACCAGTGTTGGGGCGGTGTTGGCGCAGGATGCCCTCGAACTGTGCGCCGAGGCGCACGATGGCGTCGCGGCTGCGTTGGTTGAGTGCATCGGTGCAGATCGCCACTCGAAACACATTCCATTTGTCGAACGCCTGCGTCAACAGCAGCAGCTTGGCTTCGGTGTTGATGGGGCTGCGCTGCGCGTCGGCTGCCAGCCAGGTGCCACCGATTTCGACTTCGGCTGGCGTGTCGCGCCCGGTGTACCAGGTCACGTTGAGAAAGCGCGTACAGCCAACTGCCGCACCGTCGGCAAGACGGCGCTGCACGAAGGGCACCACCATGTCGCGTTCCGCATCGCCCAGCAACCAATCCAGATAGCCGTCCATCGCCGTTTCGTCCGCCGGTACCGGCGTGTAGCCGAACGTGCTGCGGTCCTGATTTGCGGCGGCCAGAAGGTCCGCCGCGTGACTGCGCGCAAGAGGTTCGAGCTGAACATGGGTGCCGACGAGAGTGAATGGTTCGAGCCGCATGAACCGACAGCTTCGCACTACGGTCGGTGGTGATGAGGATCGTTTCGTGCAACAGCTTTGGGCCGGTCGCCAACTTGACGATTGAGGAGCGGCCGTCAGCGCCGATCGGGCCTGGCCACGTGCGCATCGCGGTCACCGCCGCCGGGGTCAACTTCGTCGACGGGCTCTTCGTGCAGGGGCTCTACCAGATCAAGCCGCCGCTGCCATTCGTGCCCGGTGGCGAGATCGCTGGCGTCGTCATCGAGGTCGGCGATGGTGTGCAGACGCATGCCCTCGGCGACCGAGTCTTCGCCAGCACAGGGCTTGGGGGTTTCGCCAGCGAGGTGCTCTGGCCCGCGAGACGCGTGTTGCACACGCCCGAGGGGATGACCGACGGACAGGCAGCGACGTTTGTGCAAAGTTACGGCACGGCCTGGTTCGCGCTCCACAATCGGGCACGCTCCCAGGCTGGCGAGTGGCTGTTGGTGCTGGGCGCCGGCGGAGGCGTCGGGCTGGCCGCAGTCGACGTCGGTCACGCGTTGGGCATGCACGTCATCGCCGCCGCATCCAGCGAATCGAAGCGGGCCCTCGCGCTCGC
>JANLPB010000171.1:0-2512 GCA_031366885.1 Ilumatobacteraceae bacterium
GGTACACCGCCGCGACGCTGACGCCGAGCGGAGAATCAATCGTGACGTGGGCCGCCGAGGGGCGTCTCCTCAGCCTGACCGGCCAGGTGCCCACCACCGAGCTGCTGTCGATGAGCCGGTCGGTCAGACTGGCCGACGGGGCGGAGTGGCGAGGTCTGGTCTACGGGTTACACCCCGACTATCGGCTCGGGGACTTCGCCGAAGTCGGCACGGGCGTGGCCGAGAACGGGTCGCCGTGGGGCAGTGGAATCCAATTGGCGCAACGGGGCGTACGCACGGAGTATCTGTGGTGGTGGAGTCTGCCCGGCACCGAAGTGTCGGACTCGATACCGACCGGCGTCGATCTCGCCGCCGACCCCGGCAACGAGACAGTTGTGGTGGGCAACGCCACGTACGTCTTCGTGTGGGTTCCTGCCGACAGCGAAGCGAGGGTCGCTACTGTGCGCGCCGCCGACGGAACCACCGTGAGCGTGCAACTGAGTCAGGTGTTCGCCGACATCCCCGTGCGGGCGGCATCGACGCGAATTGATGTGCCTGGCGATGTTGCGATCTCAACCGCCTGAGACGTGAGAACGGACGTCAGAAACGGATGTCAGAAACGACGGTCGTTGGTCTTCTTCTTCGGCGGCGGTGTGAACGGAGCTGCCAACAGTGCCTCGAACTGCGCGTCGTCGGGCTGCTTGGGCTCGTTGAGGCGCTGCAGGTACGTCTTCAGGGCCGCACGTCCGGAGATGACCCAGTCGCCCTTCGCGCCGACGGACCGGGCCAGCGCATCCTTGGCCTTTGCCACGCGGTCCTTGCGGACGGCCTTCTCCTCTTCGGAGATCACTCGCTTGGGCTTGTCGGCCGCTGCGGCGGCGCGACGGGCTTCAACTTCCTGGAGCGGGGTGAGCTTGGGGCCGGTTGCCATGGAACTATTCCTTCAGGTTGGGTGCTGCAAAGCTATCGGCCCGACCACCATCTTCGCCCGCGTACCGAACTGCTAGGAAGAGTGCCATGACCAATGAACACGTTGCCGCCAGGGTCCTCAATGCCGTCGATGAACGGCAGCACGAGATGACCGGGCTGCTCACCGAGTTGGTGCGTATCCCCAGCATCAGCGGCACGTCGGACGAGAACGAAGCAATTGCCCACGCGGCGCGCCTTTTCGCCGCACGCGGACTGGACGTCGACCACTGGCAGATTTCGCTCGACGAGATGACGGCGCGGCCGGACTTTCCGGGCATGGAGGTGGAACGCGACGAGGCGTGGGGTGTCGTCGGCCGCCTGCCCGGTACCGCTCCTGGCAGTGCTCGCAGCCTGCTGTTCAACGGCCATCTCGACGTCGTCCCTGTCGGCGATCCGCACCAGTGGTCGGGCGATCCGTTCGACGGTCGCGTCGTCGACGGTCGTCTGTACGGGCGCGGCAGTTGCGACATGAAGGCCGGTTTCGTGGCGGCCCTCTGGGCCATCGAGGCCATTCGCCACGCCGGCGTGCAACTCACCGGCGACCTGCTCATCACCGCCGTTCTCGGTGAGGAAGATGGCGGTTTGGGCACCTACAGCACTCTGGCCCGCGGTTGGCGCGCTGACGCGTGCGTAATTCCAGAGCCCACCGGGCTCGACCTCGTCCCTGCAAATGCCGGCGCGCTCACGTTCCGTCTGTCGGTGCCCGGCCTGGCCACCCATGCATCGCGACGGACCGAGGGCGTCAGCTCGATCGAGAAGTTCGTTCCCCTACTGCACGCGCTGCAGCAGCTGGAAGCGCGTCGCAATACGAACCCGGTGCAATCGGCAAGCCGGTGGCAGATCGCGTACCCGCTGTCCATCGGCACCATTCACGCTGGGGACTGGGCCTCATCGGTGCCCGACCTGTTGGTCGCTGAGGGTCGCCTTGGCGTCGCACTCGACGAGCCGATGCCGGACGCAAGAGCAGAACTCGAATTCGCGATTGCGGAGGCGTGCAGCGCAGACCCATGGCTGCGCGACCACCCCGCCACAGTTGAGTGGTGGGGCGGCCAGTTCGCCAGCGGCCGCATGCCCGAGAACAGCGACCTTCTCGACAACGTCCGCGCCGCTCACACGGCGGTCGGAGGGGCGACACAGGAGGCGTGGACGGCTCCGTACGGCAGCGACCTGCGGTTGATGACCGGGATCGGCGGGGTGCCAACGTTGCAGTATGGGCCAGGCGAGGCCGCCCGCGCCCACGGCCCCGACGAGCATGTGCCGCTCGACCAGGTCTTGACCACTGCTCGGGCGCTGGCATTGCTGGCCCTGAACATGTGCGAAGGCTGAGGACGTACGCTGCAGCACATGGATGCGCCCGTCACTGTGACCGCGTTCGACCACCTCGTCCTGCGGTGTGCCGACGTCGAAAGAACACTGGCCTGGTACGTCGACGTGCTCGGGCTGCAACCGATGCGCGTGAAGGAGTGGCGTGCCGGCGAGGTTCCGTTCCCGTCCGTACGTGTTGACGCAGGAACGATCATCGACTTGGTCAGCGCCGCCGACGACGCACACCACGGTGATTCGG
>JANLPB010000231.1:0-3790 GCA_031366885.1 Ilumatobacteraceae bacterium
CCTCGAGCGCGTCCATCGGCTCGTCGTGAAGGGTGCCGAGGGAGAGTCGCAAAGCGTCCAGTGCCTCGGCGCGAGGAAACACGCGCCGATTCGCGGCCCCCGCTCGAAACTCCGCCGAGTGGTCCGCAACGAACGTCAAAAGTTCGTGGAGTGGATCCTTCTCAGTCGCCACAGCAAACCTCGAGACGCGGGTCGAGTCGGAGTGCGTCGTTAGACGGCGCGGCCGAGGAACTTGAGGAACTCTGTCTGCAGGTCGTCGCCCTCGGCCGGCTCGATCTTCGGGCCAAAGACGCCGGGCATGCGGATCATCGCGTCCATCGGCTTCAGGCCCGAGTAGGCGGCAGCGACGGTGTCTTGGTCGAGGGTCTCGTCGCCGCCAACGGCACGGGCCAGGTCCCAGCTGTGCACCAGCATGTCGGTGGACATGAAGCGGCCGATGAACTGTTCGGCGGGCATCGGCCCGAACGGCCCCGAGACGTTGGTGCTGAGATCGGCGGAGGAGAGGGCCGCGAGCATGCTGGCGCGCGCCGAGTTCCAGGTGCCCACAGGGTCGTTAGCGTCTGCCGTTGCGGGTTCGCCACCGGTGAGGCCGGCGACCACGCCGTTCATGCCGGTCACGATGTGGCTGACTACGTCGGTGGCCGTCCAGCCGTCGCACGGGGCGGGGTTCGACCAGCTGTCGGCGGGTGCCGCCTGCACGCGGGCGTCGAACGCGGTGATGAGAGTGGTGTAGCGGTCAATGACTTCTTGGCTCATGCCGTCGAAGTTACACCCGGAGGCGTGAGGCCACCTACACCGGATTTCGTCACTTGGGTTCGCTGCCCAACCCGCTCTGTCGAGCCAGCACGATTGCCTCAGCTCGACTGTTGACGGCGAGCTTCGTGAAGGTGGTGGACACGTAGTTGCGTACGGTCTTCTCGCTCAGGAACAGTGCCCGTCCGATCGACGTGTTGTCCAGTCCACGGGCCATCAGATCGAGCACCTCGAACTCTCGGTCAGTCAGGCCGGGGAATGGCCGTACCCGTGGCGCCGCATGCTCGGCGATGAGCGCTCCGACCCGCCGCGCCAACTGCCGACCCACGATCAGATCGCCGGCGTGCACGCTGCGGATGGCTCTCGCGACTTCCTCCTGCCTCGCGCCCTTCAACAGGTAGCCGCGTGCACCGACACGAATGGCCGCAGAGACCGAGTCGTCGTCGTCGAACATCGTCAACACGAGCACCCCGATGTGTGGTGCAGCATTGGTGAGTTGACGAGTTGCCTCGATCCCGTTCATGCCGGGCATATGCAGGTCCATCAACACCACGTCTGGCTGATGTTCCAGGCAAGCGCTCACGGCCTCGATGCCGTTTGCGGCGGTCGCGACCACGTCGATGTCCGATTCGCTGGACAGCACAGTCGTGATGGCTCGGACGAACATCGGGTGATCGTCCGCGACGAGCACCCTGATCACGTCGGCACCCTGTCATGCAGGGGTAGTACGGCCACGAGTCGGGTACCGCCGTGCTCTCGCGAGCCGCAGGCGAGGCGACCGGCCAGTTCGGCGGCGCGGTTGCTCATCGACTCGAGTCCTACGCCGGCCGGACGATCGCTTTCGATGCCGATTCCGTCGTCTTCCACCACGACCGTCAGCGATTCGTCTGCCGATAACCGCACCGTGCAATGCGTCGCCTTCGCATGGCGGAGCACGTTGGTCATGGCCTCTACCGCGATACGGAATGCTGCTACTTCGACCGCCGCACCGAGCTCCGGCAATGCTCCATCGACCTCCACGTCGATCACGAGCGCCAACGTGCCATCGGGTCGGCGCGAACGGATCGACATGTCTCGCGCCTGGTGCTGCAAGGCAACCAGCAGCCCCAGCTCATCGAGGGCCGGCGGCCGCAAGCCATAGACAAGGCGGCGAATGTCATCGATTCCGTCCTGCAGGGCCTTGTCGAGATCGAGCAGCAGTTCGCGCAATTCTGGATCGTCGGTGAGACGGTCGGCGGCCGCATCGAGTCCCATCGCGACACTCGCGAGTGTCGGCCCGAGACCATCGTGGAGGTCGTGGCGTAGCCGGCGCCGCTCCTCCTCGCGCGCGCGCACGATGCTGTCGCGCGATCGAGCCAGATCGGTAGCCAGAGAGGCAGAGCGGACGACCGCGCCGGCCGCCCCGGCCAGGTCGTCCAGCAGCCGGCGGTCCTCCTCGACCAGCCGCTCACCCGGCGGAAGCGTCACCAACAACGAACCGACGAGCGTGCCTTCGTACATGATGCGAACTCGCTCGATAGCTCCGGCCGGCCGATCGGTCGCGGCGGTCGCGGCGATCGAGGGCGCCTCTCCATTTGACATCACTTCGATACTCACCGCGGGAACCCGCAGCGATGCTCGCACGGCCTCGGCGACAACCGCGAGAGGGTCGTTGTCCGGAGACGGGTCGCCGAGCCGTCGGCCGAGCCCAGCGAGGGCACGGTAGGGCTCGTCGCGGTCACCGAACACCCAGCGGTCGAGAAACCGCTGCACTCCGGCTCGGACTGGTTGGAAGCTGACTGCAACGACGCCGGTGGCCACGACGGGGCCGCGTCCGACCCCGTCCTGCAACACAGCTGCGAACATCGCCACGATTGCGATGTACAGACCCGCTGCCACCACCGTGACGCCTGAGTACAACGCCGTGCGTCTGAGGGCGGTCCGAAACCCCAGGACTCCGTGGCGAAGGATGCCGTACGACAGCAGGATGAGAAGCAGAGTGACGGCGGCGAACTCGACCCAGTCGAGATTCAACCCGTCGCCGAATCCGACCTGGGCTGCGAGCTCGATCAGCGGTGGCAGCATCAGCACGATTGCGCCAAAGGCGATTGTCCGGTGTCGTCGGGCCTCAGGGCCGTCCATCCGTAGGACGCGGAACAACAGGTCGAGCGTCGCGACGACTGACACCACCCAGATTGCTCGCATCGCACCCGGATACCAGCGCTGGAAGGGTTCAGTCCACGACGGCAGCAGTCCGGTCGCGAAGTCGATCGGCACGTGGTTCATGATCTGGAAGAGGCATGCGTTCGCGATGACCACCACAGCGAGCCACCAGAGAACCCGTCGATACACCGGGGCGGTGCGGCTGAACGCGTCGCCAGCGGCGTACATCATCGGAACCAGCACGAACACCACGCCGCGGCCCCAGACCCACCCGGCCGTTCCGAACGCGTACGCCGTGCGGGCGGCAATCTCGTTCATCAGCCAGCCGCGCGAGAGCACTGCGTAGCCGCTGGCCGCCAGCCAGTCGCCCCAGCCTGCGAAGAGCAGCAGCCAGCCCATCGGGTGTGCAGGGGCTCGCAGCGCCACGTAGCCCCCGACGGCGACGGCCGAGAACCCGAACGCGTATTGGAAGGTGTCGTAGGGATTTGGGTCGTTCTCCGGCAACCCTGCCGCGCCGATGAGACCGATGACCACGGTCGCGAGGCACACCATCATGCACGCAGCGAGCACCATGTCGCTGCGGCGGTGGCCCGTCTGCCTGCTCACGGTCGCAATGGTATGCCTCGCTGAACGGCTCATTCTTCCGACTGGCCGATGGCCGCGATTGCGGTATCGATTGCGGGAGCGTCGTTGTCATGCATGTCACTGATGATGGCGTCGACCTTGTCGAGATCGCCGCCCTTCGCTGCGACCAACGCTGCTTCAAAGTCGCCGACGACGACCTTCATCGCATCCGTCACGTTGTTGACATCGTCCGTGATGTCGGTCGGAGGGTTGGACGCTTTGATGCAGTCGATCAGGCTGCTCATCATCTTGATCGGTGCCGGAAGAAACG
>JANLPB010000295.1:0-6150 GCA_031366885.1 Ilumatobacteraceae bacterium
GCAAGCAATGCACGAGGAACCCGACGTCGAAAATCGTGGCAAGCCCGGGCGCGGTCCGGAGTTGCTTCCGGGCATGGTGTTAGCCATCGAGCCGATGCTGCTGGCCGGCGGCAGCGACGACGTCTACGAACTGGACGACGACTGGACGATCGTCACCGTCGACGGCTCACTGGCCGCCCACGTCGAGCACACCGTGCTGGTGGGCGACCACGGCCCCGAGATCCTCACCCGCCTGTAACGGGGGCTTGTCGGCGCGGAAGCGGGGTGGGTTGAGGGGCGTCTCCTGAAATTCATGTTGCGTCCACATAGTGACCAGGGAGCATTCATAGGGGTGTCACGCGGCCCTTTTACCATCGCAACGGTATGGAGACCCGCCAGAGAGTCGATGACGTGGAGCAGTCGACGCGTTCGCGTGTCGGGGACCCTGAGGCCTTCCTGGCGGCGGTACGCAAGGAGCATGCTCGCTTCATCGACGCACTCGGCCAGGCAGCGGCGCAGCTCGGTGGCGGGTCGCCGCAACTGGACCGCGCTCGTGCCGTGCAGGTGCAACTCACCCGCCAGTTCCTCGATGCGCAGCGCTCGATCCTGCAGTTGCGTGCGGAAACGGATAGGGAACTGGCGCTCATCGGTGCCATCCCCGGCGGCAGCGCCGCTGGCGAGGTGGAATTGCACGTCAATGTCGCAGCAGCGCAGAAGCAACAGTTGTCAGTTGTCCTCGACGAGTGGTGGGCTGACGAAAGTGAGCTGCGCCGAACGGTGCTACACGCGGCGAGGCACGCCGTCCAGACGTACCTCGCACACCTCGCCGCCAGCCAGCCGCCGGTTGACATAGAGCTGCCGTCGGCTGCCACGCGTGTGTTGACCGACCTGGAGCTCGCCGACACTTCGGAACTTCAGTCGTTACTTGATGAGCTCATTTCGTCGCTGGACTCTGCGCCCGCAGCCGCGACGGCCTTGAGGCCGACGCCCACCCCGTCCCCGAATGACTTGCGCATCATCGACATGGCGCCCGACGAGTCATTCCAGCAGTTCTGGCTGCAGCGCGAGCACGCCGAGGCGGTGGTGGCACCCACCCGCCGGCGCTGGTCGCTGCCGCATTCCGTCTATCCGGTGGCTGCAATCGCGTCGGCCTTGACGCTGGCCATGGCGTGGATCGGGTGACCATCTCGATGAGCGGGCTCAACGGCGTCAACGGTCACCAAGCGACGAACGGCATCCCGTCCGACAACTCGGACGAACTCGCTCGACTGGAACTCGAGCTTGCGGCAGCCAAGCTCAGAACCGCCGCAGCAAGGGAGCGCGCAGCTGTCATCGACGCGCAGGTGCAGGCAGACATGCGCCACGAACTCGTGGCATCGCGCGAGACCGTCGAGGAGATGGAACGCAACCACGCGGCGGCTGTCGCTTCGATTCGCGACACCGCACGGGCGGAGACCGAGCGCATCCTCGACGAGGCGCGCCGGCTCGCAGCCGCAGCGCGAGAGGCGCACCGTGCTGGATGAGTCGCGCGTCGGTACCGCGATGCTGACCTTGCAGCTGCGCTCGGCAGTCCAGGAGGCCGCGCGGGTGGAAGGCTCCTTCGGCGATCGCAACGCTGCTCGCGACGAGCTGCGCGGACGCCTCGCGATACTCGTCGACCGTCGGCGAACCGACCTTGCCGCCGAACTCGCGACCGAGCGAGAGGAAGCGGCCCGCCTCATCGAAGCGGCGCGACGAGAAGCGACCGTGCTGACTGAGGCATCGGCGCTGGTGGCGAGCAGCAACACCGTGCGCGCCGAGGTTGTCGCGCCGGTCATCTCTGATGCCGCCGCTCCCGGTCTCAATGGTCGCGCGCGCAGCGCGCTGCTGGGCCTGCAGCTCCGGGCAGCGATGCAAGAAGCCGCCAGTGCCGAGCGCAACGAGGCAGCAGCCGTGGAGCGCATGGACGCCCGCGTCCGCGCGACTCGCGTGTGGGAACAGCGGCGCAGCGAGCTGGACGAGGAACTCTCACAGGCTCATCTCGATGCCGACGTCGTCATCGCCACCGCCCGAGCCGAGGCGGCGGCCCTGACGGTGGAAGTGATCTCGGAGCCAGTCGTCGAACCAGTCGTCGAGCCAGTCGTGGAGCCCGAGGTAGTCCCGGTCGCCACGGTGGCTCAGTCGACGCAGCAACTTCCGGTGAACGTCGTCATCGACGCCGAGGCATTCGCCCGAGTCTTCGCGGCAGTCCTCGCGACCATGGTCGACGAGCGCCGGGTGCCCTACCCCACGCAGATGTACACCACGTTGCCGCAGCCGACGCCCGTACCGGTGAAGCAGTCGTTCTGGTCACACGCCAAGCACGTCGATGTCTTGCTGCTGAGCGCTGCGATGGTGATCGTGCTGGTGGTCCTTGCCGCCTGGTTGGTGTAGCTCGATGGACGTCGTGATGCAGGATGCGCTGACCACAGTGCCGCATGTCGAAGTCGCTGCACCCGGCGAAGTTCAACCGCGGGCGCTCAACACTCGGCTGGGCCGCGGCGACCGCATCTTCTTCCGCACCGCATCGGCCAGTGGGATGCTGGTGCTGGGCATCATGGTGGCGGTTGGCCTCTTCTTGGCAATTCAAGCAACGCAAGCGCTGCGAGCGACGGGCGTCTCCTTCCTCACCACAGCCGAGTGGCAGCCCGACAGTGGGAAGTTCGGCATCGCCGCCGTGATGGTTGGAACGGTCTTGATCGCGCTCGTTGCGGGCGTCATCGCGCTACCAATTGCCCTGGGCACCGCGCTGTTCATCACTGAGGTTGCTCCCACGTGGTTGCGCTCGTCGCTGGTTGCGCTGGTCGACTTGATGGCTGCAGTACCCAGCGTTGTCTACGGTCTCTGGGGATTGTTCCTGCTGCAAGGCCGGGTGATCGGGTTGTCACGTTGGATCAACACCTGGTTCAGCTGGCTGCCGTTCTTCGACGTCGCCCGCGCCGATCCCAATAGCCCGCTCTCGAGTTCGTCGGTCTACACCGCCTCCACCTTCATTGCAGGAATCGTCGTTGCGATGATGGTGATGCCGATCTCGTGCGTCGTCATGCGGGAGGTGTTCTCACAGGTTCCGGTCGGCGAACGCGAGGGAGCCTTCGCGCTCGGCTCCACCCGTTGGGGCATGATCCGCGTAGTCGCGCTGCCGTTCGGGCGCGGCGGTATCATTGGCGGCACCATGCTCGGCCTCGGCCGAGCCTTGGGCGAGACCATCGCCGTTGTGTTGGTCATCTCGCCCCGCTTCGACATCAACTTTCATATCCTCGAAGCAGGCGGCAACTCTGTCTCCAGTCTCATTGCGTTGCGGACGTTCGAGTCCTCCGGGTTCGGGCTCTCCGCGTTGATGGCGGCCGGCTTGGCGTTGTTCGCCGTGACCCTGGTCGTCAACTTCACTGCCTCGTGGTTCGTGGCACGGTCGCGTTCGGGTGCGAGCAGCGAAGCATGACGACGTTCGCGATGTCCGAGTCGGCTGCAGACAGCATCACCGACGAGTTGGCGCAGCTGTCGCCTGACCTGTGGACGGTTTCGAGCTCGGAGTTGACGTGTCTCCCGCCTCGGCCGAGGCCGCAGTCGCCTCCCGCGCAGCGGCGCGCCCTGAAGAAGTTCTCCCGCTCAGATGCGCTTCCACTGGTTGGTGCATTCCTCAGCGCCTTGTCCACCACGCTGCTGATCTTCGGACGTCTGACGCCGTTGTCCGGTCAACTCGGGTTCGTCGTCGTTCTGTTGACGACGTTCCTGGTCACCTACTCCGTGCTGGTGTCGCTCACCGACGACGGTCCTGCGGTCGTTGATCGAGTCATGGCAGTTCTGCTCACATCGTCGGCGGTTACCGCGTTGGCCGCGCTCTTCTCCGTTGTGGTCTTCGTGCTGTGGCGCGGGCACACCGCGCTGATGCATACCAACTTCTTCGTCTCGGATCTCAGCACTACCGGCCCACTTGACCCACTCGACAAGGGTGGCATTGCCCACGCACTCGTCGGCACGCTGATCATGACCACGATCGCGCTCGTCATCACGGTGCCACTCGGTGTCGCCTGCTCGGTATACCTCACCGAATCGAAGGGTCGGGCGACCGGCCTGGTCCGCACGGTGGTGACGGCAATGACAGCGCTGCCGTCGATCCTCGCCGGCCTGTTCATCTTCGCCACGTGGATTCTTGTTCTCGGGTTCGAACGATCAGGCATCGCGGCCTCGATCGCGATGAGCATCATGATGTTGCCGATCATCATTCGCTCGGCAGACGTGGTGCTGCGCGTCGTACCCGGCAATCTGCGCGAGGCGTCTGCAGCACTTGGAGCGCCGAAGTGGCGAACGGTCTGGCACGTGGTATTGCCCACCGCTCGGTCGGGACTTACCACCTCGGTGATCCTCGGTGTTGCCCGCGGTGTTGGCGAGACCGCGCCCATTCTGCTGACGGCCGGCTTCACCTCGACAATGAACCTGAACCCGACCAAGGATCCGATGGTCTCGCTGCCGCTGGCGGCCTTCGAACTCGTCCGCTCGCCGCAGCCGTCGCAGGTAGCCCGCGGGTTCGCGACCGCGGCAGTGCTGATGATTCTCGTGCTCGTCCTCTTCACCATTGCCCGCATCGTCGGCGGCCGCCCAGCCGGCCAGCTGTCCACCCGCCAAGCTCGCCGCACTGTCGCACTGTCGCTGAAGGACGTGGAGCGCATGCAAGAGACGCCGATCAAGGAGACCGTCCGTGCTTGACCACCAACAGCTGCGGCGACGCGTTCTCGCCGTAGCTGCGCTCCTCACCGCCTTGACCTTTGGCGCAGGTTCCGCACCGGCGGCGACCGCCGATGGCTATCAGCGCATCTCTGGTGAGGGCTCGTCATGGGCGGCCAACGCGATCGATGCCATGCGCGTCAACGTTCGCCAGTTCGGCAACACTGTCGACTACAACCCCAGCGGTTCCACAGCTGGCCGTAAGAACTTCTTGAACGGCACTGTCGACTTCGCTGCGTCTGACATCCCGTTCCAGTTCGGACCTGAAGACGGCTCGGCACCGGAGAACCCGGCCCCCGGAAGCTACGCGTACATTCCGGTCGTCGCGGGTGGCACGGCGTTCATGTACAACCTGCAGATCAACGGCAAGCGGGTGACCAACCTGCGGCTGTCGGGCGAAAACGTCACCAAGATCTTCACGGGCGTGATCACGACGTGGAACGACCCTGCGATTCAGGCTGACAACCCCGGCCTGGTGATGCCAGCGCGTACAGTAGTGCCAGTGGTGCGATCCGACGGGTCGGGTTCGAGCGCACAGTTCACCAAGTGGATGATTGCCTTACACGGCAATCTGTGGGACGACTACTGCAAGAAGTCGGGCCGCGCCCCGGCCTGCGGCTCCACGTCGTTCTACCCAACGATCGGCGGCATGATCTCGCAGTCGGGTGACCAGGGTGTGGCCGGCTACGTCAGCCAGGGGTTTGCCGAAGGTGCCATCGGCTACGTCAACTACTCGTACGCATTGGGCTCCCAGTTTCCGGTTGCCAAGGTGCTCAATGCAGCGGGCTTCTACACCGAACCGACGCCGGAGAACGTCGCGGTCTCGCTCCTGAAGGCTCAGATCAACACCAACGAGGCCGACCCCACCGTGTTTCTCACGCAGCAGCTGGAGGGCGTCTACTCGGACAGCGACCCACGGAGCTATCAGCTGTCGTCGTACTCGTACCTCATCGTCCCGACGAAGGTGGGCGGGCAGTTCAACGAGGACAAGGGCAAGTCACTTGGAGCGTTCGCCTACTACGCGATGTGCCAGGCGCAGCAGCAATCAGCATCGTTGGGCTACTCGCCCATGCCAATCAACTTGGTACAGGCCAGCTTCGACCAGATTCGAAAGATCCCCGGCGTGGTGGTGCAAGACATCGACATCACGACGTGCAAGAACCCCACATTTGCCGCCGACGGTTCGAATTTGTTGGCGGACAACGCACCTCGTCCGTTGGCGTGCGACCAGCAGGGCGCGACGCAATGCCCGAACGGCACCGGCGGACTGTCCAACGTGCCAACTGCGGTCGCTTCCGCCGCCTCGCCCACCGCTGCCACGGTTCCCGCAGCTGGCGGCGGAGCCGCGACTGGTGGAGGAGCCGTAGCGGGCGGCGGCGCAGCGACTGGTGGAGGAGTGGTGGCGGGCGGCGGCGCTGCCACTGGCGGGGG
>JANLPB010000303.1:0-7841 GCA_031366885.1 Ilumatobacteraceae bacterium
ACGCGGAGGACGAACGGGATGAAGAAGGCTCTAGGAACTGCAATCTGCGCCCTCGCGCTCACGGCGACGTGGGCGGCGCCGGCCACGGCCATCACCAATGGTGTGGCCGACGGCAGCGGCCATCCCAACGTTGGGGGTCTCGTGAGCGACACGCAGTACTCCGACGGGACGTGGCTGTATTGCAGCGGCACGCTCATCTCGCCCACCGTGTTCCTCACCGCAGCGCATTGCGCCGACGACGGAGCCCATGTGCGGGTCACCTTCGACACGAACTACGTCGCTGGTGACGCGGTGTACAGCGGCACGTTTCACGCCGACCCGCTGTATTCACAGGTGCAAAGTGACCCGCACGACATTGCTGTGGTCACGCTGAACAGGGCAATCAAAGGCATCCAGCCGGCACCACTCGCGCCCGCAGGGTCACTGTCAGCCCTGTCGGCGAGCCAGACGTTCACACCCGTCGGCTATGGGGCGTACGCCGTTGTCAACGGGCCTGGTGGAAAGGCGTATCTCTACGACGACGTTCGCATGGTCGCTGTCGGAACCCTCAATTCCACCAACGCCAGCTGGCTGCGCATCTCGATGAACGCAGCGAAGGGCGACGGCGGCACCTGTTACGGCGACTCGGGCGGTCCTAACTTTTTGGGCTCGGGCCCGATCCTCGCTGCAATCACCATCTCCGGCGACGCCGTATGCCGCGCCACGAATGTGACCTACCGCGTGGACACTCCCCCGGCGAGGGCATTTCTCAGTCAGTTCGTGACCCTGCCGTAGCGGGGGTGGCCGCAAGCACCAGCCGTGAGTCGATCCTCACCTGACGACTCATAAGCTCCGGATATGGACACCAACAAGGCCGAGGCGACCACTGCTCCCTCCGATCTGATCGACGCACGGATCAAGGAGCTCAACGATTGGCGCGGCGAAATGCTCGGTCAGTTGCGCGACATCATTCGCCGGGCCGACCCTGAAGCCGTCGAAGAGTGGAAGTGGCGCGGCGTGCCGGTGTGGGAGAACGCGGGCATCATCTGTACCGGCGAAACGTACAAGAGCATCGTCAAGTTGACGTTCTTCAAGGGAGCGTCGCTCCCCGACCCTGCGGGCCTGTTCAACTCCAGCCTCGAAGGCAACGCTCGGCGGGCCATAGATTTTCACGAGGGCGACTCAGTCAATGAGAAGGCTCTGGCAGCCCTCGTGCAGGCCGCCGGGGCCTTGAACACATCGAAGGCCAAGCCCAAGAAGGTCTAGGCCGCGTGTTCGCGACGGTGGATTTGGCTGAGCTCGGCGAGGGCTTCGCGGTTGATCTGGTCGGCAGTCGCTACTGCGACGGTGACTTTCGTCAGCGCCCGTAGCGTCGCAGTTCGGCTCCCGCCCTCGAGCACTGATCGCTCGCCGACAATGGCACCGGGACCCGCTTGGGCGATGACTGAGCCATCGACTTCGATGCTGACCACGCCATTCAGCAGCAAGAAGACCTCGGAGCCGGGCCCGCCCTGCTCGGTGAGCAGCGCGTCCTGCTTGATCGTGCGAATCGACGGCTTGGCGCCATTGCGCATGATCGTCGTTGCAAGTGCACGCTCCAACGCGCTCTCGGCCGCAACGACCAGCGCCGGCGAGTCGGTGTCGCCCCACGGTGTATGAGTGCCGAACGACTTGCGCCACCAGTTCTTGAAGTCCGCGAGACCAGCCTTCGCTGACAGCGCACCACTCTCGTCATAGACCCAGTGGCGCGGGAAGATGCTCGCACCGAGCAGCTCGAAGGCACACGAACCATCGACATTGATCGTCAGCGACAGGGTCGACCAGACTGCCGGTGCCTCGAACTTCACGAATGGTGGCTTGCTCACCCTCCGCGGCGCTGGCAACGCAGTGTGGCCGCCCACGGTCTGAACGAATCGAGCCGACGTGGCAGTGATCTCGACGGGACGTTGGATATCTGCGAACGCAACGGCGGCGAAACTGGCCTGCTTGCTTCCGATGGCGACCGTTGTCGCCCCCATCAGGCAGCCTCCGGCGTACCCGGCGTCAACGATGACACCATCCTCGATCTCAATCCAGCCCACAAGATGGTTCGCGAAGCGGAAGCGGTCGGCGGCGCGAAGCGCCTCGAGGTCGGTGATGACGTCGGGCGGCGGGTCGTCATAGTGCGTGAAACCACTCCCGAAGACCGCCTTGTTGAAACCCGTGACCGCCTCGCTGGGTATCCAACTCAGGCTGGTCACACTCGATTGGATGCGCATCACTTCACCTTGCCTCTCGTCGTTGGAACCGCAACTGAGAGTCGCGGTCGTAGTGATGACCGTACGGATCGGCGTCGTGTCTGGCGAGGTGACAGACCGGTGTTTTGTGCGTGGTGCCAGCACCCCCGCACAAGGGCGGCCACCGTCCTTGTTGCCAGAGCGGCGGCGTGGTCTGATCGTTGTGTGCGGACTTCGCTCACTCTCGCCCGGGCGCAGCTTGCACGCGGCTGGAAGTCGCTGTTAGGTCTTGTTGTGCTCATCACGCTCGTCGGCGGGTTGGTGCTTGCAGGTGTGGCGGGCGCGCAGCGCACACGTACGGCCGTCGATCGAATGATCGTCGCCACCGACACAGCCGACGTGTTGGTCAACCCAGACGCCGGTGACCAATCCGCCCTCGACTTCGACGCGGTCGCCGCGCTGCCGCAGGTCGCCGAGGCCTCCAGGATGCAGGGCGTCGGCGTCTTTCTCGCTCCCCCATATGCCTCCATCGAAGACATGTTCTCTGGTTCGTTGATCCTCGCTTCAGACGGGGGCGCGATCTTCAATTTCGACCGCCCGGTGTTGGTGGCAGGGCGCCTTCCGCGCATCGATGCAGCCGATGAGATATACCTCGGCGAGCAATACGCATCCAGAGGCGGGTACTCGGTTGGCGACACCCTCGACGTCCGGGTGCTGCCGCTCGCCGACCTCGAGTCTGCGTCCGAGCTGGCCGACCGCGGAGACGTGGACGCGGCCCTCAGCCAATTGAACGATCCCTCGGTCGGAACGATCGTCGGACTTCACATCGTGGGCATCGGGAACACACTCGACGATGTGGCGGTCGACGAGGGCTACGAGCCCTTCGGAGGCTGGATCGGGCCCGCCGTGTACTCAAAACTAGGAGCACCCTCAGCTGGCTATTGGGGTGGCATCGTGCGGCTCAAGGACCCCAACTCGCTCGACCAGTTCATGACCACGGTCGACGGTCTGGCGCCGGGCGAAAAGATCGTCTACCAGTCCCAACGAGTGACGCGAGCCAAAGCGCTGCGCGCGACCGAGCCGTCGGCGACAGCACTCGCCGTCTTCGCCATGGTGACTGCCCTGCTGGGCCTGCTGTTGATCGGACAAGCCATCTCACGCCGATTCCAGCTCGACTCGCGAGACAACGACACACTCGCCGCGTTGGGAACAACCCGACAGGAACGATTTCAGGCGACGTTGCTCCGGCTGCTGCCAGCGGCTGGCGCCGGGGTGTTGGGCAGTGTGGTGCTGGCGACGGGTCTTTCGCTCTTGACCCCCGTTGGCCCGGCGGCGATTGCCGAGCCCAACCCGGGGCTCGATTTCGACGCGCCGATCGTCCTGGTCGGTGGCCTCGTCATCCTGGTCGTTGTGATGGTGCTGGGCGCACTTCCCGCGTGGCGTAACGCCGGCCACACCGGTCGCGCGGATGTCGAGAGTGGCTCGGCAATTGCTGGCTGGCTCGCCACCCAAGGTGCATCCGCACCACTCACCACCGGCGTGCGTTTCGGACTGGAACCGGGTAGCGGGCGGACGGCCGTACCAACCCGGGCAACCATTGTCGGCGCACTCACCGCCGTGGCCGTCGCCACCGCGACCATCGTGTTCGCATCCAGCCTGGACCGAGTGGTCAGCGACGGCAAGTTCTATGGCTCGAACTTTGACGTCATCGTCGACTCCGTTGGATTGGCCGACGACGTCGCCGCGGCGGACTTCACGGGTGCAGTTGTCCACGCAGCAGAGAAGGACCCTGCGGTGCAGGCCGTCAGCCCCTTGCGGATCAGTGAGATTCTCATCGACGGCCGACTGGTGACCACTTTGGCGTTCGGCCGGGCCAGCGATGGGGCGGGAATCGCCGCCGCAGTCGAGCCGACCATCGGTGCCGGGCGGGCCCCCGTCGCGCTCGGCGAAATTGCCCTGGGTCGCACGACGATGCAGGAGCTCGGAGTCGCGGTGGACGACACAGTCAGCGTCGAGTCGCCGCAGTTCACAGGTGATGCGACGGTCGTCGGGCGCGCCGTACTCCCCGGGGTCGGGCTGTACCAGGGATCGAATAGAACATCGATAGGCGTCGGGGCGCTCGTGGCAATCGACATGCTGGGGCCACCCGATGCCGGAACAAAGGAACTCGTTGTCGTCGACCTGCGCGACGGCGCCGACCTCGCGGCGTTTCAGTCACGCGTGGAGGGCTCAATCGTCGGGACGGGCACAGCGATCTTCTCAACTGATGGCAGGCCTTCGGACATCGTGAGTCTTGCCCGATTGCGCTCCCTGCCGGTGGCGCTCGCCACCGTGTTGGTGGTTCTCGTCGCGTTCACTGTCCTCCACGCGATGATCGTCG
This sequence comes from Ilumatobacteraceae bacterium, assembly GCA_031366885.1. Lineage (GTDB taxonomy): Bacteria > Actinomycetota > Acidimicrobiia > Acidimicrobiales > Ilumatobacteraceae > UBA668. Next base: position 4,576 of record JANLPB010000303.1, read on the forward strand.
CGGTGCGTCGTCGGCGCCGCGATATCGCAGTGCTGCAGGCGCTCGGGTCCACGAGCGGCGAGCTGACCGCAGTAGGTGTGTGGCAAGGGGTGACCATCGGGCTGGCCGCACTGCTGTTCGGCCTACCCTTGGGCACTGTGATCGGACGATGGTTGTGGGTTGTGCTCGCGAACGCTTTTGGCACGTTGGCCGAACCCGTGGTCCCGGTCCCTGGGCTACTGGCACTCGCCGCTGGCGTCATCGCGTTGACAGCGGCGGCCGGCGTCGTTCCGATCCGCAGAGGGTTGCGCATACAACCTGCGGAGGTGTTGCGGAGTGAGTGAGCCAAGCGACGTCACCATCGAGCCTGGCTCCGGCCGCAACGCCGTCGTCGTTGGTTCCGGCCCGAATGGGCTGATGGCAGCAATCACGCTCGCACGGGCCGGGTGGGATGTCGTGGTCGTCGAAGCAGCGTCACGCGCCGGTGGCGGCATGCGGTCCGAAGAACTCACGCTGCCGGGCGTGGTGCACGACGTCTGCTCCGCGATTCACCCCCTCGCGGTCGGCTCGCCCGCGTTCCGCGAACTCGCCGACAGTACGACACCACTCGCCGATCACGGATTGGAATGGGTGCACTCGGATGTCCCACTTGCCCATCCGCTCGACGGTGGGCGGGCGGCAGTTCTTCATCGGTCGGTGGATGAGACGGCCGCGGGCTTAGGTGCCGACGACAGGAGCTACCGCAAGCTGTTCGGCCGTCACGTAGATGCCGGTTTCGATTTGACCGACGGTCTCCTCGCTCCATTCACGATGCCACCCAAGCACCCCATCCATCTGGCGCGATATGGGGCTGTGGGCATTCTTCCCGCGCACCTCGTCGCTCGACGTCGCTTCGACACCGACGAGGCTCGGGCGCTGTTTGCAGGTTTGGCTGGCCATTCCATTCTTTCGCTGCGGGCTCCCGTCACGGCTGGGTACGGCCTGATGCTTGGTGTGCTCGCACACGTGGTTGGCTGGCCGATGGCACGCGGCGGCTCGCAGCGCATTGCCGACGCACTCATCTCCGTGTTGCAGGGTCTCGGCGGCCGGGTCGAGTGCGATCGCCGAATCGAGTCACTCGCCGAACTGCCCAAGGCAGATGCGGTGCTGCTTGACGTCACGCCTCGGCAGGTACTCGCGCTGGGCGGCGATGCAGTGCCCGATCGGTATCGTCGGGCGCTGAGTCACTACCGCTACGGCGCCGGCGTTTTCAAGCTCGACTGGGCGCTCGACGGGCCGATTCCGTGGGCCAACGAAAACTGTTCGCGGGCGGCCACCATTCATCTCGGAGGCACACTCGATGAGGTGACCGCATCCGAGCAGGCGGTGCGTTCGGGGCGAATCAGTGAGCGCCCATACGTGTTACTTGCACAGCAAAGTCTGTTCGACCGCAGCCGTGCACCCGCTGGCGTCGAGACAGCATGGGCCTACTGCCATGTTCCGCACGGTTCGACCGTCGACATGTCGGCGCGAGTTGAGGCCCAGGTCGAACGGTTCGCCCCGGGCTTTCGCGATCGAATCGTCGCTCGACACGTCATGAACACCGAGGCCATGCAGCGTCATAACGCCAACTACATCGGGGGCGACATCAATGGTGGCATCGCCGATCTGCGGCAATTCGTGCGCCGACCCAACCTGGGTTTGCACCCATGGAAAACCCCGATGAAGGGCGTGTACCTGTGCTCCAGCTCCACTCCCCCCGGCGGTGGCGTCCACGGGATGTGCGGGTGGCTCGCGGCCCAAGAAGTGCTTCGACACTCATCAGCGATGGGAGACTGAGATGGCGGCGGGCTTGATGAAAGAGGGCAACGTGCCTCACGAACACAGTGAACATGTCACGGTCATGATCGTCGATGACCAGTCACCGTTCCGAGCGGCTGCTCGCGCAGTGGTCAACCGAGTCGCCGATTTCGAACTCATCGCCGAAGTCTCCTCGGGAGAGGAAGCGGTGCTGCTGTGCGCGGAACTGCTCCCGCAGTTGGTGCTCATGGACATCAACATGGGTGAGCTCGACGGGCTGGAAGCAACTCGCATCATCACCGAGATGAGCCCCACCACACGAGTGATACTGGTGTCGACGTACGCACTCGACGACCTTCCACCACGCGCACGCACCAGCGGTGCGATGGCGTACGTGAACAAGGATGAGTTGTCTCCCCGTGTCATCCGTCGCCTGTGGGAATCAGGCGGCGACCCCGACTGGCTCTGCGACGACTAGTTCAGTCGGACGGCGCCGCGCTGGACGCAGCCAACGGGATGTAGCCGACCACGGATGTCCCGTTCGTGGGCGTTGACGTCACCACAACACGGCCGCCAAACGCTCCCAGCCGGTCGGCCATGTTGACAAACCCGTGGCCTTCGCCGGCACCCGTGGACATGTCGAAGCCAGCGCCATCGTCGGTGATCTCGAAGCGCAAGACGTCGCCGGAATCGGTCACGGTGACAACCGCCGATGCGTCGTCGCCCGCGTGCTTTCCCGCGTTTTGCAGAGCCTCCAGGGTGCAGAAATACACCGCCGCCTCGATGTCGTTGCCGTAGCGCCCAACGCCGTCCAGCCGCACCGTCGTCGGCAGCGCCGCGCGGGTCGCTGCTGCGGGCAACGCGCCGGACAGCCCACCCGACACGAGCAAGGGCGGGAAGATGCCGTGGGCCAATGCCCGCAACTCGGCGATTGCCTCCTGCACATCTCCCTTGATCTCGTCGATCATCGCAATTGCGTCGGGGGGGTCGTCCTCGACGGCATCGCGCGCCAGGCGCAGTTTGACGGCGAGCGCGACAAGGTGCTGCTGGGCACCGTCGTGAAGGTTTCGTTCCAGCTTGCGCCGTTCGCTGTCGCCAGCGGCGACAATGCGAGCACGCGAGTCAATGAGCTCCTGATTGCGGAGTCGCAGTTCATCCAAGCTCGCCTGCAACGCCGTGTCGAGTTGCACGTTGTGCAATGCCAGACCGATCTGACGTGCGATCTCGGTGAGCACTGTCTCTTCGGACTCGGTGAAGGGTTCGCCATCAGGTCGGCGCGTGATGACGATGAACCCCAACAACATGCCGGCGTGCGCAACCGGTGCCACTCGCATGGCCGAGCTTCCTGAAGGGCCGACCAGCTGCGGCACCCAGATATCGAGCCATGTTCCACCACTGACGCCGGCGCGCGCGACGACGGGCAGCTCCTTGGGCTGAATGTGAATCGGCTCGGGTTGGCGATGCGGTACCCCAGACATCAGCTCGTAGCGACCACCCTGCCCGGTCCA
>JANLPB010000351.1:0-19601 GCA_031366885.1 Ilumatobacteraceae bacterium
GCGTCATCGCCGGCGTGCCATACAAGGGCCAGGTGCTCAACGAACTTGCTGCGTGGTGGTTCGCACACACCGCCGACATCGTGCCCAACCATGTTGTTGCTGTGCCCGACCCAAACGTGCTGATTGCTCGCAATGCCACCCCGCTGCCGGTGGAGGTTGTCGTGCGTGGCTACATCACGGGCGTGACGTCCACGTCGCTGTGGCAGCAGTACGCCGATGGAGCGCGCACCATCTACGGCCACCCGTTCCCCGACGGGCTGCGCAAGAACACGGCGCTTCAGCATGCACTTGTGACCCCGACCACAAAGGCAGAGCACGGTGGGCACGACGAGCCGCTCACCGTTGGTGAGGTACTGGACCGCCATCTGGTCGAGTCGCGTTTGTGGGGCGAAACAGTGGAGGCCGCCTTGCGACTGTTTCAGCGCGGCCAGCAGATCGCTGCGACCGCGGGGCTCATTCTCGCGGACACCAAGTACGAATTCGGCCTCGATAGCGACGGGCGCCTGATGTTGATCGACGAGATGCACACGCCCGACTCGTCGCGCTATTGGGTTGCCGACACCTACGAGGCGCGTCTCGCCGTCGACGAGGAACCTGAAAGCCTTGATAAGGAAGTCGTGCGTCGAGCACTACTCGCCACCGGCTATCGCGGTGACGGCCCGCCACCAACGCTCCCTGACGACGTGTGGCAGCAGACCAGCGCCCGCTACATCGACGCCTACGAACGACTCACGGCTACCACCTTTCAGCCTGGCGCCTACCCCGTCGGCCCTCGCATTTTGGAGCACCTCAATGTTTCCTGAGACACCCGTCCACATTCGCTCGAAGGCCATCAGCCTCGCCGATGACGAGGGCCCGAAGGAGGAGTGCGGTGTCTTCGGCGTCTCCACTCCGCACGGAGAGGGCATTGCCCAGCTGGCCTTCTTCGGTCTCTTCGCGTTGCAGCACCGCGGCCAGGAGGCCGCCGGCATTGCAGTCAGCGACGGCAGCCGCGTTCGCTGCCACAAGGACAGCGGCCTGGTGGCCAACGTGTTCACGCCCGCCACGATGGCCACCCTCACCGGCTACCACGCCATCGGCCACACCCGCTACAGCACTACCGGCGCCAACGCCCATCGCAACCACCAGCCGTTTCTGGTGGAGACGATGCACGGCCCACTGGCCGTTGCCCACAATGGAAACCTGGTCAACGCCGGTGCGCTGCGCGAGGAACTGTTGGCGAAGGGTTTCGGCCTTACGGCCACCAGCGATACCGAGGTGCTCACACTGATGCTGGCCGCAGCTGGCGGACGGACGTGGGAAGACCGCGTCGAACGCACATTGCCGGCATGGAAGGGCGCCTATTCGCTGGTCATCCTTGTCAATGACCGGGTCATCGCTGCTCGCGACCCGTGGGGTTTCCGGCCGCTCAGCGTCGGGCGGCTTCCTCACGGCGGGTACGCCGTGGCATCGGAGACATGCGCGCTCAACACACTCGGCTGCGTCGAGATCGATGAGGTCAAGCCGGGCGAGATCGTCACGTTGCACGGTGCGGAGATGACCCGCCGACAGGCACTCACCCCCAGCACGACTCCGGCCCGCTGCACGTTCGAGTTCGTGTACTTCAGCCGACCCGACAGCGTGTGGGCCGGCCGCAACGTGCACCACGTGCGCCAGCGTTTGGGCGAGCAGCTTGCCCTGGAGTCGGGCGTCGACGCCGACGTCGTCATTCCGGTGCCCGACAGCTCGATTCCAGCCGCCATCGGATACAGCCGCAAAGCGGGCATCGAGCACAACGATGGGCTGATCAAGAATCGATACATCGGCCGCACATTCATCGAGCCGACGCAGGACCTTCGTGAGCGCGGCGTGGCCCTGAAGTTCAACGCTCTCACCGAAAACCTGGCTGGCAAGCGAGTCATAATGATCGACGATTCGTTGGTCCGCGGCACCACCGCCGGGCCGTTGGTCAAAATGCTTCGCGACGCCGGAGCCACCGAGGTTCATGTCCGGATTACCTGTCCGCCGATCACGCACGCGTGTCACTTCGGCGTCGATATGGGCCACGACGGCGACCTGATGGCCGCGCGACTTTCAGAAGACGAGATCCGCGAACTGATCGGCGCAGACTCCCTTGCATTCCTGTCACTGGAGGGAATGATGCGTGCAATCGAGCCAGAGAACGAGGGCAGCGAGGTCGGCTTCTGCAACGCGTGCTACACCGGTCGGTACCCGATTGCCGTCGACGAGGCGCAGCCCAAGCTCAGCTTCGAGGGGGCCTTGTCGTGAAGCTTGTCGTGAAGGTGGCGTCATGAGGGTGCTCGTGATCGGGTCCGGAGGTCGCGAGGCTGCAATCGCGTCAGCTTGTCGCGCGCACGGTCACACCGTCGAGGTTGTTGCCGACCTGCCTGACGAGCCTCGCGCCGACCTCGTCATCGTCGGCCCCGAGTCAGCGTTGGTCGCGGGCGTGGCCGACCGCTGTGCTGCCCTGCGCATTCCGTGCTTCGGTCCGACCGCAAGCCTTGCCAAGCTAGAAAGCTCGAAGGGCTTCACCCGCATGCTGGCCGGTCGGCTCGGCCTGCCCTCACCCGCCTATCACATGAGCTCCAGCGCCGAGGAGGCCCTCAGCTGGTTTCGCGAGTTCGGCAAGCCGGTGGTCGTCAAACTCGACGGTCTCGCCGCCGGCAAGGGGGTCATTGTCCCCGAGGGCGACGCAGCCACCGAGTCCGCAATCCACGAGCTCATTGCGCACGGCCCGATAGTTCTCGAGGAGCGCCTCACCGGTCCGGAATGCAGCCTGATGGCGTTGTGCGATGGCAGGGTCGCTCGCCCACTCCCGATCGCACAGGACCACAAACGCATCGGCGAGGGAGACACCGGCGCCAACACGGGCGGGATGGGCGCATACGCCCCCGCGCCGATCCCCTACGACGCGGACGATCTGACCGCCGAATTCATTCAGCCGGTGGTGGACTTCTTGTTGGACGAGGGCGCGCCGTACATCGGCGTGTTGTACGCAGGTCTGATGCTCACCCCCGATGGCCCACGGCTGCTCGAGTTCAACTGCCGCTTCGGCGACCCTGAGGCGCAGGCCGTACTGCCGCTTCTCACCGACGACCTGGCCGAACTGGCCATGGCGTGTTGCGAAGGGCAGCTCGGTGATCGTCGCGTCCAGTTCAGCGGCTTCTCATGCACGGTGGTGGCCGCAGCGGCCGGCTACCCGGCCGCTCCAGCGGTTGGGGCGCCGATTGACTTCGGCACCGACTCGCCCGACGCACTGCTGTTCAACGCCGGCACCAACGGAGAAGTGGTCACGGGAGGCCGCGTCCTCGCCATCACCGGCTTGGGCAGCGACCTGGCAACGGCCCGCACCAATGCGTTCGACCGGATGGCCTCCGTCAACTTCGATGGCATGCAGGTTCGTCGCGATATCGGGTGGCGTGCGCTCGGGGCATCGATCACGTCCTACGCCGCGATGGGCGTCGACATCGAGGAGGGCGCACGCGCGGTCGACCAGATGAAGGCAGCGGTCGAACGCACGCACGGCGCCGCCGTGCTGAAGGGCGTCGGCAGTTTCGGAGGTGTCTTCAGTGCTGCTGTCCTGAAGGACATGGACGAGCCGCTGCTGGTCGCCAGCACCGACGGCGTTGGTACCAAGGTCGAGCTGGCCGCTCGGCTAGGGAAGTACTACGGGGTCGGCGCCGACATCGTCAACCACTGCATCGGCGATGTGCTGGTGCAGGGCGCGAAGCCTTTGTTCTTCCTCGATTACATCGCCAGCAGCAAACTGAACGCCGACCATGTCGCGCAGGTTGTCACCGGCATGGCCGAGGCCTGTGAGGTCAGCGGGTGCGCGCTGCTCGGTGGCGAGACGGCCGAGATGCCGGGCGTCTACGTCCCGGGAGCGTTCGACATTGCGGGCACGCTCGTCGGCGTGGTCGACCGGGCCAAGCTGCTCCCCAGCGGCCAACTCCTCGCTGGCGATGTGCTGCTTGGCGTTGCCTCCAACGGGCCGCACACCAACGGCTACTCGCTCTTACGCAAATTGTTCGATTGGCTGCCGATGGACACCGTGCCGCCCGGCTTCGACTGCACCCTGGGCGAGGCCCTGCTGAAGTCACACCGCAACTACCTGCCGGTGTTGGAGGCTGCCGTCGACAGTGGACGGGTCAAGGCCATGGCGCACATCACCGGCGGAGGGCTTCCCGAGAACCTCCCGCGTGTTTTGCCCGACGGCATCGACGCCCGCATCAATTTGGGTTCGTGGCCGATGCCCGCACTCTTCCAGCTGGTGCGCGAAGTCGCGGTCGGCATGGACAGTCGCGAGCTGTACCGCACCCTCAACATGGGCGTCGGCATGGTGTTGGTGTGTTCCCCTGATGACGTTGCAGCGGTGCAGGAATTGATCGCAGAGCCAACATGGATCATCGGCCAACTGACAGCTGCCGACGACGCCGGCCGCACGGTGACGCTCTCATGAGAGTGTTGTCATGAAAGTCTTGTCATGAAGCGACTCGTGATCCTCGCCAGCGGCAACGGCTCGAACGCGCAGGCCCTCATCGATGCGTGTGCCAACGGCGCACTGCCCGCCGAGGTAGTGGCCGTCGTCAGCGATCATGGCGACGCGAAGGCTCTGGTACGCGCGGATACTGCCGGGCTGCCTGCCGTGCACGTCGGGCGTCGTACGGGCGAGTCCCGCTCTGATTACGACGCTCGCCTGGCCGACATCGTCAGCGGCTTCGACCCCGACTGGGTGGTACTCGCGGGCTGGATGCGAGTACTGACCCTCAGCTTTCTGGGCTGGTTTCCTGGCATGGTCGTGAACCTGCACCCCGCGCTGCCGGGCGAGCTTGCTGGCCTACACGCCATCGAACGAGCCCACGCCGAGGCCGTCGCTGGCACTCGCACCAGAACCGGCGTCATGGTGCACCTGGTGCCCGACGAAGGCGTCGACGTCGGCCCCGTGTTGGCCACGGCCGTGGTGCCGATCTACCCAGCCGACTCGCTCGACGAATTAGAGCAGCGAGTCCACGCCGTCGAGCACCTGCTGCTCGTCGAGACCCTGCGAAACCTGTGCAACTCGACCCTTACCACTGGAGTGAACACATGATCAACGACGATCTGTTCGACCGTTTCCAAGCGCTCACATTCGACGACGTGGTCATCGTCCCCGGATACAGCGACGTGTTGCCCGACTCCGTCGACACCGCCGCCGTCTTCGCCGCCGACATCACCCTTGCCGTGCCGATCGTCAGCGCCGCCATGGACAAAGTCACCGAGGGTCGAATGGCAATTGCGCTCGCCCGCGAGGGTGGCATCGGTGTCATTCATCGCAACATGACCATCGCTGACCAGGCCGCCGAAGTGCAGAAGGTGAAGCGCAGTCAGAGCGGCATGATCAGCGACCCCATCACGCTTCCACCCAGCGCCACTCTGGCGGATGCCGAAGTGTTGATGAACCAGTTCAAGATCAGCGGCGTTCCGATCACCGACCCGCAGGGTCGACTCGTGGGAATTCTCACCAACCGCGACACCCGCTTCTGCGAACCCTCCGATTACCGACGTTCGGTGACCGACTTCATGACCAGCGAGGGCCTCGTCACCGCCAAGGTGGGAACAACCCTCGACGAGGCACGCAGCATCTTGCAGCGCCATCGCATCGAGAAGCTGCCGCTGGTCGACGCCGACAAGAAGCTGGTCGGGCTCATCACGGTGAAGGACATCTTGAAGAACCAAGAGTTCCCGAATGCGACCAGCGACCCGTCGGGTCGGCTGCGGTGCGCAGCCGCAGTCGGCGTCGGCGACGACCTCGAAGACCGAGTGGCCGCACTCGTTGCACAGTACGTCGACGCTGTTGCACTCGACACTGCACACGGTCACTCGGCCGGCGTGATCAAGGCCATCGAGCGGATCAAATCCAACTGGCCAGACCTCCCTGTCGTTGCCGGCAACGTGGTCACCGAGGAGGGCGTGGAAGCGCTTGCTCAGGCTGGCGCTGATGCCGTCAAGGTCGGCGTCGGCGCCGGCTCCATCTGCACCACCCGCGTGGTCAGCGGTGCCGGCATGCCGCAGCTCTCCGCCATCTACTTCACCACTCAGTACGCCCGCCGCCACGGCATCCCCGTGATCGCCGACGGCGGCATCACCTACTCCGGTGACATTGTAAAAGCCATCGCCGCCGGCGCAGATTGCGTCATGTTGGGCTCCATCCTGGCCGGCACCGACGAGGCGCCGGGCGAATTGGAATTGTTCGAGGGGCGCCGCTACAAGAGCTACCGCGGGATGGGCTCTATGGGTGCGATGCAGGGCCTCGGTGCGGACCGCTACGCAAGCGGCCAGAGCGACAAGAGCCAGGTGGCCGGCCAGTCACGCAAGCTGGTTCCCGAAGGCATCGAGGGGCGCGTGCCATATGCCGGCACGTTGGGCGATGTGGTGTACCAGTTGGCCGGTGGCCTGCGCAGCGGTATGGGCTATGCCGGTGCAGGCACGCTGGATTCGCTTCGCAGTAGCGCTCGCTTCATGCGGGTCACCACCGCTGGCCGCAACGAGAGCCACCCGCACGATGTGACAATCACCAAGGAAGCGCCCAACTACCAGCGCAGCTGACCCACCCCACACCGAACTGGGGCAGCTAGGCGAGGCGGCCCAATTGTTTCGTTCAGTTCACCTCATTCAGATTTGGCCTGGCTTCGCCGCGGCCGCCAACTACGTTCGCGCCCTGACGAGCCCTCCGTCCATGAACGTGCGGCTGCTCGTGGTCGATGACATCGACAGGTGTTTGCACCTCACAGTGGCCATCGCCGCTGGGTTGGGCCTGGATGGAGAAGGACACGCACACGCGTACAGCGAGTCCGAGCCATACGACGTAGCCGCATTTCTACGAACGTCACGGATTTCAGAGAGTTGGGCGAACGCCAGATCGTTTTTGGGGTGGACGGGCTACCGCTCGACGACACCGAGATGACGCTGAACGTGGCTCAAATCTGAATGAGGTGAACTGGCAGAAGATGCGGGAGGCACCGCCGCCGCAAGTCGCAGCGGCTAGCCCGCCACTAGCCCAGTACTGCGCTGTCGAGATTGCGGACGCGGCCGGCCAGTTCGGCGAGCAACTTGTGCGTCAGGGCCGGGACTTCCTCGAGCACGGCCCGGAACTGACCGCGGCTGATGACGAGGACACTGCCGTCCTCGGCGCATATCACCGATGCCGAACGCGGACCGTCATCCAGCAGGGCCAACTCGCCAGCGATGTCGCCCGCCACGAGCGTGGCGACCTTGCGACCATTGCGACGCACGTTGAACGACCCGCGTAACACGACGAAGGCATCGGCGCCGCTGTGCCCCTGTTCCATCAGTACCCGTCCCGCGACGACCTCTACCTCGGAACCGGCCGAGGCAACTCGCTCAAGCTCCGTCTTCGTCAACCCCGAGAACAGGGCCACCCTGCGCAAATGTTCGACATACACACCCCGTCTAGCCATGGGTGCAGACCCTAGCTGGCCATACCCTTGCGGTTAAGCGTTAGACCAGCTTTTCGACGAACGCTTCCAGCTGGCGCAGGTTTCGACACTCGTACACCCCGTCGGTGTGGGTGCCGTAGTCGCCAACGATTGAGTCACCGGTGTTCCAGTAGCTGCGCGGCTCGGGGTTCAGCCAGAACACCTTGCGGGCCTTCTGTCGAATCTCCTTGACCACCCAGGCTTGGCTGGCGTGGTAGTTGTTGCGAGCGTCGCCCAACAACAAGACGGTGGTCTTGGAGTTGATGTCCTTGCCGTAGCGCTCCCAGAACACCTCGAACGCGTGACCGTAGTCGCTGTGCCCGTCAACCCAGACAACGTCGGCCTCCGTGTTGACCCGGTGGATGGCGTTGGCGATGTCTTCCTCACCTTTGAAGTATTCGGTGACCTCATCGATGCCGTCGATGAAGACGAACGAACGCACCTTCGAGAACTGCCCCTGGATTGCATACACCAGCATCAGCGTGAACCGAGCGAAGGCGGCGACGGAACCCGAGATGTCGGCGACCACCATCAGTTCGGGTTTCGCCGGCCGCGGGTACTTGAACTTCGGCTCCGCCGGCACGCCGCCATAGCTCAACGAGTGACGCACCGTGCTGCGAAAGTCAAGCGGACCCTTGCGACCATGACGACGCTTGCGTGCGAGGCGGGCAGCCAGTTTGCGCGTCAGCGGTTGCAGTGCCTTCTTCAGGTTTTGCATCTCGTCGCGCGACGCATGCATGAACTCGACGTCTTCCGGCAACGGCTTGCGCAGCGTCTTGGCCATCGCCTCGGCGCCGCGATCGGCGACCAGCCGACGGCGAATCTCCGCCTCGATTTCTTTCTTGAACTGCTCGATGCGATCGTTGTACTCGTCGTGCTCGAGCCGCTCTTCCAAGGGGGTCAGCTCGCCGCCAACTTGCTCGCGACTGGCCTCCATCAGCTTTTCGAGCATGCCCTCGAGATCCAGGTTGCGCAGCGTGCGATAGAGGTAATAGGTGCCGCCAACTGGCCGACCGGGCTCCATTCCTGCAAACCGCTGCACCGACTGCTTCGCCAGGGCTCGCATCATCGCCTGGTCGCCGTTCATCAGCGCCTGCATCAGTAGCTGAGCAATCTCCTCTGGAGTGAGGCTGTCCATGCCGCCCTGGCTGCCCTTGCCTTCGCCCTGGCGCATCTGTTCTTGCATCTCGCGCCACATCTCGTCGAGGTCGGTGTCGCCCTCGGCAATCTTGTATTCAGGCCCACGCATCGAGAAGTACACCTCGAAGACGGTTTCGAACGCACGCCAGTGGGCGTTGTTTTTCACCATCGTGGCGGCGAGCGCATACTTGAACGCGTCGCGGTCCTCGATCGGGATGTGCTGCAGCGCCTCCATGGCGTCAAGGTTCTCCGTCAGGCTGACGGGCAGCCCCGCGTTACGAAGCTCGACGACGAAGCCGGCCAGCAGGTCAAGCATGAGGTGCCGCGCCGACTACTTGTCGATCGACAGCTCTTTGGCTGCCTTGGCGATGTCGGTCTGGTACTTGAGCAGGATGTGCAGCGTGTCCTTCGCCTGCTGAGCCTCGATGTTCTCGATGCCCAGCAAGACCAGGGTGCGTGCCCAGTCGATGGTCTCGCTGACCGACGGCGACTTCTTGAGATCGAGCTGGCGGATGCTGCGCACGATGCGAGCGATCTGGTCGGCAAGGTTCTCCGAGACGCCGGGGACCTTGGTCAGCACGATTTCCTTCTCGCGGTCCATATCGGGGTAATCGACGTGGAGGAAGAGGCAACGGCGCTTCAGCGCCTCGCTGAGTTCGCGGGTGTTGTTGGAGGTGAGGAACACCAGCGGAATCTGCTTGGCAGTGATAGTGCCCAGCTCGGGAATGGACACCTGATACTCGGAGAGAATCTCCAGAAGCAGTGCTTCGGTCTCCACTTCCACGCGATCGACTTCGTCGATGAGCAGCACCACTGGGTCGTCGGCGGTGATGGCCTCGAGCAAGGGACGAGTCAGGAGAAAGTCGGGCCCGAAGATGTCGTCGTGGATGTCGCTCCACGAGTCGCTGTTGCGGTCGGCCTGAATGCGCAGCAACTGCTTCTTGTAGTTCCACTCGTAGAGCGCTTTGCTCTCGTCGAGGCCCTCGTAACACTGCAGGCGAATGAGCCGCGAGCCGGTCATGTCGGCGATGCTCTTGGCCAGCTGGGTCTTGCCGGTGCCGGCAGGGCCCTCCACCAACACGGGCTTGCCAAGACGGTCAGCGAGGAATGCGACGCCGGCGATGCCGTCGTCGGCCAGATATTTGACGCTCTTGAGGCCGTCACGCACCTCTTGAACGCTCTCGAAACGATGACTCATACCAGCACACTACTTTCGCCCTTGACCGCCCGGTCAATCAGAGCGCGAACAACCACAGGGGCGTCGCGATCTGGACTGTCACGTCGTCTAGTGTTCGGCTCCCAAATGGATCATTCGATGCTCGCCGACGCAACCGATTCCTTTCTCAACGCCGTCAGTCAAGAGCTGTCGGCGCTCAGCGGGAAGCTCGCCAGCAGCTTTCTTCCCGATGTGGCCAACGAAGCGTCCAACATCGTGGGCGGGGTCATCAGCGCCGACGAGCGCCTGACGAACGGCGAGTTGGACGAGTACCTCGATGTCATCGGCCCGCTACTGGAGCCGCCGCTGGTTGTCTCCACGATCGCGGCTCGCGACCTGCAGCTGTTTGCCGGAATGACCGCACGACTGGGCTCAACCAGCGTCTTGTTCGATCTACTGGCCCGCGCCGACGCGCAGCACGGTTCTCAGCGCAGCCACGTGTATTACGAACTCGCGCTGCGTCTTGCCCACGTGGCTGCCGCGCTCGACCTGGTGCCGTCACCTGCCGAACTCACCGCAATCGACGGATTCCGGACCGCGTTGTTGCGCCACCTCGATGCGCTCGGTGTGGCGCGGCCTGGTCAACCACATCCTTCATCAACGCCCTCGCCATCAACGCCCTCGCCATCAACTTCTGTAGCACCCGCCGCACCCACCAACTCGGTGCCCGTTGCCGAGGCTGCGAAGACGGCGCTCATCCCTCCGCGTTCGCTCATTGACCTGTTGGCCGAGTTGGACGAACTGATCGGACTTTCGAACGTCAAAGCAGAGGTCCGCCGACTCAGCAGTTTGTTGCAAGTGCAACAACTTCGCTCCGAGCGGGGCATGCCCACCATCGAGACCAGCCATCACCTCGTCTTTACCGGCAACCCGGGCACGGGCAAGACGACCGTGGCGCGGCTGCTGTCGCAGATCTATCACGCCGTCGGCGTGGTCTCGGAGGGTCACCTCGTGGAGACGGATCGCAGCAAGCTGGTGGCCGGCTTCGTTGGACAGACCGCCCTGAAGACTCAAGCCGCGCTGGAATCGGCGTTGGGCGGCATGCTGCTGATCGACGAGGCGTATGCGCTCTCCCGCGGGGGCGAGAACGACTTCGGGTTGGAAGCGGTGGACACACTTGTGAAGTTCATGGAGGACCATCGCGATGACCTGGCAATCGTCGCCGCCGGCTACCCCGCAGAGATGACGGACTTCATCGAGAGCAACCCTGGTCTGAAGAGTCGCTTCACTCGCACCATCAACTTTCCGGACTACACCGAAGACGAGCTGTTGCACATCTTCCTGCAACTCGGCGACAAGAACCAATACCAGCTCAGCGACGACGCACTCCAGAGAGTTCGCCACTTCATCGCGACCGAACCACGTACTCGCGGATTCGGCAATGCTCGCTTCGTTCGCAACCTCTTTGAAACCGCCATCGCTCACCAAGCGGTCCGCATAGCGCCGCTCACGGACCCGAGCGACGAGCAACTGACCACCCTCACCGCCGACGACATCGCCCCTGTCGACGCGTAGGCCTGAGGTACCCTCTGACCATGGTTCCAGTCTTTGTCGGCCTTGTCGTGCTTGCGGTCGGCGCACTGGCCATGCTTGCTCGTAGCAGGCGCCGCAATTCGCCGCACGGGGTGCCGATCGATCCGTTCACCCTCAGCGAGCCATGGCGCCGACACGTGTCGGCGGCGCAAGCCACACAGCGCCGCTACCGCGAGATTGCCCGCGGCACGCCGGACGGCCCGTTGCGCGATCGACTTCGCGAAATCGACGCGCAGGTCGACAAAGCCGTCGAGGAGTGCTTTGGCATCGCACGGCGAGGCGACGATCTCGACGATGCGCTCGGTCGTCTCGACACCGGGGCGCTCAACCGGCAACTGGAACACGCCGTCGACGAGGACACACGGGTCTCGTTGCAATCTCAGCTGGCGTCTGCCGCCCGCATCCGCGACACTCGCGACAACACCGACTCACGCCTGCGCTTGTTGACAACACGCATGGGCGAACTGGTCGCACAGGCGGCCGAAGTCAGCGTGGGTACCGACACGACCGACGAGTTGGGTAGCGGTGTCGGCGATGTGGTGACTCAACTGGAGGCCTTGCGCCTCGCCCTCAACGAACTTGGTGGTGGCACGATGCCCGACAAGGGCATTGACGACAGCCCGGGTCGGCCCGCTACTTCGCCGTGAGCAGTTTGCTGAAGTCAAACCTGGCGGTGGCCTCGGGCACTGCGATGTCCCGTGCCAGTGGCCTCGCGCGCGTCATGGCGTTCGGCTGGATACTCGGCAGGTCATCGCTCACCGACGCATACAACCAAGCGAATTCCAGCCCCAACCTCGTCTACGAACTGGTCATCGGCGGCGTGCTCTCCTCCACACTCGTTCCGCTTTTCACCAGGCTGCACCACGACAAGGACGTCGAGGGCGAGAAGGCCGTCCGCTCGGTGACCCTTGTGGCACTGACACTGCTGACCGCCGTCGCAGTTGCGGCGGCGCCCCTGATCTTCCGCGTGTACACCGCCACCACGTCGGCAGACGTGGACCAGGCGACCTATCAAAAGGTCGGTTCGATTCTCGCGGCGTTCTTCCTACTCCAGATCTTCTTCTACGGACTCAACGCGCTGTTCGGCGCACAGTTGCAAGCAAGGGGTCGGTTCTTCGCCGCGGCGTGGGCTCCGGCGCTTTCGAACGTTGTCATCATTGCGACGCTGCTCTACGTGCCACACACGATGAACGATGCGACCGCCACGCTTGCCGATGTGCTCTCCAACACTGCGCTGCGATGGACGCTAGGCCTTGGTGCCACTGTCGGCATTGCGATGATGGCGATCGCACTCATCCCTTCGCTCGTACGTGCAAGCGTCCCGTTTGGTTTCACGGCGGACTTTCGCCACCCTGCCGTTGGGCAGCTCCGTCGTGTGGGTGGCTGGGCGCTCGGCTACGTCGTCGCCAATCAGGTCTCGATTCTCGTCGTGCAGAACCTGCTGTTCCGGTCCGGGGCCGGCAACCAAACGTCGTACGTCAACGGGTTCACGTTTTTCGTTCTTCCACACGGGTTGCTCGGTGTGTCGATCGCGACGACATTTCTCCCGGAGATGACACGCGCAATCGCCAACCGCGACCGCGTCCGGCTCGTCGAGCGTGCCAGCCTCGGCATTCGACTGGTGGCTCTTCTCACCATTCCAGCCGGTTTCGGTCTGTTCGTACTTCGCCGCGCCATCACCGGAGCGGCGTTGGAGCACGGCGAGTGCGACGCGGTGTGCGCGCTCACCGCCAGTCGTGCACTGGGCGGCTTCGCGCTGGGCCTCGGGGCGTTCTCGGTCTATCTCTTCGCGCTCAAACCGTTCTACGCGCATCGCGACACCCGAACGCCGTTCGTTCTCAACCTGGGCGAGAACATCGTCAACATCGTGCTCGCTGTGGTGCTCTACCAGCAGTTCGGCATGATCGGAATCGCCGCCTCGTTTGCCATTGCCTATCTCCTTGCTGCGCTCTGGTCGCTGCAGGTCTTGTCCTACAAGATCAGCGGCTTCGAACTCAGGCCCATACTCGTCGCGCTCTCTCGCGTGGTGCTCGCGTCGATCGTCATGGCCGAGGCGGTGTGGGCGGTCGCGCGCTTGGTTGGCGGCAACACAGGGTTGCCGTCGGTACTTCGCATCGTCGTGGCTGGAACGGTCGGTGTCGGGGTGTATGTCGTGATGTTGTTGCTGCTTCGGGCGCCCGAGATCGACGCGTTGATGGCCAAGCTGGGCCGGCCGCGGCACAACGCCAGCGCGCAGTAAGCTGCCGACATGATCAAGTTGTTCAAAAAATGGTGGAACTATCTCGGCGCGAAGTTCAACAGCGACTTCGACCAGAACGCGGATCCGGCGGTCCAGCTCGAGCAGGCATTGCGCGAAGCACAAGACCAACATCGGCGGCTCAAGGAGCAGGCGGCCAACGTCATTGCCGGCCAGAAGCAAGCCGAGCTGCGGCTCAACGCGAAGATGACCGAACTGGAGAAGCTGAACGCAACGGCCCGCCAGGCGCTCATCATGGCGTCCGACGCGCAAAAGGGCGGCGACGTCGTGAAGGCGACGCGGTACACCAGCGCAGCCGAAGGTATTGCCAACCAGCTCATCCAGGTGGAGAAGGATGTCGAGGGCCTCAAGTCGATGGTTGTCGACTCGACTCAGGCCTCTGATCAGGCGAAGGCGGCAGTGCAGCAGAACGGTCGCCTGCTCCAGCAGAAGTTGGCAGAGAAGCAAAAACTGCTGTCTCAGCTCGACCAGGCCAAGATGCAAGAGCAGATGAACTCGGCGATGGCTCAGCTGCAGGAGACCGTCGGCGACGACGTTCCGACGCTCAGCGAAGTCCAGCAGAAGATCGAGGCCCGCTACGCCAAGGCCAAGGCCCACAGCGAGTTGGCCGAGACGACTGTCGAGAGCAGCATCCTGGAGATCGAACACGCCACAGCCAACGTCGAGGCACAAAGCCGGCTCAGCCAGCTCCGCGCCGAGCTCGGTCTCGACTCGGTGACTGCGTCGTCCCCCACGGCCGCTCCGGCCGTGGAGCAGCCCGCCACCGAAAGCTGATCGACTAGATCAGCACCAGCAGGTCGTCGCGGTGAATGGCCTCATGCGCCACGTTGGCCGGCAAATCGGTAGTGCGCTTGCCGCGTACAGCACGTAACACATCGGCATCGCACAGCGCGATGCCGCGAGCCACAGTGACACCGGCCGAGTCGCGCACGTCGACGACGTCGCCCTCGCCGAATTCACCGTGAACCTCCACGATGCCGGCGGGGAGCAACGACGTGCCGCGTTCCAGCAACGCACGGCGTGCCCCGTCGTCGATGACCAACGCGCCCTCCACGTTCGTCGCAAACCCAATCCACAGCTTGCGTGCAGGAAGGCTGCGGCTGCTGGCCAAGAACGTCGTACCGACGCTCACACCATTGGCGGCATCGATGAGCACATTCGGTTGGCCGGCCTTGGCGATCACGGCCCGGACGCCGGACCACGACGCCATTCGAGCGGCCGACAGCTTGGAGGCCATCCCGCCGCTGCCACGAGTGCTGCCCGAGGCGGTTGCCGCGACGGACAACAGCGGATCGTCTGCGGCCACCACTTCCACCAGCTGCGCCGTTGCGTCGGTGCGGGGGTCGGCGGTGTAGAGGCCCGGAGTGTCGGTCAGCAATACCAGAACGTCGGCGTTCACGTTGTGGGCGACCAGCGCTGCAATGCGATCGTTGTCCCCGTAACGAATCTCGTCGCTGGCGAGCGCGTCGTTTTCGTTGACGATCGGAATGCAGCCCAGTTCCAACAAGCGGCCAAGGGTCTGTCGCGCGTGAAGGTACTGGCGGCGATCGACGAAGTCGTGGGGCACCATCAGCACCTGCGCCCCAACCAACGAGTGCCTGGCAAGCGAACGGTTGTAATGCTCCATCAGCCTGCTCTGGCCGGCGGCCGAAATAGCCTGCAGGGTGATGACGTCTGTGGGGCGGGCCGGCAATCCAAGAGCGGCAACGCCGGCCGAGACGGCACCCGAGCTGACCAAGATGACCTCGTGACCAGCGGCGCGCAGGGCGGCCAACTGATCGCACACCGAATCGATGATGGTGCCATCAATGACACCGAGCCGATCGGTGAGCGAGGAGGTGCCGATCTTGGCAACGACCCGCATGGTCAGACTTCCTCTTGGTACTCGAAGCTGAACTTGGCGATCCAGATGATGTCGCCGTCGGATGCGCCCGCGCGAGTGAGCAGGCGAGGCACACCGATGCGCTTCAGCTGATGGTCGATGTACGAGAGCGCTTCGGGGGTACTGACATCGTTCAGCGCGACGAGTCGCTCGACCTGGCGGCCGACGAGGCGGAACTCGTGGTCGCCCAGCCGTTCGACGCGAGCACCGTCGGCGTTCGGTCGAATGATGACGATGCCCTCGGTCTCGGGCGCCTCGGCGCGGGCACCGTGCACCAACGCAGCCAACCGGCCCACCAGTTCACGCACACCCTGATTGGTAATGGCCGAGATGGCCTCGCCGTCCCAGTCGTACACCGCTGAATCGCTCTTCGTGCCGACCACCAGACGTGGGCGCTCCAAGAGTTCAGGGCGATACGCCTCCAGCTCGTTGAGCAGCACACGCTCCTGTTCGTGTGGGTCGACCCCATCGATTGCCGACAGGTCGACCATGACGCACAGCACGCGGGCGCGCTCGATGTGTTTGAGAAAGCGATGGCCGAGACCCTTGCCTTCGCTGGCTCCTTCGATCAGCCCAGGAATGTCCGCGACGATGTACTCAGTGTCGTTGTAGCGAACGACACCGAGGTTCGGCTCCAGTGTCGTGAAGGGGTAGTCGGCAATCTTCGGCTTGGCGGCGCTGATCACACTGATCAGCGTGCTCTTGCCGACATTGGGGAAACCGACGAGCGCAACGTCGGCCATCAGCTTCAATTCCAACTTCAACCACTGCTCGTCGCCCTCTTCGCCCTGCTCTGCAAAGGTTGGGGCGCGTCGGCGGTTGGAGGCGAACTTGGCGTTGCCACGGCCGCCGCGGCCACCCGCGCCCGCGAGCCAACGGTCGCCGTGATTGGCCAGATCTGCCAACAGCTCGCCGGTATGTAAGTCGAGCACGACGGTGCCTTCGGGCACCATCACTTCCAGGTCTTTGCCCTTCTTGCCGTGCTGGTCCTTGCCCATGCCGTGCACGCCGTCACCGGCACGACGGTGCGGATGATCGCGAAAGGCCAGCAGCGAGGCGGAGTTGCGACTGGCGACCAACCACACGTCGCCGCCCTTGCCCCCGTCGCCGCCGTTTGGCCCGCCAAACGCGACTGGCCCCTCACGGCGGAACGAGACGCAGCCCGCGCCGCCGTCGCCACCGCGTACATTCAGTTGGGCTTCGTCGACAAAGGAGCTCATAGGACCCCCTGAGGCTACAGGGCTTGATGCCCAGCCTCCCGGGGTACCCTTCGAACCGTGACCAGTATGGACGAGCGAGCGCAGCGGTGGGCCTCCACAATGGCGGGCCACAACGCCGATGGAATCCAGTTCGCCCACACCGATTCGTGGGCGGGCAGCGGCAGCGCGGTCCTGCTCCCCCGCCAGGCGCGCGAGGAGCGCGAGGACTCGTCGCTCGCCACACTGGCCACCAGAGCGTTCGGTGCGGGGCACCGTGCGCTGGAGGAAGAGCCCGACGAGTGGCGGACGTGTTTCGAACGCGACCGCGACCGCATCCTCCATGCCAATTCGTTTCGGCGACTCGCCGGCAAGACACAGGTCTTCGTCTTTCCCGACGATCACCAGCGCACTCGCCTGACACACGCGTTGGAAGTCGCACAGGTTGCAGTATCCGTTGCACGTGCGCTGGGCCTGAACGTGGCGCTCACCGAAGCCATCGCACTCGGGCACGACTGCGGTCACGGGCCGGGCGGGCATGCCAGCGAAGACGCCCTGAGCCCATACGTGCCCGGCGGTTTCGATCACGCGACCTGGGGCGCCGACGTGACTCTTGTGTCGCTCAACCTTTGCGTCGAAACGCTCGACGGCGTACGCAACCACAGCTGGAGCCGCCCGGCGCCGGGTACCCCTGAGGGGGAGGTGGTCAGCTGGGCTGACCGAATTGCCTATGTCTGCCACGACTTCGAGGATGCTGTCGCCACCGGTGTCGTCCGGCCCGAGATGTTGCCGCCAATCGTTCGCGATCGCTGCGGGGTGCTGCGTCGCGAACAACTGGGGGCCTTTGTTTACGGCATGATCGACGCAGCTCGTGCGGCCGGACGCATCGGTATGGTCGCGCCACTGGCGGAAGCGCTTGCCGCTTTCCGGCGGTTCAACTACGACAACATCTACCTACGCCCCGCATCCACCGCTCAGGCAACCGCAGTCATCCGTCTGCTGAGAGCGCTTGTCGAACACTTCGCGCAACACCCGGCGCTGCTGCCCGACTCCAACGAGTTCGAGTCCGGCAGCTCACATGCGTTGCATGCCGCTGTCGCCTACGTCGGCGGAATGACCGACCGCTTCGCCTGCCGTCAGGGCGTCGCTCTGCTGGACTGGCCGCTCGACCAGCTGCCCAGGGGCATCGACACCACGCCGTAGCCCGCTTGTGTCTCACGGAAAACGATGAATGCCCGGCCTCTCGGGCCGGGCATTCATTCAGAACTGAAAGAAGTTGGTCAGACGACCGGCGTTGCCGGAATGACGTCGACGACCTTGCGGCCCTTGCGCTGGCCGAACTGCACGGTGCCTTCGGTGAGCGCGAACAGCGTGTCGTCGCCACCGATACCGACATTGTTGCCGGGGTGGAACTTGGTGCCGCGCTGGCGAAGAATGATGGTGCCGGAGTGGATTGCGCTGCCGCCGAACACCTTCACGCCGAGGCGCTGAGCGTTGCTATCGCGGCCGTTGCGGGTTGACCCGCCGCCTTTTGTCTTTGACATGAGGCTCAGCCCTTCTTGATCGAGGTGATTTCGATGACGTGGTACTTCTGACGGTGCCCATAGCGACGACGCTGGTTGGTGCGGCGCTTGTAGGTGAAGCCGTCGATCTTGGGACCCTTGGCCCAACCCACCACCTTGGCGGTGACGGAGGCACCCTTGAGCTGGTCGGGGGTGGCGAGAACAATCTCGCCATCCACCACCAACACTGGGGTGAGAGACACTTCAGAACCCTGCTCGGCGTCGAGCAGTTCGACGTGGACCTGCTGGCCCTCGGCGACGCGGGATTGTTTCCCGCCAGATGCGATCACTGCGTACATAGCTCCGCAATCCTAGCGGGGAACGGGTCCCTACCAACCGAGAGAAGCCGAACTTGCTGGCTCATTCCAGCGACGCCGCGTCGATGACCACACCGCGTCCCTCACAATTCGGGCACTGATCCGCGAAGTTCACCAGGAGTCCTTCGCCGATGCGCTTGCGGGTCATCTCCACCAAGCCCAGCTCAGTGATATCGAAGACCTGCGTGCGGGTCTTGTCCCGAGCAAGCGCCGACCGAAAGGCGTCGACCACCTTGCGGCGATTTTCGCGAATCTCCATGTCGATGAAGTCGATGACGACAATGCCACCGATATCGCGCAGGCGCAGCTGTTTGGCGACCTCCTCGGCCGCTTCCAGGTTGTTTCGGTACACGGTCTCCTCCAGATTCGAGGTTCCGACGTTCTTGCCGGTGTTGACGTCGATGACTGTGAGTGCCTCGGTGTGTTCGATGATCAGCGAACCGCCACTTGGCAACCACACCTTGCGATCCAGCGCTTTGTGCAGCTGTTCGTGGATGTGGAAGCGCTCAAAGATCGGCAAACCCTCTTCGTCGGCGTCGTAGCGCTCGACGCGGTCGGCGAGCTCGGGGTTGAAGGCGTTGACGTAGTCGTGGACATCGTCGAAAAGACGCTGATCGTCGATGACGATGCCGCGATACTCGGAGTTGAACTCCTCACGGATGACCCGCACGGCCAACTCGGGCTCGCGGTACAGCAACGCCGGCCCGCCCGCCTTCTTCGCCTTGGCTTCGATGATGTTCCACTGGTCCAGCAGGCGCGTCATGTCGGCGCGCAGTTCGTGCTCGGTGGCGTGCTCCGCTGCGGTGCGCACGATGAGACCGTGTTCCGCCGGCTTCACACGGTCGAGGATGTTGCGCAGGCGCTTGCGCACATCGTCGGGCAGGCGCTTGGAGATGCCATAGGTCTTCGAGTTGGGGATCAGCACCACGAAGCGACCCGGCAGCGAAACCTCCTGGGTCAGACGGGCGCCCTTGGCGCCGATCGGATTCTTGGTCACCTGGCACACGATCAGCTGCTTCGAAC
>JANLPB010000366.1:0-3363 GCA_031366885.1 Ilumatobacteraceae bacterium
CACATAGCGGCGCTGACCCTCTGCGTAGATGGTGTCGAACGCGAGGCTGCTCTTCCCCGACCCGGAGAGGCCTGTGAACACGACCAGGCGATCACGCGGAATCTCGATGCTGACGTTCTTGAGATTGTGTTCGCGCGCCCCGCGCACGACAATTTTGGCTTCGGGAGTAGCGGCCATCAGCAAATTCTACCAAAACGAACACGTGTTCTCCGCAACGGCGACAAGAACCCGATGCGACGCCAACACGGTTCGTGAAGTTTCGGTGAAGTCGGCCGCTCAGCGCGCCGATACACACGCATGAGCATCGGGGCAAGTCACGACACCGCGTTCACGCGTGCAGCGCAACGCGTGTTGGAGCACCTCTCCACGACCACTGCCGTGACCACGTGGGCCGTCTGCCGAACCGACCAGCAGGGCAGCCACACGCTTGCTGTGGACGACGCGTCCGGATCGGTGCACCCATATGTGACGCTGAGTGCCCCACTCGGCCAGGGAGCACCATTTCGAGTCGCCGTGCCTGTCACGTTTCCAGACGGTCAGCCCTTCGGTGAACTGGTCGGTTACGACGTCCGCGAACCCCTCGTCGCGCTCGACCAGATCGCAGCGCAGGCCCGTGTATTCGGAACCCTGCTCGGCGCGCTCGCAGCGGCGGAAGCGACACTCTGCATCGAACGTCGAGCGGCGGAGGTTCGCGATGGACTCTCGGACCCGCTCACCGGACTGGCTACACGACAGGGTTGGGAGCAGCGCCTTCGTCGCGACGAACAGTTCTGCCGCGAGTTCGGCGAACGCGCCGCCATCATGATCATCGAGCTCGATGACCTCAAACGGAACAACGAGCTCCACGGCCACTCTGCTGGCGACGACCACATCAAGGTCGCCGGCACTGTGCTGCGAGAGGTGCTTGGGGGCCGCCATTACGCCGCCCGAATCACGGGCGATCGCTTGGCGGCGCTCCTCGTCGGCGTCAGCGACCATGAGCTTGGTGAGCTGGAACGGGCGACTCGCCAAGCACTCGTCGCTTCCGACGTGTCGGCGGCCATCGGCGTCGGGCGTCGCCGGCCCGACACCGGCATCGACGGCGCGCTGTCCGCCGCCGATGGTGACATCACGCGTACGCACTCCGTACGCGAGTCGGTC
The DNA here is from genome assembly GCA_031366885.1 of Ilumatobacteraceae bacterium. Taxonomy (GTDB): domain Bacteria; phylum Actinomycetota; class Acidimicrobiia; order Acidimicrobiales; family Ilumatobacteraceae; genus UBA668. The sequence goes on from JANLPB010000366.1 coordinate 1,141, forward strand.
GCGGCTGACGCAAACCAGGCCGCTGCGCTGATTGAGGCGATGGAGCGTGGAGCGATCAAGCCGTACTTCCAGCCGATCGTCGACTTGCGCACGGGCGCCGTGGTGACTCTCGAAGCGCTTGCCCGTTGGCAATCCCCCGAGGGCGTACGCGAGCCGGACCAGTTCTTGCCGCTTCTCCAGCAGACCGGGTTACTGGGTGCCCTCTTCGACCGCATCCTCGAGGACGGTCTTCAAAAGCTGGTCGAGTTCCGTTCGATCTCGCCGCATCTGCAGCTGGCTGTCAACTTCGAGTTCGACACCAAACCGGTCAACTCCCTCCTCGACACGGTCCGCGAGCGCCTTGCTGCGTATGACCTACCGCCCGAGGCGCTCTCGCTGGAGCTGAGCGAACGGCAGACCTTCGAGCTGCCCGCCGACGTGCGCGACGAACTCTTCGCAATTGCCGACATGGGCGTGCACCTGATGCTGGACGACTTCGGCACCGGATTCGCGTCGCTCGAGACGCTCACCAGCCTGCCCATCACGGGCGTCAAACTGGACCGCAGGTTCACCGGTCAGGTGGTGAATGGCGAGCGCGAGAGCATTGTGGTCAAGACAATGATCGCTCTCGCAGCCGAGACCGGGCTGACCGTGGTGGCGGAAGGGATCGAAACCCAGCTGCAATGCGATCGCCTGGTTCGAATGGGTTGCCGTCTTGGACAGGGCTACCTGTTCGCCCTGCCCCAACCTGCCGATGCAGTTGCGACAGTGCTATCCGCTCCGCTGGTGAGCACGTTCTGACTAACCGGCGTCGCGCAGCTCGCGGCGCAGCTCGTTGACCTCGTCGCGCAAGCGCGCGGCGTACTCGAACTTGAGCTCGGCCGCGGCCTCATGCATCTCCTCTTCCAGCGTCTGGATGAGGCGCGCCAGCTCTTGCTGGGGCATTGTCTTCAGCTCACGCTGCACCTTGTCGCGCTCGCGGTTGCGACGGTTGCCCTTGCCCGGCACCGGCGCCGTGTCGTCGGGCCGGAGCAGCGAAAGGATGTCCCCGACGGCCTTGCGAATGGTCTGCGGGTTGATGTCGTGCTCGAGGTTGTACGCCACCTGACGAGCGCGGCGCTCGCGGGTGGTGTCGATAGCCCTGGTCATGCTGGGCGTGATCTTGTCGGCGTACATCACCACCTGGCCGTCGACGTTGCGCGCAGCGCGGCCGATCATCTGAATCAGCGATGTCTCGCTCCGCAGAAAGCCCTCCTTGTCCGCGTCGAGGATGCTGACCAGCGACACTTCCGGAAGGTCGAGACCCTCACGGAGCAAGTTGATGCCGACCAGCACGTCGAACTCACCGAGCCGTAAGGCGCGCAAGATCTCGATGCGCTGGATGGTGTCGATGTTGCTGTGTAGGTAACGAACTCGCAGGCCCTGCTCGAGCAGATAGTCGGTGAGGTCTTCGGCCATCTTCTTGGTGAGGGTGGTGACCAACACGCGGTCGCCCATGGTGAGACGTGTGTTGATGTTCTCGATGAGGTCGTCGATCTGGCCTTTGGTGGGTTTGACGATGACCTCCGGGTCGACCAGCCCGGTGGGACGCACGATCTGTTCCACCACCTGCTGGCTGTGGGAGATCTCGTACGGCGACGGCGTGGCCGACACGAACACGCACTGGTTGACGCGCTCGAACGTCTCCTCGAATCGCAACGGCCGATTGTCGCGTGCGCTGGGCAAACGGAAGCCGTGCTCGACCAGGATGTCCTTGCGGCTGAGGTCGCCCAGGTACTGACCGTGCAGCTGTGGGACGGCGACGTGGCTCTCGTCGATGACCAGCAAAAAGTCTTTCGGAAAGTAATCGATGAGAGTGAACGGCGGTTGCCCGGTGACCCGACCGTCGATGTGCATCGAGTAGTTCTCGATGCCGTTGCAGTAGCCAACCTCGGCCATCATCTCCAGGTCGTACTGGGTTCGCATTCGTAGGCGTTGCGCTTCCAGCAACTTGCCGTTGGCCTCGAACCACGCGAGGCGCTCTTGCAGCTCGGCTTCGATACCCACGACCGCCTTACGCATGCGCTCTTCGCCGGCCACATAGTGCGTGGCGGGAAAGATCATGACCTGGCTCATGTCGTTGAGCGTCTCACCCGTCAGCGGGTCGATCGTGGTGATGCGATCGACCGTGTCGCCGAACATCTCGATGCGCAACACCGTCTCGTCGTACGACGGATGCACCTCGATGGTGTCGCCACGGACACG
>JANLPB010000006.1:0-3055 GCA_031366885.1 Ilumatobacteraceae bacterium
GGCGGCGCCTTCAACGAGGTTCAGTTCCCTGCATTGCCCGACTCGGCACTTTCGAATGCGGGCGACATGCGGGTGTTCACTGCGGGCGACGCGTTCTACGTCACGATGACCTTCAACACCTTCGACCCCGCGGCCCAAGAGAGCTCGGGTAGCGGGTACGCCAACGCCTACCTCGTATACCGGTCAACCGACGGAGCTTCCTGGCAGCAGGTCGGCAACTTCCCCGATTCCGCCAACCAGGAGTTCCTCGGAGTGATGAACGATGGCACCTTGGTTGGCCGCACCTACACCAGCGATGGTTCGGTCATTGTCACCACCTCCACCGACGGGGTGACGTGGCAGGGCCACGACCTGCGGCCGCTGACCGACCCCAGCGACGGCCAGATCGTGTACCTGGACATGTGGGTGACCAGCGTCGACGATCAGGGAATCACGGTTGTCGGCGCTGTCTCCAACGACCCCATCGCCGAAGCCGGTGGGCACACCCTGGAACGCGATGGCGTACGCCTGGAGGTGCCGTCCAGCCGCTTTGGGGGGCCGTTTGCCTACGACGTCGACACCGGCGAACAGATTCCACAGAACCTGGCGGCGTGGACCGACTCGGGCATGTCGGTGCTCGCCGACGACGGGTCCACCCGTGCTTCGTTCACGAACGAGGAGCTCAATCAGCTCTCGAACTCGCAGGACGGCCTGCACACCACGAGGGTGGTGCTGCATTCCGACGACGGCGTGCACTGGTCGCGCGAGAACCTCGCCGACCTCAGCGGCGGTGCCGAGGCCGGGCCCGGTTTCATTCAGACGCTCGACGGCAAAGTGCTGATCACTCTCATGGATGCAGCTCAGCGCACCAACACGATGGCAACCACGATGGTGCTGGTCGGCACTCGCAAGTAGCTGCACTCCCACCCGGTGGCTGAACGGGTCAGCCGCCAGGGAGGGTTTGCTGGAGGGTCAACACGGGTTCGAAGAGGTCGCCGAGCTCGTCGACTCTGGCCAAGACTTCCTTCCACGTGAACCGCAACACGGGGCCGCCCTCGGCGCAGGTGGACACTTCCTCCCACGTCACCGGGGTGCTGCATGTCGGCTGCGCGCGGGCCCGCAACGAGTAGACGCCGATCGTGGTTTTGAAGCGGGCGTTCTGGCTCCAGTCGACGAATATCTTGCCAGGCCGTACGGCCTTCGCCATCGTGGTCGTCACCCGGTCACGGTGCTGGTGTTCCAGCAACTGCCCGACGGCGAGCGCGAAGTCGGCAGCTGTTTGGTGGGTGCACGGCGTGTTCAAGGGCACGTACAACTGCAGACCTTTCGAGCCCGAGGTCTTGGCGAAACCCTGAAGGTTCACCGCGCCGAGAATCTCGTGGACGAGCATCGCGATCTCGCAGCACTCTTTCATCGCCGCCGGCTCACCGGGGTCGAAGTCGAACACGACGGCGCGTGGCGAATCGAGATCCGCGGCAAGCGCCATCGGAACATGCAGCTCTAGTGCGGCCATGTTCGCGGCCCACACCAGTCCTGCGGCTTCGTCCATACGGCAGTACGCGAGGTCGCCGTTGCGGTCGCCCGGCCCGAGTGCTGTGCCCATCCATCCCGGTCGGTGCTTCGGGCAGCGCTTCTCGAAGAAGCCCTCCTTCTCGACGCCGTCGGGGAACCGCTTGAGCGTGATGCAACGACCGGCGAGGTGCGGCAACATCGTGGGTGCAATGCGCGCGTAGTACTCGATGACCTCGGCTTTTGTCGTGGCCGCTGCCGCGTCCACGGAGGGATACAGCACCTTGTCGAGGTTGCTGAGGCTGAGCTCGCGCCCGCCCACTTCCACGGTGGTGCGAGTACTCACGCCGACTTGCGCACGCGCTTGGGCTTCGCCGCCAGCTCAGCCATCTCTGGTGCGCCAGCAGGGTGCCGACCGCGGGCTGCTTTGGCTGCCTTCACGCTGGCCTCTAGCGCTGCCATCAGGTCGATCACCTGCGGTGCCGCAGCAACGGCCGTTGGCGCTTCGAACTGCTCGCCGGCGGCCTTGCGTTCGATCAGGTCGAGCACCTGCTCGCGGTAGTTGTCGCGGTATTTCTTCGGCTCGAAGGCGGCGGACAGCGAGGACACGAGCGCTTCGGCCATCAGCACTTCCTTGTCGCTGACCTGCACGTCGTTGAGGGTCTCCAGCTCGTCGACCGCGCTCATCGGCACTACTTCATCGGCGAAGACCATCGTGCTCATCATCAGCTTGCCGTCGACTGCACGGAGCGCAGCGACGTACTGCTTGTTGCGCATCACGAAGCGGCCGATGGCCACCTTGCCTGCCTGCTCCATTGCCCGCGCCAGCAGTGCGTAGGGCTTGGGAGTTTTGTCGGGGGCGACGATGTATTGCGAGTCGAAGTACACCGGGTCGATGTCGGCCAGATCGACGAACTCTTCCAGCTCGATCGATTTGGTGACCGACGGGATGAACGGCTCGAGCTCGTCGGGGTCGACCACCACGTAGCGACCCTTGGAGATCTCGTAGCCCTTGACGATGTTCTCGTCAGGCACGTCCTCGCCAGTGTCGGCGGAGACCTTCTTCAGCTTGATGCGGCTCATGCTGCGGTCGTCGAGCTGGTTGAACGCGACGCTCTTCTTGCTGACGCCGTTGTAGAGCTTGATGGGGATGGCCACCAGCCCGAAACTGATCGTCCCGCTCCAGATTGGTCTCGGCATGGCCCCAGTCTGCCGCAATGTCGCCAATTTGACCAGGCATGGCCTGGCGCCGACCCGCCCGCAGCCTGCGGCAGGGCACTACCTGGCTGGGTCCTAGCCGGCGAGGATGGCGCGGGCGACGAGGTCGGTGCCGAACGCGGTGAGGATCGCCAAGTAGAGCAAGCCGGTCGCCGCCATCACTGCCGAGTAGTAGCGCTCACGCAGCGCCGCCTTGGTCACGATCACCAGCACCAGCGTGGTGATGGCGCATGCGGCCCAGAACCAGCCCAACTGGCCGCCCCAACCGTCGCTGACAGAGCCCGACCACACCGAGAACATCCCAATCGGCAAGAACAGGGCAACGACCTCGACCGGCCATACCCACCCC
>JANLPB010000076.1:0-11215 GCA_031366885.1 Ilumatobacteraceae bacterium
GCCGGCCTTGGGAACAGTGCCGATTTCCATGATGCCCTTGTCAGCGATCACGGTGTGCACATTCGCGAACGTGGCGGCGCCCGTTTCGAGAGCGACGTACACCGGTGATTCTTCGGCGCACCAGAGCTCGAACTCGGGGCCTTCCTCAGCGACGCCACCAAGCGCATAACGCTCGTCGCAGACGACAGCAAGAACTTGCGCATCCGTGAGCTCGGCGCCGCCTCGGGCCGGCATGATCCCGTTGGCGCCGGTGACGTGTGCGCCGCCCTCGCGATTCGGATCGCCGGGAATGGTGATGCCAGCGGCGGAGTAGGTCTGGGTGCCCAGTGAGACCCAACGGAGCTGGTCCTCGATGTGCGGGAAGGTAGTCATCGCGTCGCCGCCGGTAAAGCCGTACGCGCCTGCGGCTACACCCGCGCCCTCGGCGCCGTGGCAGCCGGCGCAGTTGCCTTTACCGCCGTAGACCTCCGCGCCCACGCCCAGCGGGCCGCTGGCGGTGACGGGTTCTGGGCGCAATGCGATCACGTACATGAACATCCACAGCGGGAGGATGCTGAGCGTGACCATGGCCCAGACGGGGATCTTCTTGCGCGCCTTGTAGGCAGCGACCACGGGGATGTCGGGCTTGGGCGGGGGAGGCCCGGCGGGGATAGCGGGCGCCTTCGGAGCGGCAACGGCAGGTACGGTTGACTCGCCAGCGACAGGCGTGGTGGCGGGGGCGGCGGCAGGCGTGGACGCGGCGGCAGCGTCGCCGCCGGCGGCCTTGCGTGCCTGGCTGCGCTTCAGCAGGTGCTCGGGAATCTCGGTCACGGGTCGAACGATAGACGCCCGACGGGCAGATTCGGGAATTCCGGCTCAGGTGAACTGATGAAACGCTCCCCGGACACTGTGCACGAGTTCACAACCAGGCGGTGAGCGCGCATGCGGCGTGGTAGACACGAAGCCGTGCCGCCCGTCACTTGGTCTCTTTCTTCTCGCGTTCTCTCGGACGAACTGGTATCGACCAGGGGTGTGGTGGCTACAGTTTGTGCAGCAGTTCACGAGGAAGGGCAGCACTGGTGCTGATTGCATTCGAAACCAACCCGCTCCACTGGCCGGGAATGAACCAGGCGTTCCTGTTCTCGTTCTTCCTGACCACCACTGGCGCGCTGTTGGTACTGCCGTACTCGAAGCGGCGGCCCAAGGGCACCCCCACCTCGTGGGGTGAGGCCATGCTCGCCTCGGTCTACGTCTTCGGCCTGATGTTCGTTGCGTTCGGCATCGTGCCCGACAAGTTCATCGCTCACGCCGACGCGGAACTCGGGTGGAACAAGAACCTCATCATCTATGGCCCGGGCGACATCTTCAAACCGCAGGCGCTGGGCGGCAACTTCCCGTTCACCATGTCGTACGAAGCAGTCCGCGACATCGTGGTCATCGTGATTCACCTCTGGTACTTCGGTCTCCTCATCTTCCTGTGGAGCGTGTGGCAGAAGCGTGGCGACGGCACGACCACGAAGGAAATCGCAACCAGTAGCTTTGGCCGTCCGTTGGTCAAGAAGACCTGACATGGCCAAGACCGACGCCAACCCCCCGATGATGCCCTACACCGACGAGTACACACTCGTCGAGGTCGACGCGGACTATCTGTCGAAGGCAATCAAGCCCAAGCAGTTCATCCACATCGACCAAACGGAATGCATCATGTGCGAGGGCTGCGTCGATATCTGCCCGTGGAAGTGCATTCACATGGTGTCCACCGACGCCATCGCAGAGGCCAGCAACACTGAGCTGCCGGGGTTGGACCCCAGCGACAATGTGTTGTTCATCATCGACGACGACATCTGCACACGGTGCCAACTGTGTGTTGACCGCTGCCCGACTGGCGTCATCATCATGGGCAAGGTGGGTGCACCGGCGGCGACCGGCGACTCACACATCCGTACCAACAGCCACGGCTATGCCTACGGCCTGAGGCTCTGAGGGAAAACGAAGAACGATGGCAAAAATCCTCGACGAGACACCACGTCCAACGGTCAAAGACCGCCTCAACAAGGGCGTCGGCGATGTGCAGGGCAGCCAGGCTTGGAACAGCATCTTCCGGCCCGGCAGCATCTTCCGCAAGGGCTACACCGATAGCCCGCGCAACCGCAGCTACGTGATCATGAACTCGGTGCTGTACCACCTGCACCCGGTGAAGGTGAAGCGCCACGCGGTGAAGGTCAGCTACACGCTGTGCCTGGGTGGGCTGAGCTTCTTCCTCTTCATCCTGCTCACCGTCACCGGCATCTTCTTGATGTTCTTCTACCGGCCGACTGACGTGCAGGCCTGGAACGACATCTCCAACCTGCAGACGTCGGTGACCTTCGGCTTACTTGTGCGAAACATGCACAGATGGGGCGCGCACCTCATGGTGCTCAGCGTGTTCTTGCACATGGCCCGCGTCTTCTACCACGGCGCCTACAAGCCACCTCGCGAGTTCAACTGGGTCATCGGTGTGGTGCTGCTGATGCTCACCTTGCTGCTGTCGTTCACCGGCTACCTGCTGCCGTGGGACCAACTGGCGCTCTGGGCCGTGACCGTGGGTACCAACATGATGGGGTACACCCCGGTGCTGGGTACGCAGGTGCGTTTCGTCCTCTTGGGCGGCAAGGAAATCGGTGGCGACACGCTGCTGCGTTGGTACGTGTTGCACGTGCTGCTGCTGCCGTTCGTGATCGTCATCTTCATGGCCATCCACTTCTGGCGTGTCCGCAAAGACGGCGGCATCTCAGGTCCGTTGTGATGAATAGTTCCGTTGTAGAGACGAAGGAGGCGAGATGACTGAGATTCCAGAACACCTTCTGAAGCGTGCGCAAGCAGCCCGCGACAAGGCCGCCGCAGAGTCGGGCGCGCCTACCGAAGCAGCACCTGCTGCGGCTGCACCCGCAGCGGCCGCCGACGAACCCGTCGCCGATTCGCGCATTCCCGCGCACCTGCTGGAGCGCAGCAAGGCGCGCAAGGCAACGGCCGACACGGGTGGCGGCGTTGCCGTGCAAGAGAAGGTCGCCAGCGTGGTCGCGGCCGCGCCGGCCGGAGCTGGAGTACCCGTGGGTGCCGGCCCTGGCGGGCACACGCAGCGACTGCTCACCGTCGTCAAGAGCGGCAGCATCCAAGATGTCAAGGCGTCGCCCATCGACAAGGTTCACACGTGGCCGCATCTGCTCGCCGCCGAGTTCGTTGCATCGTTGGCGTGCCTCGCATTCACGTTCTTCTTCTCGATCTTCGTCAACGCTCCGTTGCTGCAGCAAGCGAACATCAACAAGACACCGAACCCGTCGAAGGCGCCGTGGTACTTCCTGGGTCTCCAGGAACTGCTCACGATGCTCCACCCGATGGTCGCCGGTGTGACCATTCCGGGTGTCGGCATGATCGTGCTGATCCTGGCTCCATTCATCGACAAGAACCCTTCCAACAAACCCGAAGACCGCAAGTTCGCCACCTCGTTGATGACCGTGCACCTCATGTTCTGGGCAGTGCTCGTCATCATCGGCTCGTTCTTCCGTGGCCCGGGCTTCAACTTCACGCTCCCGTGGCGTGACGGACTCTTCTTCGAACTGTGAGGCACGAACCATCATGAGTCCCGCTGTCATCATCGCTCTCGCCGTCGGCGTCATCGTCGTCCTGTTTGCTGTGGTGCTCCTCTCCACCGCGCGAAAGGCAGACGTGCGCGGCGCCGGTGCGCTCAGCCGCGAAACGCGTCGCCGCGACCGCGACGCCGACATCGACCTGCCCGTTGCTCCTACGGGCAAAGCCGTCGAGCGCGCCGCAGTAGAGGAGCGCACGCAAGCCCTGGTGCCGGCGGCGTCAGCGCCGCCCAGCATCTGGATCCCACCCGATCGCGAAGAGATCGGCTTCAACCGACGTCAGTTCCTCAACCGCTCCACGGTCGTGCTGATGAGCACCGGACTGCTCACCTTCGCCGCCGCCGGCTTCGTTGCGTTCCTGTGGCCCACGGCCGCGCCGGTGTTCGGTGGCAAGGTCAACGTCGGCAAGCTCAACGACATCCTGGCCAGCATCCGCAGCAACAATGGCTTCTTTTACGCATCCAATGCACGTTCGTACGTCACGGTGTACCCGTCCGAGGCACTGCCCAAGGCTCGCGGAGTAAAGGAATACAAGCCGCTGATCTCGGGGATGGAGCAGGGCATCGTGGTGATGTACCAAAAGTGCCCGCATCTTGGTTGCCGTGTGCCGCAGTGCGCCAGCAGCCAATGGTTCGAGTGCCCATGCCACGGCTCGCAGTACAACCGCAACGGTGAGAAGAAGGGTGGCCCCGCGCCCCGCGGTATGGATCACTTCGCCGTCACCGTCGGGGCTTCTGGCGACGTCATCATCGATACATCCACCGTCTTCACCGGTGCCCCCATCGGCACCAACACCACCGGCCAAGAGGCCGAGGGTCCGCACTGCATCACCGGCGGAGCAAAGCACTGATGATCGCTCTGAACACAACAGCAGTCGCGTGGGTGCTCTTCCTGGTCATCCTCATCGGCTGGGTGACGTACTTCTTTCTCAACAAGGGGAGTGCCGCCGCGGAGCTCGGGTCCGAAGTCGAAATGGCTCCGAACCGCAAGCAGTACTACGACGACGAGGTCCTTGAAGGTCGCCGCCTCGAGCGCGTGCAGATCATCGGCGTGCTGCTGCTGATCACCATCGTGATTGGATTGCCGCTCTACTGGATCTTCGAGCCGAGCCGACAGGCCGGCGCAGTCTCGGGCAAGGAAGAGCGCTTCCGGTTCTGGGGCGAGGAACTGTTCGCCACTACCGCGAATGGTGGCTTCAACTGCGCCGGTTGCCACGGCGGCATGCAGGGCGGCGGCAACGTCGCCCCCTATGCGATCACCGACATCAACACCCAGGAAGTCACGGCCGTCAACTGGTATGCGCCGGCGCTGAACACCGTCTTCTATCGGTTCAGTCAGGAAGAGGTGCGCTTCATCTTGAACTACGGCCGCCCCTTCTCGCCGATGTCGGCGTGGGGCGCCCCCGGCGGTGGCCCAATGACGGCGCAAAACATCGAGACGCTGCTGGTGTATCTGCGCAGCATCCAGATCCAGCCGGAAGGCTGCATCACTGACGACAATTTCGTCGAGAATTCCGACCCATACGTCTGTGAGGGCGGCGTCTTGCCCCAGGCGGACCAGCAGTCGATTCAAGACAGCGTGGACAAGTATCTGGCGGCGAACCCCGCAGCGTCCGAGGGTGAAGCACTGTTCAACTCAAACCTGAACAGCGGCGCCTACAGCTGCGCGAGGTGCCACACACCGGGCTGGAGTTACGGTCAGCCGGGCGTCACGGCGCAGGGTGCATTTGGTTGGAACCTCACCGGGGGCGCCACCAACACCCACTTCCCCAACAACCAGGACATGATCAACTTCATCAAGGCCGGTTCCAAGAATGGCGCCAAGTACGGTATTCAGGGGCAGGGTTCAGGCCGTATGCCTGGCTTCGGCCACTTGCTCACCGATGAACAGATTGCCGCCATCGTCCAATACGTCCGGAGCCTGTAAATGAATGCCCTACTTGCGGTTGGTTGGGAATGGGAGCTGCGCGGCACGCTCATCGTCATCATGGCGGTCGGTGTCCTCTGCGGCAGCCTGTACCTGATTCTGGGTACCAACCTGGGTGCGCGTCTCGGGTTCATCGTGGCCCTCACCGGCCTCGCGGGCTGGATGTTCATCATGGGCGCTGTGTGGTGGACGTATGGCAAGGGCGTCCTTGGCCCGGACCCCACCTGGCAACCAGTTGCCGGTAAGACGGTCATCCGCGACCCTGGCTCGCTGCACGAGGTCGGCGTGCTCGACGCGCCGTTTACCGCCACCGCGGACCCGGCAGCCGATGCTGTCGCCGTGCAGGCGCTGTTGAAGGACACGTGGAGCCAGCTCAACTCGGCGCTGCCGTCGTATGCGCAGGCCGGTTCTGCCGGCAGCGTGTTCCTGGAGGAATCCGGCGCGTATGCGGCCGGCGAGTTCCAGGTGGTCGGGGTGTACGAGAAGGGTGGTGAGCGGGGCCCGAAGTTCTGGGACGACCGCATCGACTTCTTCGCGTTCTTCCACAAACCGCACTACGCGTTGGTGGAGATCGCGCCGCTCGTTCCCCAACGCGAGGAACCAGGGCGAGCCCCGGCGCGAGGCGTCATCGACACCTCGCGTCCTCACGAATACGTCTTCATGATTCGCGACATGGGCGCCAAGCGTGTGCCATCAGCAATCATCTGCATCTCGTCACTGGTCATCTTCCTCACGCTGTGTTGGATGCTGCACACCCGCGATCGACGTGTGGCGCTGAATCGCTCGGCCAAGGCACTTCCGGCGAAGGTCTGATCCAATGGGCCAATACCTGCCGATCGTGTGCCTTCTGGTCCTGGCGGGGCTGTTCGGTGCACTGAGCTTTTTTGCCTCCAGCCTGTTGGCGCCGCGGCGGCCGTCGGCCGCCAAGGAAGCCCCGTACGAGTGCGGCATCGTGCCCAGCCGCGAACCGCCCGAACGCTTCCCGGTCACGTTCTATGTGGTCGCAATGCTGTTCATCATGTTCGACATCGAGCTGATCTTCATCTATCCGTTCGCCGTCGACCGTAAGTTTCTCGGCTCCTACGCCCTGTGGGAGATGATTGGCTTCAGTCTGGTGTTCTTCGGTGCCTTCGTGTACGTCGTCGCCCGCGGTGCGCTCGATTGGGGACCCGTGAGCAAGCAGCGCCGCCTCGATTCAGTGCTGTCATCGGACCGCACCACCACCAGCACCATCCGCCGGGTCGGCCTTGAAGGGCGCCCCGAGTTGAGCGAGGACGCAGCCTGATGGGCCTCGTCCACGACATTCAAGGCGACGGTTTCGGTGGTATTCCGCACAACGCGATCACCGCCAAGCTGGAAGATCTGGTCAACTGGGCGCGCAGCCGCAGTTCGTGGCCGGCATCGTTCGGGTTGGCCTGTTGCGCGATCGAGATGATGGCCACCGGTGGTGCGCACTACGACATCAGCCGTTTCGGCATGGAGGTCTTCCGGGCCTCGCCGCGGCAGGCCGACATCATGATCGTGGCGGGTCGCGTCAGCCAGAAGATGGCGCCCGTGCTGCGCCAGGTGTACGACCAGATGATGGAGCCCAAGTGGGTCATCAGCATGGGTGTCTGCGCCAGCAGCGGCGGCATGTTCAACAACTACGCAATCGTGCAGGGCGTCGACCAGATCGTCCCCGTCGATGTCTATGCGCCGGGGTGCCCACCCACCCCCGAGACATTGATTCACGCGATCGAGACACTGCACGCCAAGATCGAGAGCGGCGAGTTGCTCAAGCGTCGCGCTGTCACCGGCGCCGGCGCCGGCTTGCACGTCACCGAGATCGAGCGCGGCGCGCAGCCGATTCCAGTCATTCTGGGAAGTCGGTAACGATGTCCGACGTTGCCGAACCCGAAGTCGTCGCGCCCGAACCGCCAACGATGCATGGCGTGCCGCTGAGTGACAGCCGTGGCCAGCGAGTGCTGCACCCCACGCGCACCGAGTATCTCAAGTTGATACGCACGCTGCTCGACGACACATTCACGATGTGCGCCGATCTCACCGCTGTTGATTACCTCACCTACCCGGGCCGGCTGCTACCTGACGGTGTGGTGCGCGAGCGGTTCGAAGTCGTCGTGAATCTGTTGTCCATCGAGCGGCGTGAACGCATCCGCATTCGCGTGCAGGTGCCCGAGGACGACGCAACGATCGCGACGCTGTTCGATCTGTACCCGGGCAGCGAAGCCATGGAGCGCGAGGTGTACGACATGTTCGGCATCTCGTTCACCGACCACCCCGACCTCACCCGCATTCTGATGCCGGAGGATTGGGAGGGTCACCCGCTCCGCAAGGACTACGACCAGGGCCGTATCCCCGTCCAGTTCAGCACCGACTTCGCGGCCAGGGAGCGTGCGCAATGACCGACATTGTTGCCACCATCCGCGAGGGCAACGAACCCGAGCAGGGCCTCAAGCCGCGCAGCGAACTGACCGCACGCGAGCTGCTTCGTGAAGTCGGCGCGGTACTACGGATGAGCGAAGCCGATGCCGCCAAGTTGGGCGACATCCCGCTGGACCCTGCCGACGATCAGACGATGATCATCAACATGGGGCCGCAGCACCCCAGCACCCACGGCGTGTTGCGCCTGATGCTGGAATTGCAAGGCGAAACTGTGCTGCGCTGCAAGCCGATCATCGGCTACCTGCACACGGGTATGGAGAAGCAGGGCGAGAACCTGACCTACATGCAGGGCGGCACCAACGTCACTCGCATGGACTATCTCAGCCCGTTGAACAACGAACTCGTGTTCAGCATGGCCACCGAGAAGTTGCTGGGTATCGATGGCGACATTCCCGAGCGCGCCGTCTGGATGCGCATGCTGCTCAGCGAACTCAACCGTATGAGCAGCCACCTGTTGTTCATGGCCACCAACGGCATGGACCTGGGCGCTGTTGGCATGATGATCTACGGCTGGCGCGAGCGCGAGCAGGTCTTGCGCTTCTTCCAGAAGGTCACCGGCCTACGGATGAACCACAACTTCATCCGTCCGGGTGGTGTTGCCGCCGATCTGCCGGCTGGCTGGCGCGACGACGTGCTGTTCCTGCTGGAGATGGTCCCGCCGCGGCTCGAGGAATACGACACCTTGATGACGGGTCAGCCAATCTGGCGCGACCGCTTGCAGGGCGTTGGCGTCATCACGCAGGCCGAGGCAATCGCGTTGGGCGCCACCGGCCCCATCTTGCGCAGCACCGGGCTGGAATGGGACCTTCGGCGCGACCAGCCGTACCTGCATTACGACGAGATGGAATTCGACGTCATCGTGGGCACCTACGGCGATGCGTTCGACCGGTACGCAATTCGCCTCAACGAGATCCGCGAGAGCATCCGCATCGTGCACCAGATTCTGGATCGCATGCCCGCTGGTGACTATCGCATTCAGAACAAGAAGATCACGCCGCCACCGCGCGCTCGCATCGACGAGAGCATGGAAGCGCTCATCCACCACTTCAAGATTTTCACCGAGGGCTTCAAGGTGCCTGAGGGCGAGGTCTACGTGGCGATCGAGAGCCCCCGTGGTGAGATCGGTTGCTACATCGCCAGCGACGGTTCCGCAACGCCGTACCGGATGCACGTGCGTGCCCCATCGTTCGTCAACGTGCAGTGTCTTCCGCACATGATGCGCGGCGGTCTCGTCGCCGACGCCGTCGCCGTCATCTCGTCGGTGGACCCAGTGCTCGGCGAGGTCGACCGATGAACCGCGCGCCGCTCATGCTGGTGGCTGGCCTCGCAGCATTGCTCGGGGCGTGCAGCGATTCGGCTGTCTCTGTTTCCAGCGTTGCGAACACGACCGTTGACGACACGACCGATGCCACGACCGTTGACGACACGACCGATGCTACGACCGATGCCATGACAGCGTTGGCCGATGGTGTCGAGTTCACCGATCCCGACGGCCGCTACTCCGTCGTGTATCCATCTGAGCCGACTGCCTCACCCGGTACCGCCCCGCTCGCTGTCGGTGGTTCGGTGGACTTCGTCGCCTACATCGCCGGCGACAGCAGCCACGCCTATGTCACAAATTGTCTTGATTACGCCACGACCGGGCAGACCGACATTCAGGTCGACCTGGAGGGTGCCCGCGACGGCGCACTCGCCAACTTGAATGGAACGCTCACCTCGAGCAAGGACATCGAGCAGCAGGGCCGATCAGGTCTCGAGTTCACCGGCACAGTCGTTGGTGGTGGCCAGGAGGGCAGCGTGATCGGGCGGTTGTTCGAGGACGGGTTGGCGCTGTGTCAGGTCATGGCTGTGGCAGTTACCGGTGACACGTCCGACGTGAGCCCCGCCTTCCTCGACTCGTTTCAGTTCCTGGAGCCCGCAGCATGAGCCGTCTGACCGAGGCCAATGTCATTGTGGCGAAGGAGATCATTGGGCGCTATCCCAAGGCCCGTTCGGCGACCATCCCGCTGCTGCACCTTTCGCAGCAGCAGAACGGTTTTGTCAGCAACGAAGCGATTGCGCACGTCGCCGAACTGGTTGGTGCCACGTCTGCTGAGATCCTCGGTACGGCCACGTTTTACGAGATGTTCAAGTTCGAACCGGTGGGCAAATACCTCCTCAACATTTGCGGCACCATGTCCTGCGCGTTGTTGGGCGCCGAAGATCTGATCCATCATGCCGAGCAGAAGCTTGGCGTGAAGGTCGGTGGCACCTCGGCCGACGGGATGGTCACGCTGGAGCGCGCTGAGTGCCAGGCCGCTTGCACCGAGGCTCCGTGCCTGCAGGCCAACTATCGCTTCCGCTATCGCATGACCCCCGAATCGCTCGACACGTTCATCGACGATCTCGTTGCTGGTCGCCTCGAAGGCGAGATTCCGCCGCACGGCACCGTTGCCCGCGTCCGTCAGCACATCCCCGCGGATCGCGGTGTCGGTGCACTCGCACCGGACGCTGTCAATGGTGCGCCGCTGTGGATCAGCGCAGCAACCACGGAGGCATCGAAGTGACCACGTACTCCTGGGCGGCCGGTTACATCGATGATGGGGACCGCCCGAAGGTCGTCACCTCCCGTTTCCATCTCGAGGACAGCTACACGCTCGAGCGCTTCCTCGCGACTGGCGGCTACGAAGGGCTCAAAGCCGCACTGGGTCGCACGCCAACCGCAGTGCACGACGACGTCAAGGCCGCCACCGTTCTAGGTCGCGGTGGTGCCGGCTTCCCCGCCGGCACCAAGTGGGGGCTGACCCCGCAAGGTGTGTGGCCGCGCTACCTGGTGGTAAACGGTGACGAGAGCGAGCCGGGCACCTATAAGGATCGCCTGCTGATGGAGCGCGACCCGCACCAGCTGATCGAAGGCTGCCTCATCGCGTCGTACGCCGCCGGCCTTTCGCAGTGCTTCCTCTACATCCGCGGGGAGATGGCGTTGGCGCAAGAGCGTGTCGCGACGGCGCTCAATGAGGCGTACGCAGCGGGCTACATCGGTCGGAACATTCTCGGCACCGACTTCAGCATCGACATCGTCTTGCACTGGGGTGCCGGTGCATACGTGGTTGGCGAGGAGACCGCGCTCATCGAGTCGCTGGAAGGCAAACGCGGCGAGCCGCGTTTGAAGCCTCCGTTCTTCCCCGCCGCCGTTGGTCTGTACGGTCGCCCGACCATCGTCAACAACGTCGAGACGCTGGCCAATCTGCCATGGCTGATGG
>JANLPB010000090.1:0-2922 GCA_031366885.1 Ilumatobacteraceae bacterium
CTGCCAACGATGTGGGACGAGCCCTACGCCGACCCCAGCATGCTGCCCACCGCGCTGTTGTGCCGAGCGGCCCGCCAGCACCTCATGGTCTGCCTCGGTGGCGACGGCGGCGACGAACTGTTCGCCGGCTACAACCGACACGCCCTCGGCGACCAGCTGACCCGTCGCTTCGCACGCGTGCCACGACGGGCACGCGTGGGCTTTGGCCGGATGCTGCTGGCGCCGTCGCCACAACGGGTCGACTCGTTCGGTCGCGCGATCTCGCACGTCCTGCCCAAGTCGCGGCGGCTGCCCAACATCGGCGACAAGGTGCAGAAGGCCGGCATGCTGCTGAGCGCGAGCGGCTCGGCATGGGAGACGCTCGCGCAAGTGTGGCCGCCCGACACCCTTGGCATTGCGCCGCTGCAACCCGCGTCCGCGGACGTGCACCACCCGCTCGCCGTGGTCGAGCAGATGATGTTGGCCGACACCGCCGCCGTGCTGCCCGACCAGATGCTGGTGAAGGTCGACCGGGCCAGCATGGCCGCATCATTGGAAGTGCGCGTGCCCTTCCTCGACCACCGCCTCCTGGAATGGTCGTGGCGCCAGCCGGTAGCCGTGAAGACCGCCGGTGGCGTGGGCAAGCTGGTGCTGCGCCGGGTGGCCGCCCACATGCTGCCCGCCGACATCATCAATCGGCCGAAGATGGGCTTCGACCCGCCGCTGGGCCGCTGGCTGCGCAACGAGCTCAAGCCGTGGGCCGGCGACCTGCTGGCCGCCCCCCGCTGTGTCGCCGAAGGCTGGCTAGACGGGCCTGCGTTGCAGAAGGTATGGCAGGAACACCTGACCGGCCAACGCAACTGGGACTACCGCCTCTGGAGCGTGCTGATGCTCGAAAGCTGGCTGGCGCAACACCACCCCGCGTGACCTCGGGGTTTGCTACAGCGTTTCGCCCTCGAACTTGGTGCCGCGCATCAGGCCCTTGGCGTCGAACACCAAGGGAGCGTGGGCGGCGATCAGGTCCGGGTCGAACTCGGGATGGTCGACCAGCACCACCACCACGTCGGCCGCTGCCAACTCGTCCGCGGTGAACGGCACCAGCGGGAACCTCAGGTGCGCGGCATTCACTTCGGGGATGTGCGGGTCGGCGATGCGGACCTGCGCCATCCCGCCATCCAGCCGCTCGGCCAACGGCACCGTCGGGCTCTCCCGCCAATCGCTGGTCCCCCGCTTGTACGCCAGCCCTAACAGCAACACGCGGCTGCTGTTCACCGGCTTGCGATGCTTGTTCAACAACGTGACAATGCGGTCATACACGTGGTCGGGCATGTGCTCGTTGACGTCGTTGGCCAGCTCCACGAACCGGAACGGACGGCCCAGGTGCTGCCGCACCCGCCACGACAAATAGCTGGGGTCGATCGGCAGGCAGTGGCCGCCGACACCCGGCCCGGGCGTGAACTTCATGAACCCGAACGGCTTCGTGGCCGCCGCGTCGACGACGTTCCAGATGTCGATGCCCAACTCGCTGGCAAACATGGCCAGCTCGTTGATCAGCGCGATGTTGACGTGCCGGAACGTGTTCTCCAGCAGCTTGGCCATCTCGGCTTCGGCCGGGCTACCCACCGGCACCGTCCGGTCGACCAGCCGCGAGAAGAACGCATCGACAGCCGTCAGTGACGCCGCGTCGATACCCGACACCACCTTCGGCGTACTGACCAGGGTGTGCGTGGGATTGCCCGGGTCGATGCGCTCGGGCGAGTAACCCACGTGGAAATCGGGCCCGGCCTTCAGGCCCGAGCCGTCCTCCAGGATGGGGCACAGCAGCTCGGCCGTCGTGCCTGGATAGGTGGTGCTCTCCAGGATCACGCAGCAACCGCGGCGAACGTGCGGGGCCAGCAACGCGCCCGCGGCTTCGATCGCGCTGAGGTCTGGCAGACCGTCGTGCAACGGCGTGGGCACGCTGATGACTGCGACGTCGAAGCCCGCCAGATCGGCGGGGTCGGAGCTTGGCCGATAGCCACCAGCCAACGCGGCCGCCAGCTCGTCGTCGCTGATGTCGCCCACGTAGCTGCGGCCCGCGGCCAACTGGTCGATGCGCGCCTGCGCGACGTCGAAACCGACTACGTCGTAACCGACCGCCGCTGCCTGAATCGCCACCGGCAGACCGACGTAACCCTGGCCGATGACGACCACGCGCTCGCCCTTCGACGTGCTCACCGCGTTCACGTCACTGTCAACCATCGGACGTCCCATCTGTGTCGTGCCGCATTTCGGTGTTGTGCTGAATCGGCAGCTCGTGCATCGTCACGCCTTGCGCGTGGTCGACGCCGTGCCGGCCGAACACCAGCGGACTCGTACGGAGCAGGATGCGCGCATCCAAGGCGAGACTGCGCTGCTCGACGTACTCCACGTCGAGCGCCAACCGGTGCGGCCAGTCGACCGCATTTCGACCGGCCACCTGGGCGAGACCGGTGATGCCCGGCTTCACCTCCAGCCGGCGCAACTGGGTGGTGGTGTAGCGATCCCAATAGTGCACGGGCAGCGGCCGCGGCCCGACCAATGTGATGTCGCCGCGCAACAGGTTCACGAACGACGGCAACTCGTCGAGACTGGTGGAACGCAGGAACCGGCCGACAGCCGGCAGCCGCTCGGCATCGAACTGCGGACCCTCGCGACCAGCGGTCGGGGGCAGCATCGTGCGGAACTTGATCAGCTCGAACGGGGCACCCCCGCGGCCCAGGCGCCGCTGCCGGAACAACACCGGCGAGCCAAGTCGTACCCGAACGACCAGCGCCACCACCACCCACACGGGAGCGAGCACCACCAGCCCCAGGCCGCCGACGATTACGTCGACCAGTCGCCGCACCGCATCGCCAGCATGGCTCATGCGCCGGCGCCAAGCGGCCGCGCGGGCACACCGACCACCGTGACGCCGTCGGCCAC
>JANLPB010000092.1:0-3344 GCA_031366885.1 Ilumatobacteraceae bacterium
CAAGACTCGCCCCCGAAGGATTGAGCCCAGACCGATTGGTGAAAGAGCTGAGTGCCTCATGGGGGAATACCCACGGCTACAGCACTCAGATCTGACTATTAAATTTGCCACGAGCTTGGGAGCCCGTGGACTTGTGAATTGACAAGACAGTGTCTAGGTACAGCCCGAAGGCCTTCCCCATCACTGCCCGCATTGGCGTTCAGTCTTCTCTTCTGTTTTCAAGGAGCCAAGGAGCATTTCTGACCTTGCTCTGCGGCACTCGGCGGCCGAGGCCGCTGTTGGTGCCGGTGCTTCGGAGGCTTTACTGCCCGTCCGGAGCGAGATACGAAGCTAGCGTCGTAAACGACCTGCATCAACCCCTTGGGGAAAGTTTTCCAGCGACGAAGTCGCGCTTCCCCTTGCGAAGGAGCAGAAAATGGCCGCTGAGCAGGTCTGATGACCTCAACAGCCCGTCTTGTTCGAGGACACGATTTCCTGCGCGAATTGCGCCCTGCACGAGCAAACGGTTGACGTCGCCGCCCGACTTGGCGACACCTGCTTCGATGAGGAATTCGTGCACTCGAACACCCTCGATGTCGGCGGGCAACGCAACCGACGGGACTTCCGCCGCGACCACGTTCAGCGCATCGCCAGAAGCCGTGGTCGGATCGCTGCCGAAGAGCACCGTGGCGGCCTCTGCCGCCGCCGCGGCTGCCACTGGGCCGTGGACCATCTCGGTGAGTTCATCGGCAAGCGCGCGTTGTGCGGCGCGCCGCTCGGGCGCCTCCGACTGCTGGGTGAGGAGACCCTCGATCTCCTCGAGAGGCTGCAGCGAGAGCATCCGCAGGTACGTGGCGATGATGGCATCATCGGTCTGTATCCAGAACTGACGAAACTGATACGGCGTGGTTCGCTCCGGCGCCAGCCATACCGAACCGCCGGCGGTCTTGCCGAACTTGGTGCCGTCAGACTTCAGCATCAGTGGATGGGTGATCGCGAACGCCTGCTCGCTCAGCCGACGGCGTATCAACTCCACACCGGCAACGATGTTGCCCCACTGGTCGCTGGCGCCGGCCTGTAGCTCCACCTGGTGCGCCTCGTACAGGTGACGGAAGTCGTTGGCTTGCAAGAGCATGTAGCTGAACTCGGTGTATGAGATGCCGTGCTCGCTTTCGATGCGGCTGCGCACTGAGTCCTTGGCGGTCATCTGATTGACCGTGAAGTGCTTGCCAACGTCGCGAAGAAACTCGAGCATCGGCATGGAGGCTGTCCAGTCGGCGTTGTTGACCAGCGTTGCCTGGAATGGCCCCGGTTCAAAATCCAGCAGCTTGCTGAGCTGCTCCTTGATGCGACCCACGTTGTGGCGCAGCGTCTCCACATCCAGCAGGTTGCGCTCTTCACTTCGCCCGCCAGGGTCGCCGATCATGCCGGTGGCGCCGCCCGCCAACGGGAACGGCCTGTGCCCGGCCAACTGAAACCGGCGCATGAACAACTGACCGACGAGGTGGCCCACGTGCAGGGAGTCCGCCGTGGGCTCGAAGCCGATGTAGAGCCCGATCGGTCCTTGCGCCACCCGACCACGCAGCGCCGCCAGATCAGTGGTGTCGTGAACGAGGCCACGCGCATGTAGGTCGTCGAGCAGTTCCATATGGGACCATGTTGCCAGCTGCGGGCGGGCAACGGCACCTCAGTAATGTGCAGCCTGTGCCGGATCTCCCTGAACTGCAGTTGCGCTTTCATCTCTTCGGCCAGACAACGGCTCCGCGAGCACCGCTGTACTCACGACTCTCCGCCGCCATCGCCGAGGACCTCGACGTGGTCAACATGCTCAGCTCGGCGCCTGAGCAGCAACAGCTACCGGTGCTGTTGTTCGCCGCAGTTCACTCGTTGCTGCTTGCGGGCGACGGGCCGGAGTTGGCGGCCTACTACCCAAATTTGGCGGCCTCTCCCCTGACGACAGACCCCTATCCGACCTTTCGGGCATTCGTGGTCGATCACGAAGAAGCCTTGGGCGACCTGATTTCGCGCAAGAGCACGCAGACCAACGAGGTCGGGCGCTGCGCCAGCTTTCTCCCCGTTCTCGGCATGGTCGCCGAGGAGTGTGGGCCGCTTGCGATGGTCGACATTGGGACCAGCGGGGGGCTCAATCTCCTTCTCGACCGTTTCAGCTATGAGTACTTACCGGGTGGAACGGTGGGCACACACGCCGACGTTCACCTGGCGTGCGGCACCCGCGGCAACGTGCCAGTTCCCACTACCCTGCCTGACATTCGGGCGGCCATCGGCATCGACCGCGAACCCGTCGATGTCACAGACGACGACCAGGCACGATGGCTGGAAGCCTGTGTGTGGCCGGACCAACTCGAACGCTTCGAGCGACTTGTGTCAGCGATCGGCGTTGCGCGTAGCGACCCGCCGGATGTTCGTCAGGGCGACGCCATCGAGGACCTCGCCGACACCATCGACGAAGCTGCCCGCAGCGGACATCCCGTGGTCACCAATAGCTGGGTGTTGAACTACCTCACCGGCGGGCAGCGGACCCGGTACGTCGCAACGCTCGACGCGGTCGGCGCCGCGCTCGATCTGTCCTGGGTCATCGCCGAGAGCCCGGCAGAGACGCCCGAGCTGCCGGTGCCCAGTAACGACGCGGACAAGCACCAGACCGTGCTCTCGCTGGTGACATGGCGCGGTGGCCGCCGAATGGCACGTCGGCTCGCAACGACGCACCCGCACGGCTTTTGGATGCACTGGGACTGAGGAAAGGGCGGGCTCAGACGTCGGTCGTTCCGCCGCTGACCGCCGCCTGGAGCTCGGCCAGCTTGCTGCGGAAGCGTCCGAGCTGCACCGCAACGGCCGCCGGCCCGGCACCACCGGCGGTGGTGCGACGCTGGACCGCCACCCCGGGGGCGACCAACCGGGCCGCATCCGGCCCCAGTGCTGCATCAGCAGTGACGAGGTCGCTCAGACTGCCCTCGCCGGCAAGGTGCCGGCGCACCAGTACTCCCACGATCGCGTGCGCATCGCGAAACGGCGTGCCGCGTTGCACCAACCACTCCGCCAAGTCCGTTGCAGAACCGGTCTCGGAGTCTGCGGCGGCCTGCATTCGCTCGGGCACCCACGTAGCCGTGGCGATCATGCCGGCCATCGCGCCCAGCGCCAGCGAGATCTGGTCCACCGCATCGAACAGCGGCTCCTTGTCTTCCTGGTAGTCGCGGTTGTACGCGAGCGGAAGACCTTTCATCGTGGCGTGGAAGCCGGTGAGATTGCCGATCAGGCGGCCAGCTTTGCCGCGAGCGAGTTCGGCGATGTCAGGGTTCTTCTTCTGCGGCAGCATCGACGAACCGGTGGCGTACCCGTCGTCGAGC
>JANLPB010000111.1:0-10521 GCA_031366885.1 Ilumatobacteraceae bacterium
TCTCGACGAACTCGTTGACGGCCGCAACGTCGTACGTCAGCAACATGCTCGATGCCATCGGCCCGACAGCGAAACCCGTCTCGTGGATGACCGTGCACACCAAACGACTCTCCCCGTGGCCCACTCGCGAGGGCATCTTCAACAGGGCGATCGTCGAGTCCGGGGTGGAGACGATGCCATGGGACGCCGAGTTCCAGAGCATGTGGGTGTCAGCCGACAAGGTCCATTGCACCCCGACCGGCAAAGCAGCGCGCGTCGCTCTGTACGCGCGGCTCTGAGCGCGTCCGTCGCTCTTATGGGTTGATTCACAAACGCACGAAGGAACCGCTTGGCTACTCCGTGAGCTGAAGCTCGCCCTGCTCCACGCCCTGGGTCCGAAGGGCCGGTGCTCGTTCATACGGGTAGCCCATCAGCAGCAGCTCGCCAACCGTCACAACTTGATAGCCGCGTGCAATCGCCGCGTCGAGCATGCATGGCACCGTGTCCACCGTCTGACGATGTGAACCACCGTCGTGCAGCAGCACGATCTCGCCCGGATGCATCGTTGCCTTGAACGACGAGCACAACTCGGACGACGTTTGCCGCGGCGTCACCCAATCCCTGAGATCGATGCTGTCGAAAACGTTGCACATTCCGACGGATCGAAGCGTGGCTTGAATGACGCGACCTTCGGTGAGGCCGGGACTGCGGAACAGCTCGGGCTTCACGCCCGTGATGCGGCCAATCAGGTCATTTGTCGGCCCAATCTCGCTGGCAATGATGGACGGCGAGTACTGGTGGGTCATCGAATGGTTGGCGACCTCAAAGCCACGGGCGACGACATCGCGAGCGATGTCTGGGTAGTTGCGGACGTTGTTGCCGATCATGAAGAACGTGGCGTGCAATCCGTGGCTCTCGAAGGTCGACATGATGTTCTGCGTGTTGCTGGGCCAGGGGCCGTCATCGAAGCTGAACGCCATGACCTTCTGCGACCCCACGTCGACGCCGCGCACCAAAGAACCTGGCGCGCACAAAGTTGGTCGCGGCGGAATTGGCAGAAGCTGCACGCGGCCCAATTGCATTGCCGGCTGCAAGCCGCCAACGTCGGCGGGGTGATCGATCACCGCTACACCGCTCGAACTCACGACAGTGCTGCTGCTCACCGTCGCCAAACACAACACGGCCAACAAGGCCGCAATCCCACGAGTTCGCATGTCCGCTCCGCTGCTCACGACGTCGCCCGCTAGCCCGCAGGAGGCGTCAGACCCCTTCACCGAAACTGTACTCCTCGTCAGATACGCCGTCGACCATCAGTTGCTGCACTCGACCGTCGCCGGACGCTTGACCTGGCTCTCGGTCGCGTCGAGTTTCACAGCTCACTCATCGAGGCGCTGCGCGCGGGTGGCCGCCACCGCAGCGAAATGCCGGCGTTACTCGACGTCGTGGGGCCCCGCCGAGTACGCGCGCCGGCGTCCCAGCTCGCTCTCCGGTGGCCAGCGCGCGCTGACAGGGTCACTCTGAGTGCATCCATCGTGGAGATGCTCGAGGGCCAACTATCGCTGAAAGCTATACCGAATATGGGTTTCGTGTCGAAAAAATACGACGAACACATGTACGATGTAAATCATGACAGTGATCGACGACTCTGCGACTGAGGTCTTCCTCAGTCCCGATGAGGTCCTCGCTGTTGCTGCCGATCTAGACCGGCGGGCAGCCCTGTTTGCGCTGGCTGTCCGCCGCATAGAACTCACTGGCGAGTTCGGTCTCGACGGCACCGTGTCCATCTCCGCATGGCTCCGAAACAAAGCTCGCATGACCCCACAACGCGCCAGCGAAGTCGTCAACACCGGCCGCTTTCTCGACACGCACTCACAATTCGCCCACGCCGCCGTCTCGGGCGCATTATCGGGCTCTCAAATTGCGTTGGCCCGCCGCACCGGTAAAGCGAAGTACGCCGACATTCTCAGCGAATGCGAACCTCAACTCGTCGAACTGCTCGCCGGGCTGGACATCGGGTCCACCGAACGCGCCGTTGATCACTGGGTGAAGCGAGCGGACGCGATCATCGACGAGCAAGCACCCCCGATCGACCGTCCCAACGAACTCAGCTACGGAACCACCATGGACGACGTCACCCGCGGAACCTTCCGCCTCAACGAAGCCGCCGGCACCGAGTTCGACAAGGCCATCCAAACCGCGACGACCCACACCGGCAAAGACGAAACTCGCACTGCCGCCGAGCGACAGGGTGATGCGTTGTTCGATATCGCGGCTTTCTTCAACAAGAACCACGCAGGCAACGAGCGCCCACGGAACCTGCCCAACGTCAGCCTGTCCGCCGACATCTCCACCGTGACCACCGACCACCCCGAAGGTGTCAACGTCGACACCCAACGACCAATGTCACCTGCATGCACCGACACCTACCTGTGCGACTGTCGCATCCACGTCATCCTGCGCGACGCAGACGGCACACCACACAACTTCGGACGCACCTTTCGGCTTGTCCCACCACAACTGTTCAAACAAGTCGCAGCCCGCGACGGCGGCTGCCGCTTTCCCGGCTGCGACCGACCCGTCAAATGGACCGACGCACACCACATTGACTACTGGCGACGCGGCGGCCGAACCGACTACCACAACCTGGTTTTGCTGTGCTCCAGACACCACCACCACGTACACCAACAACGCATCGACATCGACCTCATGCCGAACGGCGAAACCTTCTTCACCACCCACGAAGGCGGCCGAACTAGTTCCACAGCCCGCGGCGCTCCACCCACACGCGGACCCGACTGAGATCGAAGATCAACGCGTTACAACCCACGACCAGCAACTACCGCGGCCACGCCGCGGTAGTTGCGCGTCACAGCCCGAAAGTCGGCAGAGTCGAGCTGAGATGGTGACGTAGGTTGATTTCGTGGCGCGTCAGATAGTGGTCTCGGGTGGAGGTGGGTTTTGGTCTGGCGCTGACGGGCTAGCGCTCGACCGTTTCGCACTATCGCTCACCGGAAAACACCGGCCGAAGGTCTGCTATCTCGCCACGGCAGCCGGCGACTCCAGCGAATTCATCGAAGGGTTCTACGCCAACATCGGACCGCTCGCGGAAGTAACTCACCTCCCGCTCTTCCTGCCGTCGTTTCGCGACCCCGCTGAAACGCTGCTGGCGCAGGACCTGATTTACGTCAGCGGTGGCAGCACGTCCAACATGCTCGCCGTGTGGCGGCTGCACGGCATCGACGAGCTACTGACGCGGGCGCTCGATTCCGGCACGATTCTCTACGGCAGCAGCGCCGGTGGCATCTGCTGGTTCGAGGGCGGAATCACCGACTCGCTCACTTTCGACGGCAGCCTTCGCCCACTCATGAACGGACTCGGGTTCCTTCGGGGCAGCCACAGTCCGCACTTCGACAACGAGCAGCGACGAGCCGAGTACGAAGCAATGGTCGGTATAGGTGAGCTTCCCGACGGAGTCGGAGTTGACGAGTTCGCGGCAGTTCACTACGTGGAGGGCGAACTCCTCGAGGTTGTGACGTCACGAAACTCCGGCACTGCACACGTCGTCGGACGAGACCGCGAAGGAACCACCACCAAAACTCTGTCAGCCCGCTCGTTGACCTGAGAGCATGTGAGTCGTGTCCACAGGTCCGCCACGCGATGTGCCATCCGAATTCGTCGGCTGCGCTAAACGCAATACCTGTCACACGTCTTCCCACCGCGAGCGAAACGACAATTCGAAGCCCGCCGATACCCTGCCCGAATGGGACCCGGCCACATCACACCCGCGTGGCTGACCCGCACCCGAGTGTTGCTGGTTGTCGGCAAGGGCGGCGTGGGCACCAGTACGGTGGCCGCATCACTGGCAGTACTGGCCGCTCGCGGAGGAGCCAACGTGTTGCTGGTGAGCGTCGATGGCAAACCTGGTTTGGGCCCGCTGCTCGGCGGCACACCACTTGGTCCGACCGAGCAAAGATTGCGCGCCGGCTCATCCGCCGCGGTCAATGGCCGCATTCGCGGGCGAACCATCACGCCCAAGCAGGCGTTCGGTGACTATCTCGAACTGAAGGGCTTCGGTGGAATCATGCGCCGCGCCGCGTCCGCAGCGTCGCTCGACCTGATCGCCGGGGCAACGCCCGGGATGGAGCATCTTCTCGTGCTGGGCAAGGTCAAGGAACTGGACCGAGAGGAGGCAGCCGATCTCATCATCGTCGACGCTCCGCCGGCAGGGCATGCGACGCCGTTCTTGCGGGCCGCGTCCGCGCTGCAGGTTGCTGTCGCCAGCGGCCCCGTCCGCGACCAAGCCGACGAAGTCGCCGCGCTTCTCGCCGACCATGATCGCTGCCAGTGCCTGATGGTCACGCTGCCCGAGGAGACACCGGTCAACGAGGTCATCGAACTGGCCTACGACCTCGAGGACGAGCTCTCGCTGGCTCTCGCGCCACTGGTGGTCAACGGGTGCTGGCCCGAGCGGGCGGGGCTTGCCATGACGGCCGCGGCGGCCGCTCGCAAGCAGAAGATCACATTGCCGATTGCAACCCGACGCGCGCTGGATGAGGCTGCAACCTTCGGCCAGTCGCGCCTCGTCATGCAACGCGAGCAACTCACCCGACTCGACGAACTGCTTCCGCTTCCCCGGCTCCGCCTTCCGCGGCTACCGGTCGCGCGGCTGCTACCCGAGCATCTCGACCAATTAGCGGACGCGCTCGCAGTAGAACCGACGGTGCCGGCCAGCCCCACCGCCTTGGCACAGGCGAAACGATGACGAACCTGGAAGCGCTGCTCCGCGAGGCGCGCCTGGTGGTCACCTGCGGGCCAGGTGGAGTTGGCAAAACCAGTACGGCCGCGGCGCTCGCCCTGGCCGCGGCCAACGACGGGCGACGCGTCATCGTGGTCACCGTCGACCCTGCCCGGAGGCTGGCTGACGCACTCGGCATCGACGGTTCCTCACGCTCGCATGACCCCAGCGAGGTGATCGGAGCGACGGCGCATCCGGACGGTTCGCTGTGGGCATTGATGCTCGATGCAGAGTCCACGTTCGACCGGATGATCATCGATCGGGCGGGCGACGAAAAGCGAGCGCAAACGATTCTGGCCAACCCCATCTACCGCAGCATCGCCGGCTCGCTGGGTGGCGCACAGGAGTACATGGCAATCGAGCGCCTGCACCAACTGTGGACGAGCAACGAGTTCGACCTCATCGTGATCGACACGCCGCCATCGCGCCATGCGATCGACCTGCTGGGCGCACCGGACCGATTGGTGACGTTCTTCAGCCATCCGCTGTACCGCATCCTGGCGGCACCGGGTCGATCATTCGCCCGCGTCACGAACGCGGGGTCGGCAACGTTTCTATGGGCTGTCCGCCGGCTCGCCGGCCCGAAGGTCGTCGAGGACGTCATCGAGTTCTTCCGTTCGCTGTCGGGCATGGAAGCAGGACTTCGCCAGCGCGCGAAAGAGGCGGCCCTTCTGTTGCGAGCGGACAGCACCGCGTTCGTGCTGGTCTCCAGCCCGCGGGCGGAAGCGATCGACGAAGCAACTCACTTGGTCGAAGCGTTGGCCGACGGGGGCTTCCCGTTGCGCGCGTCCGTGATCAACCTGGTTCACCCCACGCCAGCCTTCGACGCCTACGAGCGCCCAGCGGCTCTCGAGCCGGGGCCGCTCGCCGACCAAGTCGACTTTCTCGACGAACTCGTCCGCCTGTCCGCCGACGAATCGCGGGAGATGAAACGCCTGCGCGATCTCGCCGGCGACAACGCACTGGTGGAGGTGCCGTTGATCAACGACATCCACGACCTCGCCGGCCTTCACGAACTCGGCGCACACCTTTTGGACCGCGCTGGGGCGGATACCGTCCCGACGCGCTGACCACTCAGAGTGAGCGTACATTCACCCAGAAAGGGTGAAGCGTTGCGAATCATTGTTGACGTACATTCTTCGAACCACGCGTCGGTGACGCGCGAGCAAGGGAGACGGGTCGCTCATGTTGGCTTCATTTGGATTGTTGGCCGTTTTTTGGTCGATGCTGTTTTTCTTCCTGTTCGTCGCATGGATCACGCTCGTCATCCGCGTCTACATCGACATCTTCCGCAGCGACGATCTCGGCGGTGGCGCCAAGGTGGTGTGGGTCGTCTTCGTGATGGCGCTGCCCCTGCTGGGCGTGTTCATGTACATGATCATTCGCGGCAATCAGCTCAACGAGCACGCTCGCAGCGACATGGAGATGCGTAACGCCTCCGTGCGTTCGGTCAGCCAGTCAGCCAGCCCATCGAGCGGTGCCGACGAGCTGATCAAGCTGGCGCAATTGCGCGATCAGGGCGTGCTTACCGCCGCCGAATTCGATGCCGCGAAGGCAAAGGCGCTGGGCTGAGCATGTCGTCGCCGCGCTTCCTCCTCCGGCTCGCTTCTATTGGCGTGGTCGGCGCCCTGATCGTGGGTGCCTGCTCGAACGATGACAGCAAGGGCGCCACCGAGACCACCGGTGCAGCCGCCACCACCACCGTGGCGGAGGCGACAACGACGACCGCCGCAGGTCTGACCGGAGACGGTTTGGCCGTGGGCGTCCTGGCGCCGTCACCGGGCTTGCTGGCGACGTTGTTCCAAGCGCAGACCCGCGGAATTGACGCGGCGGCCAGCGATATTGCCGAGGGCGGCGGCGTGCTGGGCGGCCCGCTCAACACCAACCAAATCGACACGCCACTGGGTTCCACCGAGCTGGCCACCGCCAGCCAAGCAGTCGATGCCGGAGCACGGGTACTCATCGGCCCCGCCGGTTCCACCTCCGCGGTCGAACTGCTGCCCGAACTGCAGCGGCTGAACACAGTCGCCTGCACAGCGTCGGCGACGCTTCCTGGCCTGACCTACGGCCAGACACAGCCGGCGCTCTTCCGCACCGCCGTGCCCGACGATGTGATGATTGCCTACCTCGCACAAAGAATCATCGAGCGGCGCGACGACCAGGCGCCCGGTACCGCGTGGAAGGTCGCCATCGTTGCTCGATCTGACGACTACGGCTTGTCGGTCGGCAACGGCCTGGCCTCGGTGCTACAGGCCGGTGGCCTCACACCGTCCGTCGTTGGCTACAACTCGCGCCGCGTCACCTTTGAGGAGACAGCGGCCCAGGTCGCCGCAATCGGCGCCGACGTCACCATCCTGATCTCCTTCGAAGAGGGCGCCAACCTGCTGATGTCGCTGCTCTCAGCGGGCATCGACCCGACCACCATGGTCGGCCTCGACGGGTTCTTCGCACCCCGCATCGGCACGATGGCGGGAGGCAGCAACCCGGCGTCAGTCGACGGGTTCACCGTCTTGGGCACCACCGGTGACCGCGCGTTCCTGGAGCGCCTCATCGCCGACGACGCCAATGGCCAAGTTGCGTACGCCGCACAGGCATACGACTGCGCCATCGTCTTGGCGCTCGCTGCCGAGCAAGTCGAATCGGCTCGTTCGGCGACGCTCGCGCTCGCCATTCAGGATGTCACTGCCGGCGGCGTCAACTGCACCACCTACGCCGATTGCCACGCGAAGCTGGCAGCCAACGAAGACATCGACTACGACGGTCCGTCCGGTCGGTTGGCCATTGACGAACACGGCGACCCGACCTCGGTTCGCTTCACCACTGGCCGCATGCAGGGCGGCAAGCTGGTCGAAATCAACAGCACCGACATCGACATGGCCGACCTCGACCGGCAGCAGGCTGCGTATGCGGCAGCGGCCTTCAACACGAAGGTCCAGCAGGCGCTTCGCTTCCTCGGCTTCTACAACGGCCCGATCGACGGCCTCAGCAGTCCCGAGCTGACCGCCGCAATCGCGGCCTTCCAGACCAGCGTGGGCCTGCCGGTCACCGGGATCGTCGACGCGGCGACGGAAGCTGCCCTTCGTTCAGCGCTCGGCGATTACAGCGACCTGTTCTCGGAGAGCACGCTCGGCATCCAGCAGCTGCTCACCGACCTTGGGTTCTACAGCGGTCCGCTCGACGGCATTTGGTCTGCCGAGCTGACGGCCAGCGTCCGAGCTCTGCAAACTGAGCTTGGTGTGCCCACCACCGGCGTGATCGACGCGGCAACCATCCGCGCCGCCTACGAGCGTGGCCTGCTCGACGGCTCTGCCACCACGACGACGACCACTGCACCCACAACCACGGCACCTGGAACCACCGTTGCGCCTACCACGCCACCGGCCACTGAACCCCCTGCCACCACTCCGCCGATCACAGTGCCGCCCGAGACAACGCCGCCCGTCACGGCCCCGCCGGAGACCGCTCCGCCGGATTCGATTCCTGCGGTCACGTTGCCCGAAGAGATCACCATGGACAATCTCTTCCAAACGTTGCAGGCGGACCCCGAGTTCTCGACCTTCGTCGAGCTGCTGATTGCAGCCGGCTTCACGCAGGACACGGAACTGATTGGTCCCTACACCGTCTTTGCCCCGACCAATACGGCCTTCGAGGCGGTCGACCAGGCAACGTTGGCCGAGGTCCGTAACGACCCCGAGACGCTGCGCCAGTTGTTGGCCTTTCACGTCATCGAAGGTCGCCTCTCATCGGCCGAGCTGGTGGGCCAGTTGTTCACCATCAACGGCGCGCCACTGACAGCCAGCGGCAGCGGGCCAACGCTCACTGTCGACGGCGCCGCGGTCGTGAAGGCAGACGTGCAGGCGAGCAACGGTGTCATCCACGGCATCAGCTCAGTGCTCCTGCCCAAGATCGTCCCGGTCTGAGCTAGGCGCCGCCCGCCACCAGCGCGGCGACCTGACCGGCCGACGGGTTGACCAACGCCACCGAACCGACCGTCACTGTCGGAACGGTCTCATTCCCGCGGGCAACCGATCGAACGAAGGCCGCCGCATCAGTGTCGTCCCAGATGTTCACCTCGCGAATGGCAATGCCCTCACGCGCCAGCTCGGCGCGCAACCTCGAACAAAACGAACATCCGGGCCGCCAATAGAACATCGCCTCGGGTGTGGGGTGCAGGGCATCGGTCACGGAGTCCTCCAACCGGCGCAGGTCCAGTCTGATTCCCAAAGCCCAGCGCCATGGCAATCTGATCAGGTCTGACTAGACTCTTGTGATGGCCGTCAGTATTTACGAAGCAAAGACCCACCTGTCGCAACTCATCGCGACAGTTGAGGCAACGGGGGAAGAAGTCATCATCCGCCGCCACAACGTGCCCGTGGCGAAGCTCGTACCGTTTCGGCCGGTCATCGCCGCCCGTGTCCTGGGCGGGTGGGAGGGGCAAGTCAAGATCCATGACGACTTCGACGACCTACCGGTCGATGTTGCTTCGGCATTCGCTGGCGAGCGACCTTGAGGCAACTTCTCCTCGACACCCACGTGGCACTGTGGGCATTTGCGTCTCCGTCGTTGCTGAAGCCTGAGGTTCTCAACGCACTCATCGACCCGCGCAACACCGTGATGGTCTCGGCCATCTCGGTGTGGGAGGTGGAGATCAAGCGGGCACTCGGCAAATTGGATGCTCCGGACGGCTTCGCAGCACTGTGCATCAGCCGTGGCTTCGACGCGCTCGACGTCACATTTCGCCACGCAGAAGTCGCCGGCGCACTGCCGCCGCACCACAGTGACCCGTTCGACCGAATGCTCATCGGGCAGGCAATCACTGAGGATTTCGAACTCGTCACCACAGACCGAATGATGAGCGCCTACGACGTGCGTGTCGTGGCCGCCGCCTAACACCGCGACCACACGACGCGCGAAGCTGTCCGTATGAAGCCCCACGCCCCGTTGAGCCGTTCGTATCCAATGGCACGGGCCGCATTTCTTACCGCAGCCGACAACGCCGGGGCAGTCGTCGAGAGGTTCGAGCATCCGCTGGCAGGCCCGGAGGGCGAGGCACTGGGCATCGATGTGGCCGAATTGGGACCGTCCGATGCAACCACCGTTGTGCTCGTCATTTCCGCAACTCACGGCGTGGAGGGCTACTGCGGTTCCGCATTGCAGACCCATTGGCTCAGCCACTTCGCCGACCAACGACCTGCCGATGTTCGAGTCGTCAACATTCACGCACTCAACCCGTTCGGCATGGCCTGGGTGCGGCGGGTCAACGAGGACAATGTCGACCTCAATCGCAACTTCGTCGATTGGTCCCAGCCACCACCACACAACGTCGACTACGACGCGATCGCCGCTGATTTGGTGCCCACCGAATGGACCGCTGCCGAGCAGCAACGCACGTTGGAGGCGCTGCTTGCGCTCGTTGGCGAGTGGGGCTTTCCGAAGGTGCAGGCAGTCGTCAGTGGCGGTCAGTACGCGCACCCCAAGGGTGTGTTCTACGGCGGCACCGGGCCGGTCTGGTCGCACCGTTGGCTGCGCGGGTGGTGTGCAGCCAACCTGGCCTCGGCACAGCGAGTGTTCATCATCGACCTGCACACCGGCCTCGGCCCCTGGGGCCGCGGCGAACTCATCTCCAGCTCCGCACCCGGCGATCCGCTCTTCGATCGGGCCGCTGCCCTCTGGCCTGATGCGATCTCGATGATGTCGGGCGACAGTGTCTCGGCAGCGCTCGTCGGCGACTGGTTGGCTGTTGCTGG
>JANLPB010000141.1:0-1607 GCA_031366885.1 Ilumatobacteraceae bacterium
GGAGAAGCTGGTCCTGTCGCTGTACTACGACGAAGGTCTCACGCTCGCCGAGATCGGCACCATTTTGGGTGTCACGGAAAGTCGGGTCTCGCAGATTCACACCAAAGCCGTGCTGCACCTTCGCGCCCGTCTCGCCGCAACTGGCGTCGCCTGACCAACGCGAGCCTCGCGTGATCGCGGGGCTGTTTCTCGTGGTCTCCTTGATGGGCTGCTATCTGCCGCCGGTGGAGGCCCTGGTTTCGGTGCCGTACACGGCGCCCGCGTGTACGTACTGTGCCGGCCACCGCGGTGTCGAGTACGCGCTCGATGACGCCAGCGAGGTGCGTGCCGTCGCAGAAGGCGTCGTTACGTTCGCGGGTGTGGTTGCCGGTAGCCGTTATCTGGTGGTGCTGCAGGCCGACGGACTGCGAGCGACGTACGGAATGTTGCAAGGAGTGCTCGTGACCAGGGGAGACGTGGTCGTCGCTGGTCAATTGGTGGGTCGCAGCGGTCTGCGTCTGTACTTCGGTCTGCGCGACGTGGCCGGTGAGCCGGTCGACCCGACGGCGCTGTTCGGGCAGTTGGTCGGCCGACCTCGACTCTTGCCGACTGACGGTCGCGCCCAGCGCCGCGCTCCGACCCCGCGAATGGTCTGCACAGCAACGGTTTCCGGCGCTTTGCCTGCCTGACCTACTCCCTTCGCCGATAGCCTTCACGAGCGGTTCACCGTTCCGGTGGGCCAGATCACTCGCACGTCCCTTCCTGCGGTCGCCTCGGCGCCTGGGTTCATGCGCCGCCAACCGCAGGAGAGGAGCAATCACCATGGCTGTCGTCACGATGCGCCAAATGTTGGAAGCCGGCGTCCACTTCGGGCACCAGACCCGTCGGTGGAACCCGAAGATGAAGCGTTTCATCTTCGGTGAGCGCAACGGCATTTACATCATCGACCTTGACCAGACGATGTCTCGCGTGGAAACCGCGTACAACTTCGTTCGCGACCTGTCCGCCAAGGGCGGCACGGTTCTCTTCATCGGTACCAAGAAGCAGGCGCAAGATCCTGTGCGCAGCTACGCCGAGAAGAGCGGCATGTACTACATCAACGAGCGTTGGCTCGGTGGCATGCTCACCAACTTCGAGACCATCTCCAAGCGCGTCGCCAAGATGCAGGAGTACGAGCGCATGAAGGCCTCGGGCGAGTTCGAGGCGATGCCGAAGAAGGAAGCACTGCTGCTGTCTCGCGAACTCGAGAAGCTGCAGAAGAACCTCGGCGGCATCCGCCACATGGCGAAGCGCCCCGACTGCATCTTCATCTTGGACACCAAGAAGGAGCACATCGCGGTCACCGAAGCCAACAAGCTGAAGATCCCCGTTGTTGCCGTGGTCGACACCAACGTCGACCCCGATGTCATCCAGTTCCCCATTCCCGGTAACGACGATGCCATCCGTGCCAACGCACTGATGTGCCACGTCATCGCCGAGGCCGTGCTCGAAGGTCGCTATATCGCGAACAAGCGCAACCCGCAGGTGGTCCCCACCAAGCGCAGCGCCGAGGATGAAGCCGCATTCGCCGACGCCCAGGCAGACGCTCGCCGTCAGGCCGCAGCCGCCCAGGCCGAGCGCGACGCTCG
>JANLPB010000155.1:0-16207 GCA_031366885.1 Ilumatobacteraceae bacterium
GTACCCCACGGCCTTACACGGCTGGTCGAATGGAGAACAGGCCGAACGCTGGCCAAACCCACTCAACGCTCGCCTTCTGGTTCCGGGGAGAGGGCTCGAACCCCTATATGCAGGACCAAAACCTGCCGTCCTACCATTGAACGACCCCGGACTGGAACGGCTCCGAGGCTAGCGGACGACACGCATTCCGCGCTCGGGGTTTGGTCGCGGGGTGTGTGCCCGATAGCGTCTCACGAGCTATGGGTTCACTTATCAAGAAGCGCCGCAAGCGCATGCGCAAGAAGAAGCACAAGAAGATGCTCCGCCGTACACGGCACGCGCGCCAGCGCGGCAAGGGCTGATTCCAGCTTCATCTGCAACCACAACTAGATCTCGTTTATCGACCGTCGGCAGCACGCTGTTGGCGGTCGGTGCGCGTTTGCACCACCATCGCCTCCGGTAACGCCGAAGCGATGGAGTGGTGACCCACGAGAAACCACGTCGCACCGCTGCCCGCCAGCGTCGGGGCGACACCAGCGGCTTCCCGAATGCGGTCGCGCCACCTAGCCAACTGCGGCTCGACGAGCAGCGCGGCCGGTTCTAGGTCGTTGGCGCCCTCGTCGTTAGCGCCCTCAGCGCGCGGGCCGCCCAGTGAGTCCCACGCTCGATACGCAGCCGGCGTGCTCACCGCGAGCGGCGGCACGATCAGTGTGATATCCAGCGGCTGGAAGTCCAGCGGCTCGACGATCTCGCCGATGCCGGTCACTCGGGCGCGACCGCCAACAAGGCAAAAGCTGACGTCGGCGCCCAACTGTGCGGCGGCCACCACGTCGGTGTAGCCGGCCCAGCGCAGCACCGCCGCCGCGTCACTGCTGCCACCACCGAGTCCACCGCCGTGCGGGATCGACTTGTGCAAATGAACCGCAGCAGACCGGTCGGCCAGGCGGAGTGCTTTCGCAACGAGGTTCGTCTCGTCCAACGGCATGCCAACCGCGAACGGCCCATCGGCACTGAGGCCAGCCCCACCGGGCGTGATAATGACCGTGTCCGCCCACTCGAGCGTGACCATCTCGGCATCGATCAGGTGCAGCCCGTCGGCCCGCACGCCGGTGATCCGCAGCGACAGCGTCAGCTTCGCCGGCGCCCGCAGCGTGATCTGACGACTCACTGGGCGGCTCGCCAGGCGGTGGCCAGCCGTCCCCACTCGTACACGTCGAGCTCTTCGGGGCGGCGCTGACTGTCGATTGCCGCAGCGGAGAAGACCTCGGGCGTGACAACGTCGGCCAACGAACGCCGCAACATTTTGCGGCGCTGCCCGAAGGCCGTCCGAATAAGGTGAAACAGATCGGCAGGCGGCACGTCGACCGCAGGCGACGGCAGCCGTCGAATGTCGGCCAACGCCGACTCGACATTTGGGCGCGGCACGAACACGCTGGCCGGCACATAGCCAGCGATGCGAGCCGTGGCCCAGTAGGAAATCTTGACGGTGACCGACCCGTACTGCGGCGTGCGCGGCGCGGCGCAGAACCGCTCGGCCGCCTCTCGCTGCACCATCACCAGCATCCGCTCGATCTGGGGCACCTCGTCCAGCAGGTCGCAGATCAGCGGGGTCGCCACGTTGTACGGCAGGTTGGCGACCAGCACCCAGCCGGGCGAGTCGCCCAACAACGCTGACCAATCCGCCTCCATCGCGTCAGCCTCGACGACGGTGATGTTGGGGTACGGCGCGGCGATTTCGCGCAGCAACGGCACGACGCCACGGTCTACCTCGACCGCCACAATCGAAGCACCCGTCTCCGCCAGCGCCAGCGTCAGAGAACCCAACCCGGCCCCGACCTCTACCACGCGATCGCCCGGCCCGACCTCGGCGAGGCGGGCGATACGGCGAACCGTGTTGGCATCGGCGACGAAGTTCTGCCCAAGGTCGCGACGAGGGCTCAACCCGCCCCGCGCTAGAAGCTCACCAATTGCCGCCCGATTGTGCAACGACTACCAACTCACGTGAACGGGCAGCGGCGCGTCGGCAAGGTCGCCGATCTCTCCGAACACGTCGGTGTTTATCACTAGGTCGGCGCCGGCGGGCATGGTCATCCCCAACGTGTTGGTGCACGTGGTGATTTGCCCGTTGTCAACGTTCTCCACGGTCAGCAGCGCGCCGTCGGGGGCCAGCAGGGTGGTGCACTGGCGACTGCCGGCCGCGTATCGCCGGAAGCTGGCCTTGGCCATCACTTCGTTAGCGCTGGTCGGTGGCGGCACGGCAATGACGACGGCAGCGGGTGGCACCGGCACGTCGTCGCCACCCACGAACAGCGGCGGTTCAGGCGCGTAGGCAGTGGTGGTGGGCGCGTCGTTCGCACTGCTCTTCACCTCGACGCCGGCGGCACCGACAGTGGGCGAACCACTGGTTGCAGCGGACTCGCGACTGAACAACCACAGAGCGGGCAGGGCCACCAATGTGAAGACGGAGGCGACGACTACGCGACGACGGTCGTGAACGATCATGAGGATGCTGGTGAGTGCCGACACGCGTCGACCGATCACTTTGGAAAAGGCTACGGACGTAACGCGGGGAACGCAAGGCAGGCGTTCGTGGCGGTGGCGTCACGAACGCTCTCCGTGGTGGCTCCTCGGAGGCGAGCGAGCGCCTCGACCACATGGGTCACGAATGCGGGTTGGTTCGGGCGGCCCCGATGTGGGACGGGTGCGAGATACGGGCTGTCCGTCTCCGCGAGCATCCGATCGGTGGGGCACATGCGGGCCGCGGCGTGCAACTCGGAGGCGGCCTTGAAGGTGACGATGCCGCTGAAGCTGAGGTAGGCGCCGAGGTCTAGACAACGCCGCGCTTCGTCGGGGCCGCCGGTGAAGCAATGGAAGATGGTGCGTTCGGGCACGCCCTCGCCAGCGAAGACGTCGAACGTGTCGGCCCATGCGTCGCGAGTGTGAACGATCAAGGGCAGCGAGCGCTCGTGGGCCAGCTGGATCTGCGCGGCAAAGGCCGCCCGCTGCACATCGCGAGGTGAGTGGTCGTAGAAGTAGTCCAACCCGCACTCACCGATCGCGATCACTTGCGGGTCGTCCAGAAAGCCGACGATGCTGTCCACACCGTGGGTCGCCTCATGCGGGTGCAGGCCTGCGGTCGCATAGATGCCGTCGTGCTCGCGGGCTGTCTCGATCGCGCTCGCCGTCGTCGCTGCATCGCAGCCGACAGTGATCATCTTCGTGACGCCCGCAGCACGAGCGCCAGCGATCACGTCGGCCTGAGGGACCCCGCGTGTGTCGTAGAGATGACAGTGCGTATCGATGTACCCGGCGTGATCCACACGCTGCAGGCTAAAGGCTCGGCCACTCTCGCCATCACGAACTGGGAACGGGGCAACAGATCTCGCTGCTGTCGACCAGCGGCGGCAATCTCATCGTCGACATCGCGGGGTGGTTCACCCGCTAGTTGTGCTCGGAGTGAGTGTCAGCGGCGGGGGAACAACGAGTCGCCCTTGGTGACCCGCAGGCCGCCAGGGTAGCCGCCCCACGCTGCGTTCACCGGGACGCGCTGGTCACTGACCTCACCGGACAATCCGAGACGCTCCCACACGGCCTGGCAGGTGTCGGGCACCGCAGGGCTGGCGAGGATGGCGACGATGCGAAGGGCCTCCAACGCGTCGCCCATCACCGCATCGACGACCGGGCCCGGCTCGGCCTTCCACGGCTCGTTGGCTTCGAGGTAGGCGTTCGTCGCACGAATCAACGACCATGTTGCATCGAGCGCCTTCGACGGTTGCGTTGCGGCCCACCCGTCGATGGTCCCGGCGAGTGCAGTTGCTGCAGCAGCCGCGAGGGGCGAGTCGGAGCGGGGTGCGGGGCCAACGCCGTCGCACTTCTTGCCGACGACCGTGGCGACACGCGACAGCAGGTTGCCAAGGTTGTTGGCCAGGTCGCTGTTGTAACGGGCGATCAGGCCCTCGTAGGTGAAGTCGCCGTCCTGGCCGTACGCGGTCTCGGCGAGCACGTAGTAGCGGAAGCCATCAACACCAATGTCGTCGATGAGGTCGAGCGGGTTCACCACGTTGCCACTGGTTTTGCTCATCTTCTCGCCGCCTGCCAGCAGCCAACCGCCGACCGCCCAACCAGCGGGCGGCTCGATGCCGGCGCTCAGCAGCATTGCGGGCCAGTAGACGCAGTGGTGGCGGAGAATGTCCTTGCCAATGAGGTGCCGGGCCGGCCACCAGTCGTTGAAGCGCTCTTCGTCGCTACCGAACCCGATGGCGGTGATGTAGTTGGCGAGGGCGTCGAACCACACGTAGGCGACGTGCTTGGCGTCCCATGGCAGAGGGATGCCCCACTTCAGGCTGGTGCGGCTGACACTGAAGTCGCGCAGGCCGCTGCGAATGAGGCCTAGGGCTTCGTTGCCACGCGACTCGGGCTGGATGATGCCCGGGTGAGCGGCGTACCACTCGATCAACCGGTCCTGGTAGCGGCTGAGACGGAAGAAGTAGTTCTCTTCCTCGTAGAACTCGACGGGCCGCTTGTGGATCTTGCACAGGTCGCCGGGGTCGAGCTCGTCGTCGGTGTTGTACTCCTCGCACGCCACGCAGTACTTACCGCTGAAGACATCGAGCTCGATATCGCCCGCGTCGTAGCAGCGTTGCAGCAGCTCGGCCACGCCCAGCTTGTGGCGCGCCTCTGTGGTGCGGATGAAGTCGTCGTTGGTGATGTTCAACCGCCGCCACGCTTCGGAGTACAGCGGCGCAATCTCGTCGACGAAGTCTTGCGGGGTCTGGCCGGCGGCCTCGGCGTAGTCCTGCACCTTTTGGCCGTGCTCGTCGGTGCCGGTGAGGAAGTGAACGTCGTCGCCCAGCAAACGGTGCCAACGGGCGAGGGCGTCGCCGATGATGGTGGTGTACGCGTGGCCGAGGTGGGGTTTGGCGGTGACGTAGTAGATGGGGGTGGTGAGAAAGTAGCGAGACATGAGGAAGTCCTTTCAGGGAATGGCGAACAACGGCGAGGTCAGAAGCCGGTGCGCATTCGACGCGTGAAGGACTGTGTCGTCATGCCCGCAGCCTACGCCTGCCCTGCTGACCACCGTCAACCGGATTCGTTGGGCCGCCTGTCGGTCGCTCAGAATGAGGTGATGAGTGAGTTCGATAATGCAACGCACGTCGGTCCTGACGGAGTCGGCGAGATCCACGCCGGCTGGGACATCAACGGCAATGCCAACGGTGGGTATCTTCTGGCGTTGGCTGCGCGGCATCTCGTAGCCGTCAGCGGCCGCCCTCATCCGGTGTCGGTGACGGCGCATTACCTCTCACCGGGCAAGCCGGGGCCGGTGCAAGTGGACGCCGCGGTGGTGAAATCCGGCCGACGGTTCGCAACGGTCAGCGGGCAGATGCATGCAGGCGGCAAGCCGATGCTGCAGATGGTGGGCGCCTTCGGTGATCTTTCCGTGCCTGGCTCGGACTACGAACACCTCGCCTCGGGCCCGCCGTCACTGCCGCCGTTCGAGGAGTGTGTCCCACGCAGCAGACGACAGGGCATGGTGGAGGTGGCAATGATGGATCGGCTGAACGTTCGCATTCATCCCGACCATGCCGGATGGGTGGAGAACAATCGCAACGGCGTCGCCGAGATGGCGGGGTGGTTCGGCTTCGCTGACGGACGCCCCATCGACACGCTCGCGTTGCTGATGGTGTGCGATGCGTTTCCGCCGGCCGTCTTCCACCTCGACATGCCACCTGGTTGGGTGCCGACAGTCGAGTTGACGGTGCACGTGCGCGGCGTCCCCGCGCCCGGCCCCGTGTCGTGCGTGTTCCGCAGCCAATTCGTGCAGGGCGGATTCTTCAACGAGGACGGCGAAGTATGGGACAGCGCCGGTCGCCTGGTCGCCCAGTCCCGCCAACTCGGCCTGACCCCGCTCGCCTGACGGTCCCGCCCGCCCGACCCCGCCCGCCCGCCCAGGGTCGCCGGACCGGGCTCGCCGGACCGGGCTCCGAGTGAGTACTCGCACCCCGGGGTGCGAGTGGGCACTCGCATGGAGCGCTGGCACTCGGACTGGCTGCGTGGCACTCGCACCGACGGCGTTGGACTCGGGGCGGTGGGGCGGTAGGGCGGTTAGCGGTGGCGGGCCCAGCGGATGCCGCTGGCGAAGCCTCCGGCGGCCAGACCGACGGCACCGACGGTTTGCGTGCTGCGCCGAATCACGGCCTTCGTTCGCTTGCTGAACACGACGATCGGCCAGCCGCGCTGGCCAGCGACCCGTTCCAACTTTGCGTCGGCGTTGACCGCGACGGGATGACCGACCGCTTCCAGCATCGGCAGGTCGCTGGCGCTGTCGCTGTAGGCCCAACACTGGTCGAGATCAAGGCCCTCCCAGCGGGCGAGCTCCTCGATGGCCTCCACCTTGCCAGGGCCGTAGCAGAACGGGCCGGCGAGTTCACCCGTGTAGACGCCATCGACAACGGCGCTGCGAGTGCCGATACCAGCCGTCATTCCAAGCGCCTTGGCGAGCGGCTCGACGAGCTCGATAGGTGACGCCGAGATGATGTAGGTGGCGCGGCCAGCATGCCGGTGCTGCTCGAGAAGACGCATCGCTTCGGGACGGACCATCGCCATCAGCTTGGGCACGATGTCGGCGTTGAGCGCAACCAGATCTTCCAGCCGCACACCCTTCACGGCACCGAGAATTCGGTCGCGCACGCCCTCCGACGTCTGATCACTGGCGCCCGCAAACTTGAACGCCACTGCGCCGGCTGCGTCACGCAGGAACTGGTGAGTGGGGACCAGCTTGCCCCGCCACGCGGCAATCCCCAGGACGAACGCGCTGGAGCCGCTGATCAACGTGCGGTCGAGGTCGAAGAACGCGGCGCTCGGACCAGCTGAGTAAAAGGGTTGATCGGTCATAGTGAAACGGCAGTCGAGATGGGGTGGTCTCAGCGGGGAATGGTGAGCGCTAGGTCGTAGACCCGTCGCTTCGCCGCCCCGGTGTCTGCCATCACCGTAGCGATTGCAGTCCGCCGATCGGCACCGCCGGCGAGTGCCATGTGTAACGCGGCCAACACCGTCGAATCGTCTGCTGCATCGGCGGCCGGTGCACCCTCCACCACGACGACGTATTCGCCGCGGGGTGCGCGCTCGGCGAGGTGGACGGCTGCCTCGGCGAGCGAGCCGCGCCACACTTCCTCGTGCAACTTGGTGAGCTCGCGGGTGAGTGCTATGCGCCGATCGAGCCCACAAGCCGCACCCAGGTCGGTGACCGTGCGTTGAACTCGATGCGGTGCCTCGTAGAGAACGGTCGTGCGGCGCTCGGCGGCGACTTCAGCGATGCGCTCGGTACGTTCCTTGCCGCTACGCGGGAGGAAGCCCTCGAAGACGAAGCGGGTGCTGTCGAAGCCGCTGATCACCAGCGCCATCACCAGTGCC
Source organism: Ilumatobacteraceae bacterium (assembly GCA_031366885.1). GTDB lineage: Bacteria > Actinomycetota > Acidimicrobiia > Acidimicrobiales > Ilumatobacteraceae > UBA668. Next base: position 7,390 of record JANLPB010000155.1, read on the forward strand.
GCCGGCCCCGGCACGGCGGAGACGACATGCCCGGCATCGACCGCCGCGCGCACCAGGCGCGCGCCCGGATCACTGATGCCCGGTGTGCCCGCGTCGGTGACCACTGCCACGTCGCTTCCCGCTGCTAGCAACCCAAGCACTTCGTCGGTGCGAGCACCTTCTGTGTGCTCGTTGGCGACCGCTAGCCGTACGCCGCTGACGCCTGCGTGGGAGAGCAGCTTGCCGCTGTGGCGAGTGTCCTCACAGCAGATCAGCGCGCAGGCGAGCAGCGTCGAAACTGCACGCGGTGCAAGGTCGCCGAGATTGCCGATAGGCGTGCTGACGAGAATCAGCCTCCCTGTCACTCGCGCAACTCCACGGTGTCGCCGACCTTCAAGCCCCACCGCTCGAACGCCCCGGCTTGCGCCTCGACCACGGTGGCGGCCTTCCACACGGGCATGCCGATCCGATGCCGGTGCATCTGCACGACCTTCAACACCACGCCGTCGGGGTCGAGGTAGGCAACATCAATGGCGAACTTCATCCCGAGAGTGTGCACGCTGCGGCACTTCGTCAACACGAGCGCGCCCTCCACGCCGGAGCGTCCCAGCCGCCCGCGCGCGCGGGAACGACGATCGTCCGCCCGTTCAGCGCTGGCAAGCACATGGCCACCGCTGACCAGCCAACACTCGCCAGTCACCATCCCTCCAGATTGTCACGTTCTGCACGCCCTCGCGCTCGCGGTCGGCTCACATCAACGGCACGTCGGGCGCGGTCACCAGTTCCGGCGGGTGGCCGCCACGCGTGTCGTAGACCGCTTTACCGATGACCGCAGCGAAAATGATTGCGCCACCCAGAACCGCCAGCGGTGCGGGGGACTCGTGCAGGATGATGAAGCCCCAGATGGGCACGAAGACCATTTCTGCCTGCGCGAACACGGTCATGGGTACGGCCGGTACCTGCTTCGAGGCGGCGTTGAACAACAGCGTGCCGACGACGATGAAGACTGCGCCGTGCAGCAACGCACGAGCGATGTCGTCGCCTGCAGGGACCAACGGCTTGTCGCGAGCAATGGTGACGATGCTGCAGACGACGATCATCAGCAGGGCGTAACCCGACAACACGGGTGACCAATCGCGGCTGGGGTCAGAGCGGACACTGATGGTGTAGATGGCGAAGCCGACAGATGCGAGGAGGGCCGATGCGTTGCCCAACATGTTGCCAGCGTCGAGGTCGCCAAAAACGGTGAGGACGAGGCCGACGACGCCGACCGCAATCGCGATGATGGTGGACTTGGACAGCTTTTCGCCGAGGAAGCGCGTGAACACCACTGCGACCAAGGGGGTCAGCGAGCCAAGGAAGGCTGCATTGGCAGCGGTGGTGGTATCGACGGCGTAGACGAAGGCGATGGAGGCGATGAACAAACCGAAGTTGGCCAGCATCATCCAGCGACCGCTGCGCCACGCGCGAAGTGTTGGGAACCGCTGGCCGCGCAGGGCCGACAGAATCTCGATGACAACGATGATGCCGATGGAGCGCCAGATCAAATATTGGAACGCGTCGACGTCGGCCGACAACCTTTTGAGCACCGCCCCAAAGCTCCACACGATGCCCGACCCGATGGCCATCAGTGAGGCAACGACGGGCAGGCGCTGGTGTTCCATGACTCGGCCGACATTAGCGGTACAGCTGTACTGCGAACGGGCTGGAAACTTCGTCAGCTGATTGACGCCGCTGGTGACCGGACCGGTGATAGCTATGAAGATTGTGTCCACGTCGTCTCCGCCCACGCGCAGCTTTCAGCCGCGCCGTCGTGCCTTGCCGCCGGCGCGCGCAGAGCGGTACCGGCGACTGATGGCACAGTGGTCGCTGCCGATCGAGGGCGAGACGCTGCGGTTCGAGGAACTGTTCGCGAGCATTGATTCGGTCATCCTCGACATTGGTTTTGGCGGCGGCGAGGGCCTCATCGACATGGCCGCTGCTCGCCCGTATGAGGCGATCATCGGCCTCGACGTGCACACCCCGGGTGTGGCGTCGGTCGTCGAGGCGATTGACGACAACAGCTGGCAACACGTGCGTGTCGCGGAGGGCGACGTCCTGGAGCTGCTGCCGCGCATTCCCCACGGTTCGTTGGCCGGCGTGCGGTTGTATTTTCCAGACCCGTGGCCGAAACAGAAGCAGCGCCATCGGCGGCTGGCCCGCCCCGATGTGGTCACGCAGTTGGTCGACCGTTTGCGTATCGGTGGCACGCTGCACGTCGCCACCGACATTGCCGACTACGCGGCGCAGACGCTCAGCGTGTGTGAGGGCGAGCAGCGGCTTGCGGGCGGCCGGGTAGCGCGGCCCGACTGGCGGCCAGAGACTCGATTCGAGCGGCGGGGCTTGGCCGCGGGACGCGACCCAATCGACATGATCTTCGAGAGGACGCACTGACATGCAGGCTGTGACGTCCCGGCTCTATTCCGCTCGTCTGCGCGTCAATGTCTGCGCCGCGATCGGGCTTGCGGTCGGGCTGATCGCGGCACCGTTCTCACCGTGGCAGCTGTCATTGCTGGTCGGCTGGATCGGGCTCACCACCAGCCTGCTGAGTTGGATCTGGGTCGAAATCGCAGGCTGCGACGCGGCGACAACGCAGGCGCGCTCAACCGTCGAGGATGACAGCCGAATCACCGCCGTCGCCGTCATGGTGACGGCCAGTGTCGTCAGCCTGGTCGGCGTTGGTTTCGGCCTTGCCAAGGCGCGCCACGTCGGCGTCGGCATGGAACTCGCGTTGACCGCGGTGGCAGTGCTTGCCGTCGTCTTCTCGTGGTGCGTGGTGCACAGCATGTTCACGCTGCGCTACGCCCACCAGTACTACACCTCACCCGTCGGTGGCATCGAGTTCCCTGGCGACGAGGCACCGGACTATCGCGACTTTGCGTACTTCGCGTTCACTCTCGGGATGTCATTCGCGGTCAGCGACACCAACGTGACGAGCCGGACAATCCGGCGGATCACACTTCGCCACGCGTTGATCAGCTACCTGTTCGGCACCGTGATCGTCGGGCTGACGATCAACGTGATCGCCGGCTTCATCCAGTAGCGGTTGCTGCCGGCAGCCTGCCGATGCCCCCGTCGCGCAACAGCATGCCGGTGAGCGTTCGATCCAGGTGGTGTTGGCGCCACAACAGCATCTGTTGCGCCAGCGGCAGCACCACCGCTGCATCCGTTTCCGTCGTGAGCCAGGTCGGGTCGGCTGCCAGGTCATAACACAGCCAGTCACCGTTGCCGAATTGCACGTACGCATGCGTGTCGGTGCGAAGGACCGCAAGGTTGTATCGCTCCAGCCGGCGATCCCAGCTCGGCTCGGTGACGCCGCCCGGAATGACCTTGTCGCGCCAGTCCCATTCGTAGTGCGCGGCCGTGCGCCAAAGCGGCGGTCGCTCTCCGCGTAGCAGTTCCGTCAATGGCACGCCGTCGCACTGCACGGGCACCGCAACACCGATGGCCTCGCACAACGTCGGCATGATGTCCACGTTCTCGGTGAAGTCAGTGACGACGGTGCCGTGACCGGCGGGTGCGGCCGGGTCGCGCACGATGCCGAGAATGTGGTAGCTGCTCTCGAACCAACCGCACTTCTCCTGCAGGCCTTGATCGCCCAGCTGCTCGGCATGGTCGGCCGTGATGATGATGAGCGTGTTGTCCCACTCGCCGCGGGCCTTGAGCGCGTCGCAGATGCGCCCGACGTGCGCGTCGACTTCGCTGATCATTCCGAAGTACTGAGCCTGCAGGTGCGCCAGCTCGTCGGGGTCGGTGGGTGCCGTCACGGCGCCGACACTGAGCAGCACATCGTGGAGGTGATGGCGTTGCGTCGAAATGGGCAGTGGCGCAGGGCAGTCGGCTGGGCTGTACATGGTGGCGTAGTGGCCAGCCGCGACGTACGGAGGGTGCGGGCGGATGAACGACGTATGCGCGAACCACGGCTCTGCTGCGGGTTGCTCGTCGAGCCACTGGAGAAACCGGTCGGTGAGAAACTGCGTGACGGAGTGCTCGGCCGGCCGTTCGTTCTCGGTGTCGAGGGCATGGTCAGGGTCGACGACAACGCGGCCCTCGTAGCCGAGCTCGCGCAGCCACTCCAGCCATGGCGCATGATGCTCGTCGAGGCACAGCACCTCGTCGAAGCCTGGCAGTACGCCCTCCCAATTCGACAGGCGCGGGTCGTCTGGATCGGTGATCTGGCGTGGGTCGGCGCCCTGGTCGGTGTAGCCGAACATCACGGGGTGGTAGCCGGCGCGCAGTCCGGCGCGTGCGACGTTGTCGAAACGGAAGTCGAGTGGGCTCCCGTTGGCGACCACCCGATTCGTCATCTGATAGGTACCCGTGTAGAGCGCGGCGCGGCCGGGGGCACACGGGGCGGCCTGGGCGTAGTGACGACTCAGCCGCACACCCTGCGCCGCAATCGCATCGAGGTTCGGAGTACGCACCAACGGGTGGCCGGCGCACGACAACGAGTCGCCGCGGAACTGGTCGAGGGTGATGAAGAGAACGTTCGGTCGCGCGGATGGCATCCTGAGTACCTAGCGGGCGAGTTCGGCGCGCAGTTGGTCGAGGCCGATAGCGCCCAGCTTCAGCGCCTTCGTGTGCCACGCCTTCAGATCGAACGCGTCGCCCTCGCGCTCGACGGCGTCGGCACGTGCAGCCTCCCACTCGCGCTGGCCAATCTTGTAGCTGATGGCCTGCGCCGGCCAACCGAGGTATCGGTCGATTTCACTGCGCATGAACGTCTCGGTGTTGCCTGTCTCCTTAACGGAAAACTCGAAGGCCAGGTCGGGGTTCCACACCTCCCCAGCGTGGAACGGCGTGCCGTCGTTGAGCGTTGTGCCCTCCGGGATGCGATAGCCGAGGTGCATGCCAATGTCGATGATGACGCGCACGGTGCGCAAGATCTGGCCGCCGAGGAAGCCCAGCCGATGGTCAGGATTTTCGAACCAACCGAACTCGTCGCACAACTGTTCGGCGTAGAGCGCCCAGCCTTCACCGTGGCCGGGAATGAATGCGCTGCGCTGAATGCGGCTGAGTGAGGTCGACTGCACCTGGGCATACCCGATTTGCAGGTGATGACCGGGCACTGACTCGTGGTAGCAGGTGGTGACGTCGCCCCACTTCGGAAAAATCGTGCGACCCAGTGCCGGGTACCAGGTGCGGCCGGGGCGGCTGAAGTCTTCCGAAGGGCCGGTGTAGTACGCGGCGGCGGCACTGCCTGCAGGTGGAATGCGGGCTTCGCAGCGGTCGATGACGTCGGGAATTTCAAAGTGTTCCTTGCTGCGAGCCAGCGCTTCGTCGGTCATCTCCTGCAGCCACGCTTGGTACTCGTCCTCGGTGTGAAGTGCGCGGGCCGACGAGGGGTCGGTGTCGAGCAGATCGATCACTTCGGCGAAGCGGGCACCGGGCAAGATCCGCTCGCACGTCTTCGCGATCTCGCCACGCAGGTAGTGGAAGTCGCCCCATGCCCATTCGTACATTTCGGCTGGATCGAGATCTGCGCCCAACATTGCTCGCACCCCGAGCGCGTAACGTTCCGGCCCGCAGGCGTCGGTCGGGTCGGCGGCGGGTGCGTATTGGTCGCGCAGGTACGAGGCGAATGCTCCGAACGCCTCGTTCGCCAGCGGCGCCGCAGTAGCCAGTTCGGACTGCAGCGCTGCGGACACGTCAGTGTGCCCGGCGGCCTCGTCGACGAGTGTGTTGAACCATTCATTGGTGGCCCATGTACCCACCTGGTCAGCAGCGGCGAGCGCTTGGCGGCGCGCGGCCAGGATGCCGCGGCTACGGCCCAGTTCGTACGTTTCCTGTAGGCCGGCGAGCGCAGTTGGGACGGCCTTCACTCGGGCGACGATGTTGGACCACGCCTCGTCGCCCTCGCGGGGCATCAGGTCGAAGATGCTGCGCAGGCTGCCCGCGGGCCATGCGATTGCGCTGATCGCCCGTAGCCAGTTGGCGGCATCGAAGTTGGCGAGGGAGGTCTCGAAGCGCTCGGTGATGAAGTTCTGGGCCCGCCTGTCGTCGTCGTTGGTGACGGGCAGCGCCCGCAGTTCGGCGAGCGCACGGCGCATATGTTCAGCACGTTCTTCGTAGCCGGCGGGCGACAGGTCGGTGAGAAGATGATCGAACCCGGGGATGCCACGACCCGTCGCCGAGTTCGGGTCGAGCGCTGATTGCTCGTCGACGAAGCGGTCCGCGAACTCGAAGACAGGGGAGAGTGACATTCCCGCATCGTAACCATGGCCCCGTATTCGGCTAGTGGCGGGCGGCGGCCACTGTGGGATCGGCATCGGCATCGCTGAGGGGTTGCAGGTCGTTCGGTCCTGCTTCGATGAGTGCGCCGATCGTGGCCTCGTCGACTGGGCGCCACGCCCACGCATCGCACCCGACGTTGATCATCCGTTGGCGCTGACGCCACTGCTCGTGAACATGACCGTGCAGTAGCCAGCGGCCATCGTCGATGGGGCGCGCACCGGGGTAGCGGTCTTTCTCTTGGCTGTCGCCGTTGTATGGGAAGTGGCAGGCGACCACCAAGTGGCCGCCCACGCTCAGTTCGATGCTGCCCTGATGGATCTCCTCGAACCCGGCCTCCTCGTAGCGGTCGATCCACGCGGCTGCCTTCGCTCCGTGGCCGTCCCAGCAGCGGTCATGGTTGCCTGTCAGCAGCCGCTTGTGGCCGAGTAGGTGGCGCACCAGGGGAAGCGTCTCATCAATGCGACCCATCGCAACATCGCCCAGCACCCACACCGTGTCGTCGGGCTGCACCAGCGCGTTCCACCGTTCGATCAGCGCCCAGTTCATGTGGTCGACATCGTGGAACGGGCGACCCGAGTACTGAATGATGTTGGCGTGACCGAAGTGGAGGTCGGAGGTGAACCACGTCGGCATTGCAACAGTCTGCCGGGTGTTCGTTGTGGCTTCAGCGTGAAATCAGCTGACCAGCGGCCTGTGGGATCGCTGGTGGCCTGGCGCGAGCCGCCCGCCGTGTGGCGAGCTCGCCGAAGGCAGCGGCGACGAGACACGCAACGCCACCGACTGTGAGCCCGGCACGGGCACCGAACGTTTCGATGATCCAGCCCAGCAGTGGGCCGCCGATGGGGGTGGTGCCGAGGAAGACGATGGCCTGCAACGCAAGCACACGACCGCGCATGGCGGGGTCCGCCCGCATTTGCACGATCGCGGTCGAGGCCGTCATGAACATGATGCTGGTCAGCCCCATCAGCATCGCGATGGGGAGGGCGACGCCGAGGTTCGGTGCGGCGGCGAGCATCAGCATTGACACGCCGAACGTGCCAGCGCCGACGACCACCTGCCGCACGGATGTGGACGTCTTGCGAGCAGTGTGTAGCGCGCCGATCAGAGAGCCGACGCTGACCACCGAGTAGAGAAGGGTGAAGGTGGTGTCGCTGCCATGCAGCGTGCGCTTCACGAACAGCGGCATGACGACGTTGAAGTTGAAGGCAAGCGCTCCGATGATCGTCATCATCACCAACGGCACCCACAGTTCGGGGATCGACCGGGCGTAGGTGATGCCTGCGCGGACCTGCCCCTTGGACCGCTGTGTCGGAACGGATGGGCGCAGTTCCTCGGTGCGCATCATCTGCAATCCGGCGAGCACGGCGAGGTAGCTGAGGCCGTCGACCAAGAAGCACCAGCCGAAGCCGACGGTGGCGATGAGGAGGCCGGCCACCGCCGGGCCGACGACGCGTGAGCCGGTCATCAGCGCCGAGTTGAGGCTGACGGCATTCTGCACGTTTTCCTGTGGCACCATCTCGACCACGAATGCGCGGCGAGCCGGGTTGTCGAAGGCGGTGGCGAACCCGCCGGCGAGCGCAACTGCGTACAGCGCCGGCAGGGGAGGGTTGTGCATGAAGGCGAGCGCGGCGAGGGCGAACGACTGAATCATGGCCAGCGACTGCACGGTCATCAGCAGCTTGCGCTTGTCGCTGCGGTCGGCGACGAGACCGGCCCACGCTCCGAACAGGAGTACCGGGAGGAACTGGCAGGCGGCGAGGAAGCCGACGGCGAGGCCGCTGTCGGTGAGGCGTAGGACCAGCAGAGTCTGTGCAATGAGGGTGAGCCAGTTGCCGACCTGTGAGATCAGCTGGCCACCGAAGAACAGTCGGAAGTTGCGGACGTGCATCGACCGGAAGGTCTCGCCCCAAGCATTCGAGAAACGCAGTTTCACGCTGGCTCCTCCGGCACTTCGATGATCTTCTCCATCACATCGAGGGCAGCTTCCAGTTTCGCTTGCTCGTCATCAGTGAGGCGTCGCAGGCGTTCGGCCAGCCACTCGGTGCGGCGGGTGCGGTAGACGTCGAGCTGCTTTGTGCCCTTGCGGGTGACGGCCACGCGGACGACACGCCGGTCGGTGGCATCGGCGGTACGGGCGACGAGGCCGTTGGCCATCAGCTTTTCGACCACCTTGGTGATGGTGGGCGGGGCCACCTGCTCGCGGCCGGCCAGGTCGCCAAGGGTGATGGGGCCGTATTGGCTGATGGTGGAGAGCGCAGCGATGAGGGTGGGGCCGAAGCCGCTCTGGTCCTGCTGGCGGAGCAACCGAGCCATGCGCGCAACGGACATGCGCAGTCGGCTCGCGGTGTCGATGTTCGTGACTGCGCCGACGGCTGTACCCATGCCGTCGAGTATGCCATAGATAGTTAGTGAGGCAAACTATCTATCTGGTGGCGTTCGTCACCTTGCGGTCGATGAAGAGGGCGATCAGGTCGGCGACCTGGTGGCCGAAGTCGCGCTCGGCGTCGAACGCATGCGGCACGCCGTCGTAGATGTGCAGCTCCACCTGTGCCCCGGCCTTCTGAAG
>JANLPB010000186.1:0-4884 GCA_031366885.1 Ilumatobacteraceae bacterium
ATGACCGAACGACCGGTCATGTCCGGCAGCAATGCCACGATTGACGACCACTCTGGCGCACCGTCGAGGCCCTTCACCGACCGCGGCAGCCCGGAGTACCCCTCGAAAAACCCAGCGTCGTCATAGATGTTCTGCGCCACGAGGTCGATCGTACGCGTCCATCGCTTCTGGTCGGTCTCAAGCGACACGCAGCGTGGATCCCGTACGACCAGAATCAGATCGAGAAGGGGGCGCCGACTCGGGCGGGAATTGTGGAGTGCTCGACAACCCACGCACCACCCACGAGCTGGCAGAAGGAAAATTCGCAGTCGACGGTGGCCTCCAGCGCGGCTCGGTCAGTGAGAGCTGTGAGCCGATCGACCGGGGGGACCGGGCCTCGACGAGCGCGCACCAGCACTCCCACGGACCCGGCTTGATAGAACTGCGACCCGTCAGCGAGCTTCGAATGCGACAGCGGGCCGCGGCTCTCTGGCAGCAGGTGCCACTCCTCCACATACGTGCCACTGGGTGCTCGCTCGATCATCACCGTGCCATCGGCCGACCACTCCAGTAGCCCAGGTTCAGGGAAGGCTGACACGGGTTGAAACCCGACGGCAGTGCTCCACTCGGCGACTGCACTCCGGCGAACCACGGATGTGCAAACGGTCGCGCCGCTGCTCGAGTCGGATTCGGCAAGCACCAGCAGCTCCTCCATCGAAAGTGATGAACGACCGGCCAACGCGAGCGCCGCAGCCGACAGCCGGACGTCCGCCATCAACGACGGCAACTGCAACCAGACCACGAAACTCGTGTCGTCGCGAGCCCCGTCCGCGAACTCGATCCACTGGCGCTGCCAGCAGCCGAGCAGCTCGTCGGGGACGGTCTGGGCGCGCACAATCATCGCAATGACGGTAGCCGCAGGCCTGCGGCGCCTACCGTGGATACACCATGGGCTCCGGCGGCGACATCCTCGACGACTTCGACAAGCAGCGCAGGCAACCGCAGTATCGCGTCGTGCCCGCGGCACTCGGCCTCCTCGTCGAAGACCGAGCCAGCGGCTTTTGTGGCGATGTGGTGAAGACCGACGCACGGGCAGTCACCGTGCGCGACCGAAATGGACGCGACCGCGAGTTCGTCTACAAACCGGGTGGCTTCCTGATCGACGGCAAGCCCGTCACTCTCGTACGACCCCCTGCGAGCCCGCCCGCGAATGGACCGAAACTCACCGCCAGCGGTTCGGTTGCCGCCGCGACCAAGCCTCGTGCACGGCTCGCCGCGGCCAGCAGAATCTGGGTGGAGGGCAAGCACGACGCCGAGCTGGTCGAACACGTATGGGGCGACGATCTGCGCGAACTCGGCATTGTGGTGGAGCCGATGCACGGCCTGGACGACGTAGTGGCGATGGTCGCCGAGTTCCAGCCGGGCGCGAACCGCAGGCTGGGGATCCTGGTCGACCATCTGGTGGCCGGCAGCAAGGAGGATCGCCTGGCCAGGCAGGTAGCCGGCCCGCACGTGCTGGTGACCGGGCACCCGTTCGTGGATGTATGGGCGGGGGTGTGGCCGCGGGTGATGGGCCTCGCTGAGTGGCCCGATGTGCCGCGCAACGTGCCGTGGAAGGAGGGCATGTGCGCTGCGCTGGGCACCGATGTCAGGGGGTTCTGGCCGCGCTTGCGAAATCGGGTGACGACATATGTCGACCTACGCCCGGAACTGGTGGGTGCGGTTGAGCAGCTGATCGACTTCGTAACAGCCGGGGCCGGGGAGGCCTAGCTCGAGCCGTCACTCGTGAGGCGTTGCGGCAGCTTTGGCTGCCTTGCGGTGACGCAACAACTCGATCGCAATCGGAAGCACCGAGACACCGACAATGACAATGGCGGCGATCTCGATGTTGTTCTTGACCGCATCGATCTCGCCGAGGAAGTAGCCAAGGGTGGTGATGCCGGCACCCCACAACAGACCACCGATGATGTTGTAGGTGAGGAAGGTGCGGTAGTGCATCTTGCCGGCACCGGCGACGGTGGGCACGAAGGTGCGTACGATCGGCACGAAACGCGCGAGCACGATGGTCTTTGGCCCGTACTTCTCGAAAAATGCTTCGGCCTTTACCACGTACTCGGGGTTGAAAAAGCGGCTCTTCGGCTTGTCGAAAACGGTCGGGCCGAAACGGTGCCCGATCATGTAGCCGACCTGGTCTCCCAGGATTGCGGCGCCGGCGGCGGTGAGTGCGACCCACGGCAGCGCCGGCAAGAGGTTGCCACCCGCATCACTGGACAGGAAGCCAGCGAAGAAGAGCAGCGAATCGCCGGGCAGGAAGAAGCCGACGAGCAGCCCGGACTCGGCGAACACGATGATGGCCAGGACGACCAGGCCGCCCTTCTCTACCCACTTGTTTGCGAAGTCAAGGAGCCCGAGCACGGTTGGCAACGCTAGCGCTCAGAATGCGAAAGGCCCGGGCAGGTAGCCCGGGCCTTTCACAATGAACAGTCGTGGATCGGTGAACTGGATCAGTGACTTGCGGTCGCCGCCGGAGCGGTCGACTCAGCGGTCATGCCCGAGGGCTGACGGCTGCTGAACACGATGGCACCGATGAGCACGACTAGCGCGGCGGCGGCGATGCTGAAGCGAGCACCGTCGTTGTCGCGCAGGCTGATGATGGCCGGCAGGATCAACAACGAAACCAGGTTCATCACCTTGATCAACGGGTTGAGTGCCGGGCCAGCGGTGTCCTTGAACGGGTCGCCGACGGTGTCGGCAATGACTGCCGCACGGTACGGGTCGCTGCCCTTGCCGCCGTGATGGCCGTCTTCGATGTACTTCTTGGCGTTGTCCCACGCGCCACCCGCGTTCGACAGGTAGTTGGCCATCAGCTGACCGACGAGGATGACTGCGGCCAGGAAGGCGCCGAGCGCAAGGAAGTTGATGCCGAAGCCGATGACCACAGGCGTCAGCACTGCAAGCAGGGCGGGCGTTGCGAGTTCACGCAGCGAGGCCTCGGTGCAGATGTCGATGACCGGGCCGTACTCGGGCAGCTTCTCGCCCTTCATGATCTTGCCGTCGGCGAACTGCTTGCGGACTTCCTGCACAACCACACCAGCCGTGCGGCCAACGGCGCGAATGGCGAGGGCGCTGAACAGGAACGGCACGGCGCCACCGATGAGAAGACCGATGAAGATCTTCGGGTCGGCAACGTTGATCTGCAGTTCGGGAAGGTCGAACACGCCGCGTAGGCGATCGGCCTGCTTGGCCAACCCGAGCTCGCCACCGGCGGTCTCGATGAAGCTGGCGAAGAGGGCGACTGCGGCGATGACCGCCGAGCCGATGGCGAATCCCTTGGTGACGGCCTTGGTGGTGTTGCCCACGGCGTCGAGGCTGACCATGATCTTCTGCGGCTCACCGTGGAACTCGCCCGACATTTCGGCGATGCCGGCAGCGTTGTCGCTGACGGGGCCAAAGGTGTCTTCCGAGACGATGATGCCGGTAGTGGCCAACATGCCCATGCCGCAGAGTGCGACGAGGTAGAAGCTGAACTGCAGGTTGCCGCCGCCCAAGGTCATCGCAGCGGCGATGGCGATGGCAATGGCGATGACTGCGTACACGGCGCTCTCCATACCGCTGGCGGTGCCGGCGAGGATGGTGGTGGCCGGGCCGGTCTCGGCGGCGCCTGCGATTTCCTGCACCGGCTTGTGGTGCGTGGCGGTGTAGTACTCGGTGAGGCGGCTGATGCCCTGCGCCAGCACGAGGCCGATGAAGACAGCGCCGAAGCACTTCCAACCGGCGTTGTCCTTGTCGTTGCCGACGTAGGCGAGCGAGAGGATGAGCGTTCCGATGGTGGTCAGAATGCCAGCGACCAGGAAGCCCTTGTTGATTGGCTTCAAGGCGTTGGTCTCGCCCTCCTTGGCCTTCACGAAGAAGATGCCGATGATGGAGGCAACCACGCCGATGGCGCGAGCGGCGAGCGGGAAGATCAGCCCGAGGGCTGGGTTGGCGCCAATCGAGTTGAACGCCGCGACACCCAAGATGATGGAGGCGACGAGGGTGACCTCGTAGCTCTCGAACAGGTCCGCGGCCATGCCGGCGCAGTCACCGACGTTGTCGCCCACGTTGTCGGCGATGGTGGCCGGGTTGCGGGGGTCGTCTTCGGGAATGCCAGCTTCGACCTTGCCCACCAGGTCTGCGCCGACGTCTGCAGCCTTGGTGAAGATGCCGCCGCCTACTCGCAGGAAGAGAGCCAACAGCGAACCACCGAAACCGAAGCCGATGAGGATGACTGAGCTGGTGTTCTGGAACACCATGATGATGGCTGTAGCGCCCAGCAGGCCGAGGCCGACGGTGAACATGCCCGCAACGCCACCGGTGCGGAACGCCACGGTGAGGGCGCGGGGCATGCTGTTGGTGAGCGCAGCGGCGGCCGTGCGGACGTTGCCGCGGGTGGCCAAGGTCATGCCGATGTAGCCGGTGAATCCGGAGGCAAGACAGCCGAGAATGAAGGCGAGCGTGCGGAACGCGCCGGACTGAGCAAACGACAGGGCGACTTCACCGCTGGGCTTGATGATCTCGGTGCTGGTCAAGAAGACGATGATCGCCAAAGGAACGAGGATGACGCCGATCGTCTTGAACTGACGCTTCAGGTAGGCGGCAGCGCCTTCCTGAATTGCCTTCGCGATCTCCTGCATCTTGGGCGAGCCTTCGTCCTCAGCCATCACCAGCTTGGCGAGGAAGAGTCCGACTGCAATGGCTATGAGGGCGGCTGCGGCGGAGAGCAGAAGGACTGCCCACTCGCCACCTTTGAGTGTGAACTCTTGAAAGCCGCCTTCGGCGATAAGTGCTGGCACCGGTGATCTCCGGGGTATCTCGGGCGCGACGATGAAGCCACGCTGGTTGGGCAAACGTGCTGAGTGTATTGAC
>JANLPB010000207.1:0-3443 GCA_031366885.1 Ilumatobacteraceae bacterium
CATGGAACACGGGCATCCACCACGCGCAGTACGACATGATCATGGCGCGAACGAGCGGGAAGGCCGGAGACGGTGGCGGTATCACTGCCTTTCTGGTGCCGACCAAGAGCGAAGGCTTCGAGGTCCTCGAGTTTCTGTGGACGTTCAACATGCCTACCGACCACGCCCACATTCGCCTCACCGATGTGCGCGTGCCGCACGCATCCATCTTCGGTGGCGAGGGCAAGGGTCTGCAGGTGGTGCAACACTTCTTCAACGAGAACCGCATCCGTCAGGCCGCGTCGTCGTTGGGCGCCGCGCAGTTCTGCATCGACCAATCTGTGGAGTACGCGAAGGAACGGCGGCCGTTCGGCAAGGCGCTGGCCACGAATCAGGCCATCCAGTTCCCACTGGTCGAGCTGCAGACGCAATGCGAAATGTTGCGCGCGCTCATCCACAAGACGGCGTGGCACATGGACCGCGATGGGGCGTTCAGCCAGAGCGACAAGGTCAGCATGTGCAACTACTGGGCAAACCGTCTGTGCTGCGAAGCGGCTGACCGGGCGATGCAGGTACACGGTGGCCTGGGCTACTCCCGGCACAAGCCGTTCGAGCACATCTATCGCCATCATCGTCGCTATCGAATCACCGAGGGCGCGGAGGAGATTCAGATCCGTCGGGTCGCCGGCTACATGTTCGGCTTCATGAACCAGAAGGCGCCCAAGGGCGTCACGGAAAACTGAGACGGCTGTGACCACCATTGATGCGGCGTCGTCGCCAAGTCCTTTCGTCAGCGGCGTCTCGCCGATCACCGAGAGCAACGAGCAGATAGCCGCCGCTCTGCTGGAGGCAGAGCTGGCTCCGCTGTTGCCAGCGCTGGCCTACTTGACGGGCGACATGTCGCTGTTGCGCGACGACCTTCGTCCTGACCCGCTGATGCTGAACATGCCGTTCGGCGGCTTCACGAACGAGCAACAGGCGGAGATTCGGGCCCTCGCGTTGGACGCGCTGGCGCGCTATCGCGACGGTGGTTGCGTTCCGGCGCCGGCTCCAGCCGACGGGGCGTTGCTGAGTATGACGGAGCACACAGTCGGCGGCGACGGCATGGCCGACTACCTGCCGTTGCTGGAGGAAGAACTGGCCTACAAGGGCGAGGACCGCCGAGCTCCGGCGTGGCGTGCCGAGACGTTGGCGCCCGGCGTCGACATCAACGTCGTGATCATCGGCGCCGGTATGTCGGGCATTTTGGCCGCACACCGGCTGCAGCAGGCAGGCGTTGCATTCACGATCCTCGACAAGAACGACGACGTGGGCGGCACCTGGTTCGAGGCCGCATATCCCGGCTGTCGGGTGGACAACCCGAACCACAACTACAGCTACTCGTCGGCCCAGCGCCACGACTGGCCGTTTCACTACAGCCCGCAAGGTGTACTGCGCGACTACTTCCGCCAATGTGCCGACCATTTCGATGTCCGTCGACATGTGCAGTTCGGTTGCACCGTGCAGCAGTCGGTGTGGAGCGACGTCGACCAGACATGGACGGTCAACTACACCGACGCCAGTGGCGATACCAGGTCGGTGACCGCCAACATCGTGATCAGCGCTGTCGGCCAGCTCAACCGACCCAGGTTTCCCACTGAGATCGAGGGGTTTGGTTCCTTCACCGGCGAGACGATGCATTCAGCACAATGGCGGCCACAGCTCTCGCTGGAAGGCAAGCGTGTCGTCTGCATCGGCACCGGCGCCAGTGCACTGCAGTTCTTGCCCCACGTTGCCGAAGTCGCGGCCGACCTTGTCATTACGCAGCGCACGGCACCCTGGCTGGCACCTACGCCGGACTATCACGAGACCGTGCCCGACGGACTGCGCTGGCTCTACGGTCATGTGCCCAGCTACAGCGAGTTCAACCGCTTCTCGATCTTCTGGCGGATGGGCGACGGCGCCCTCGAGGCGGTGCGCGTCGACCCCGCATGGGAGAGTGACGGCAGCTCGGTGAGCATGATCAGCGAATTTGGCCGTCAGCTTTTGGTGGAGTACTTCAAGGCTGAGTTCGACGGCCGGCCGGATCTGTTGGAGAAGGTCGTGCCCCACTACCCGGTGGGGGCGAAGCGCATGGTTCGAGACAACGGTGTCTGGGCGCGGACACTGAAGCGACCCAACGTCCATCTCGTGACCGACCGCATTGCGCGCATCACTGCGTCCGGTGTCGAGATGGCTGACGGAACCCTTCACGAGGCCGACGTCATTTTGTACGGCACCGGCTACGAGGCGTCGAGGTTCCTCACGCCGATGACAGTGAACGGTCGCGACGGAGTGGACCTGCACGAGCAGTGGAATGGCGATGCCCGGGCGTACCTCGGCGTTGCGATTCCCGGCTTCCCGAACTTCTTTTGCCTCTACGGCCCCAACACCAACATCGTGATCAACGGCAGCATCATCTACTTCAGCGAATGCGGAGTGCGCTACATCCTCAACCTCGTCGAACTGATGCTGACGCAAAAGGCTTCATCCGTTGAAGTGTGCGCTGATGTGCACGACTCGTTCAACGAGCGTGTCGATGCGGAGAATTCGGCGATGGCGTGGGGGTGGAGCTCGGTGAACAGTTGGTACAAGAATGACCTCGGGCGTGTGTCGCAGAACTGGCCGTTCACCCTCTTGGAGTATTGGCAACGCACCAAGCAGGTGGTCCCCGAAGAGTTCCAGCTGGCAATTTTGGAACATTGATTCCAGAGGCCGGCCAGTACTGACAGAATGGTGCCATGTCATTTGGCACAGTTGCGGTGTTGGGTCTGGGCAAGGTCGGTCTTTTGGCGGCGACCTTCTTGCACGAAGCAGGGTTCGAAGTGATCGGCATCGATCAGCGGATACCGCGAGCTGAGACGCCTTTCGCCGTTCGGACGTGCGATATTGCCGACGCCAGTGCGTTACAGGGAGAACTGGAACACACCGAAGCGGTGTTGTCGTGTTTGCCGTATCACCTCAACTGTTCTGTCGCAGCGATCGCCCACAGACTTGGTCTTCACTATTTCGACCTGACCGAAGACGTCGGGACCACGCAGGCGATCGTTGAGATGAGTGCAACCTCGAGGGGTCTCATGGCGCCGCAGTGCGGGCTGGCGCCCGGCTTCGTTGCCATCGTGGCGGCCGCCCAGATTGCGACCTTCGACGTGTGCCGCTCGGTACGGATGCGAGTGGGTGCGCTGCCCCAGCACCCGACCGGCCTGCTGGGGTACGCCTTCAACTGGTCGCCCGAGGGCGTGGTGAATGAGTACCTCAATGACTGCGAGGTGCTGGAGGAGGGCGTGCGCAAGTGGGTGTCTGCGATGGAGTGGCGCGAGACGCTGTACATCCACGGCACGCAGTTGGAGGCGTTCACTACCTCCGGTGGGCTGGGCACGATGTGCGAAACGTACGACGGTCGCGTGGCCAACATCGATTACAAGACCATTCGTTACCCGGGCCAC
>JANLPB010000223.1:0-3985 GCA_031366885.1 Ilumatobacteraceae bacterium
GACCTGGCTCATGTCGTTGAGCGTCTCACCCGTCAGCGGGTCGATCGTGGTGATGCGATCGACCGTGTCGCCGAACATCTCGATGCGCAACACCGTCTCGTCGTACGACGGATGCACCTCGATGGTGTCGCCACGGACACGAAACTTGCCGCGGCCGAGTGCGATGTCGTTGCGGTCGAACTGAAGATCGACCAGACGGCGCAGGATGCTGCGCATGTCGTAATCGACGCCGGTGTGTAGTTCGAGTAACTGCCCGCGGTACTCCGCCGGATCGCCCATGCCGTAGATGCAACTGACCGACGCGACGACGATGGTGTCGCGCCGCGTGAGGAGTGCTGCCGTGGCCGAGTGCCGCAAGCGATCGATCTCGTCGTTGACTGACGAGTCCTTCTCGATATACGTATCGCTGGCGGCCATGTACGCCTCGGGCTGGTAGTAGTCGTAGTAGCTGACGAAGTACTCGACCCGGTTGTTGGGAAAGAACTCGCGCATCTCCTGCGTCAGCTGTGCAGCCAGTGACTTGTTCGGCGCAAGGATCAGTGTCGGCCGCTGCGTGGCTTCGATCGTCCACGCGATGGTTGCGCTCTTACCCGAGCCGGTGATGCCTAGCAATGTCTGAAAACGGTCTCCGCGTTCAATGCCTTCAGTGAGCTTGGCGATCGCGTGAGGTTGGTCGCCAGCGGGCTGAAACAGGGACTCGACCTTGAACTCGGGCACGTTGGGCAGCCTATCCGGCGAACGGATGTTCGTGCGACCACTAGTGCTTGCGAGCGGTTCAGCTGAACCCGCTACTCCTCTGTCCGGTCGGCTTTGTCGTTGCGACCGGCGAACTCATAATCGGGAGGCAGCTGGGGCAGGGATTGCAGCCAGCTCCAGAGCAGCTCGATTTGCCCGTCGAGGGTGCCCGCCTCGCCGCTGTTGTCGACCACGAAGTCGGCAGTTTCCAAGCGGAGTTCACGCGTCGCCTGGCGGGCGATGCGGGCGCGGGCGTCGGCCTCGTCGAAACCCCGGTACTTCACCAGCCGCTCCACCTGAGTCTCCACCGGGACATCGACCACGATCTTTCCTTGCAAACCCTCACGTGGATTCTCCGTCAGCAAGGGGATGTCGAGGACGACCACGTTGAGGGTGGCGACATTCTCCATCACCTGGCGATTCATCTCCGCGCCGACGGCCGGGTGCACAATGCGGTTGAGATCCTTGAGCGCCTCTGGGTCGGCGAACGCGATGCTGGCGAGCGCTGCCCGGTCCAGAGAACCATCCTTCGCGATGACCTCGGCGCCGAACCGTTCGGCGAGTCTGGCAAGCACGGGCGACCCTGGTTGCTGCACATCGCGGACGACCTGGTCAGCGTCGACAATGACCGCCCCACGCGCTGCCAGCGCTGCGCTCACCGTCGACTTCCCGGACCCGATGCCACCAGTCAGCCCAACCAGAATCATTCGGCGATCGTAGTCCGCGAAGCGAACGAGCAACCGGAAGTAGCATCGGCGCGTGGCCGATGACACCGACGAACTCACTGGTTCGTTCGAAACCCCCGAGGTAGACCCTACGTCGGTCGGCTGGCCGCTGGTCGAACGCCGCGGAGGTAGCCGCACGCCGCCAGGGGGTATCGACCGTCGCGCGCATGCACAGCCACTGTCGTCCATTCCGCCGACGCTTTCAGCGGCGCCGCTCTGGCCATTTCGTGTCGCAGCACTGGTGGGCGCGTTCATCCGCGCGCAGCCAGACTTCTCATGGAACAACTGGAGCCTTGCTGCCATTGTGGCGTGCGCGACCGTGTTCACCGCGGCGGCGTGCCGGCGACCGGTGGCGTATCGCAACGATCCCAAAACGCGCCTGCGCGTTGTCATCGAGCTGGCCGTGGTCGTAGCCGCGGTGCTGCTCAGCGGAGCGTGGGCCTCTCCATTCGTCCTCTTCCTGGTGCCTACGGGCATGCTCGCGGGCTTCGCTGCCGGTGGTGTGTTCAGTGCCCAGCTCGCCGTTGCCGCGGTTGCCGTCATCACCGTGCAGCACGTGCCGAACGTCGGCGTACGACAAGGTCTACAAGACGGCGCGTTGTGGGTTGGGCTGCTCGGCCTGGTCGCCTTCACCAGCGGCCTGGCCCACCGCGCAGCCCACGATGCGGCTCGCCAGCAACAGGTCGCGCTCGACCGTGTGAGTCGCCTGGCGGAGGCCAACTCGCTGCTGTTCGCGCTGCAACGCGTCGCCCAGACGTTGCCGGCGTCGTTGGACATCGAGGAGGTGCTCGACTCGACCATCGGCCGGCTGCGCTCGATGGTTCGCCACGATCAGCTCGTTGTCTACCTCGTTGACCTCGCTACTCGTCGGGTCACACCCGTGCGCACGCACGGCATCGACTCCGCCCGCACCTACCCGCTCGACCGACTGCCATCTGGTCTACGCCAGTCAGCCGAATCACTCAAGACCATCAGGATCGACGCCCTCAACGAACTGCAGGGCGTGTCGCCGAAAGCCAAATGCGGTTTGTACGCGGCACTTCGGGCACGAGGTGCACTCATTGGCTTCATCGCAGTCGAGTCATCCGCTTCAGGAACGTTCGGCCAGCAGCAGGCAGAAATCGTCCACGGCCTCACGGAGCCGTTCGGTATTGCGATTGACAACGCCCGTATGTTTCGACGGATTCGCACCCTTGCGGCTGACGAGGAACGGTCCCGGATCGCTCGGGAACTTCACGATCACGTCGGTTCCTCGCTGGCAATGATCGGCTTCGAAGTGGACCGAGCCTTGTCGGTGGCGGCGGACGGCGGCGAGACCGAACCGGTGCTACGCGAGCTGCGCCAGCAAGTGTCTGCGGTCGTGCGCGATGTACGCGACACGCTGTACGACCTGCGTACCGAGATTACCGACAGTCGCGATCTCGGTGCCACCGTCGCCGAATTTCTGCAACGTGTCGGGGCGCGCAGCGAGATGCAAACGCGCACTGATATTCGCCTCACGGAGCGCCTCCCGTTGTTCATGGAGCGCGAGTTGTGGCAGATCATTCGCGAGGCCATTCTGAACGCCGAGCGGCATTCGAAGGGCACGCACCTTCTCGTCACCGGCCGACAAAGCGGAGCGGCGCTTCATTTCGCCATTCGTGACGACGGCGTGGGACTCGATGCGACCAACGCACGGGCCGACAGTTACGGTCTCGTTGGAATGCACGAGAGGGCGAATCGGCTCGACGCCGACCTGACGATGCAGTCGTTGACAACTGGGGGCACGGAAGTTCGCCTCGATCTGATCCTGGAAGGGCGGCCCGGCACGTGGCAATCTCCGTTGTCCTAGTCGATGACCACACCATGTTGCGCCAGGGGCTTCGGCGTGCCCTCGAAGCGGAGGGCATTGCTGTTCTCGGGGAGGCCGCCGACGGTGAAGAAGGCGTGCGCATCGTCCTCGCCAAACGCCCCGACGTGGTCTTGATGGACGTGTCAATGCCCAAGCTCGACGGTATCGATGCCACACGTCGGTTGGTTGCCTCGCGTGCAGAGGTGCGCGTGGTAATGCTCACCATGCACATCGACCGCGACATACTGGACAGGGCGCTGAAGGCCGGCGCCGTCGGCTACGTCACCAAAGATTCGTCGATCAGTGAGGTCGTCGAGGCCATTCGAATTGCAAACAACGGTGACCGGCCGATGTCGCCGAGACTTGCCGAGGCCCTCCTGAACGAAGCGCGACGCGACACTGACGGCATCATCTCGGCACGCGAGGAAGAAGTCCTCCAACTGGTGGCCGACGGGCTCGGCACCAACGAGATCGCGGAGAGCCTCTTCATCAGTCATCGCACCGTCAAGAACCATCTCGCTTCCATCTACGAGAAGCTCAACGCACGTGACCGAACTCCGGCGGTGCTGTTGGCCGTAAAGATGGGAATCGAAAAACTCACCTGAAAACGAGAGATGGCACGGCCTCGCGGCCGTGCCATCTCTGCGCACAATGTGAGAGATCAGGCTTCGGGTGCCTCTTCAACAGACTCGAC
>JANLPB010000258.1:0-5523 GCA_031366885.1 Ilumatobacteraceae bacterium
CCAAGACCGATGAACACATCTTCCAGCCGCTGCCACGCCTGAGTCACCACGTGCGCGTGACCGCGACCGGGGCGCTGCATGACCTCCGTGAGATCGATGCGCTCGGCTTCCAACTGCACCATGCGCTCGGCACTGCGGAACTCGCCAAGCCGCACGAGCAGCGCATCGGTCACCTGGGCCGTCGCCTCGTTCAGCGAGCGACCTGCGTGCTTCTTCTCGTCGATTGTCGCCAGCTTCCCCAAGCCGGCCTTCAGATCGGTGAGCGTGCCGCGCTTGCCCAGCACCTCTTGCTCGACGGTGCGAACGTCATCACTACTGGTTGCGACAGCGAGACGCGCGAGTGCGCTGTCGCGGGCGATGTGGATCTGATCAATCATCGGCAAC
This sequence comes from Ilumatobacteraceae bacterium, assembly GCA_031366885.1. GTDB lineage: Bacteria > Actinomycetota > Acidimicrobiia > Acidimicrobiales > Ilumatobacteraceae > UBA668. The sequence continues at coordinate 385 of JANLPB010000258.1, forward strand.
GAAACTATCGGTGCCGACGTTGACGGGCGACCTCAAATACGAGCACAGTCGCCGCCATCGCCACATTCAGGCTCTCGGCGGCGCCCGCGTGCGGAATCGTCAGCCAGCCGTCGACGGGCGCATCGTCCGGAACGCCGTGCGCCTCGTTGCCCACCACGAGGGCGACGCGCCCGGTCAGGTCGGCCTCCGTGTATGGCGTTCCATGGTGCGATGACGTGGCCAACACGCGCAGGCCGGCGGCCTGCAACACCTCGAGTTCGGCGAAGACCACCGGAACTCGAAACAGCGACCCTGCGGTTGCGCGTACCACCTTTGGATTGAACGGGTCTACAGAACCCTGGGTGAACACCACCGCCTGCGCGCCGGCCGCCTCGGCCGAGCGAATGATGGTGCCCGCATTCCCCGGGTCCGACAAGCCAAGCGCGACCATCACAAAGTCTGCGTCATGCGGCAACGTGGCGGCCCGTTGGCGTACGACCGCCAACACGGGTTGCGGCGCCTCGGTGGAGGCAACTCGTTCGATCACATTCGGAGCCAACTCGTAGACCGGAGCCGAGGAGGAGACGGCCGTGGCACCGGGCGCCACGAACTGCGCCTCGAGCTCCCACCCCGCCGCAATCGCCTGCGCGATCAGCAGCGGGCCTTCGACAACGAACACACTCTCCGCGGAACGCGCACTGCGGCGCCCCAAGAGGCGCCGCAGTCGTTGAACCTTGGGGCTCGAAAAGGTGAGCCCAGCAGTGTTGTGAACGCTCAGGAAGCAGCCTTTTCGGCCGTCTGGGCGTCGGTCTTGGCGTCGAGCGCAGCCTTGGCCGCGTGAACCAACGCGGTGAATGCTGCTGCGTCGGTGATGGCCAGATCTGACATCACCTTGCGGTCGACCTCGATACCAGCAGCGTTGAGGCCGGCAATGAAGCGGCTGTAGCTGATGTCGTTGAGGCGGCAGGCAGCGTTGATGCGCTGGATCCACAGGCGACGGAACTCGCCCTTCTTGGCGCGACGGTCGCGGAACGCGTACTGACCGCTCTTCATCACCTGTTCGTTGGCCGCCCGGACGGAGCGGCTCTTGTTGCCGTAGTAACCCTTTGCCCGCTCGAGCACCTGCTTACGGTGCTTCTTCGAGCCGACTGCGCGCTTTACACGAGCCATAGTTGTGTCTCCTTCTCTTCGTTCTCGTACTGAGTGTCGTTATCGGTGGCGATTTGGATTAGCGCTTGGCAAGCAGGCGCTTGATCTTCTTCGCATCGCCGGGGTGGACATCGACCTGGCCGTCAAGGCGACGGGTGCGGGTGGACGGCTTCTTTTCAAACAGGTGCTGACGGTTCTGCTGCAAACGGCGCAGCTTGCCGGTACCTGTCGTCTTGAACCGCTTCGCCGCGGTCTTGCTGGTCTTCATCTTGGGCATGGTGGTTTCCTGTGTAGATGGCGGTGAAACCGCCGGCTTACGTCGATCTGTGTCAGGCGGGGTCGGGCTCGGCGGCCACTTCGGCTTCCGGGGCCACTGCTGGCTCGGAGACCTCTGCGACTTCCATCGCCGGCTCTGTAGCAACCTCGGCAGGTGCTGCATCGCTGGCGGGTTCCTCCGCAGCCGCATGAGGTTTGTCCTCACTGGGCTTCTTCGGAACGGCCTTTTTGTCGGGCGCCAAGACCATGGTCATGTTGCGCCCTTCGAGCCGTGCTTGGGTTTCGACCTTGGCGGTCGGTCCCAGTTGTTCCAGTACCGCGTCGAGAATCCGTGAACCAAGCTCCGGGTGCGCCATTTCGCGCCCACGAAACTGCAGCGTCACCTTCACCTTGTGGCCTTCTGCAAGGAAATCATGCATGTGGCGCACTTTGGTGTCGAAGTCGCCCTTGCCGATCTTGGGACGGAATTTGACTTCCTTGATCGAGACGTGAACGGTCTTCTTCCGTGACTCTTTGGCCTTCTGGCTTTCCTCGTAGCGGAACTTGCCGTAGTCCATGATCCGGCACACTGGTGGAGTCGCCATGGGTGCGACTTCGACGAGGTCGAGGTCGGCCTGGCGGGCCAGTGCGAGTGCATCGGGAAGGTTCTTGATGCCCAACTGATTGCCGTCGGCTCCGATAAGTCGGACCTCTCGGGCACGAATGCGCTCGTTGTACCGGTGTTCTGGTGTCTGCGGCGGTGCTATGGCTGCTCACTCCTGTGCAATGGGTGTTGCCCCTCCTGTGTTGGTGATGCGAATGTCACCAAACACAACGGGACACACCGCATCGGGCCGAAAAGGCCTTGGACGGCATGCTACGCAGTGCGTGTGACCCGGGCGCACCTAAAGTTCTCGGTGGCCGGGTGGGGATGACCGTGAACGGCACCCCACTTCGCCTCAGTTGTCAGCCCGGTAGGGTACCAACCGTGACGGATAAAGACTCCCCCGCCCAGTTTGACGACGATTTCGACGAGACCGCCATCGACGATGCACAGCAGGCAATGTACGACGCACGCAACCGTCTCGGCAGCATTCCGGCCGAGGTCGTTGTCTCCAACCATGTGATGGGCTTGTACGAATTGGCCGCAATTCACCTCAGCGCCGAGCCACCCGCCCTGCGCGAGGCCGCCTTGGCGATTGACGCGGTGGGGTGCTTGGTCGAGGGCCTTGGCGAGCGCTTGGGAGAGGATTCCGACACGCTCACCAATGCACTCTCGAACATTCGCTTGGCATTTGTTCAGATCAAGAGCGCGACAGACCTCACAGGTTCGAGCGAGCCACTTTCTTAAACCGACCCGTTGGAGCATTGCGAACGTGGCCGTTGACCACGGTGATGGCTTCGCCTTTCAGCAAGGCAGTCTGTTCGCGTTCGTTGCCGGGCACCAGCCGGCCGGCGGCGTTGACCACTCGCCACCAGGGCAGGTCGTCGTCAGTGGTGGCGAGTAGACGGCCGACGAGGCGGCTCATCTTGGGGTAACCCGCCACGTCGGCAATGTCGCCGTAGGTCACCACTTCGCCCTCGCGCAACGACCGAATCACATCGATGATCCGCTGGTCGCGCTCGTTCATGTCCGAGTAACGGCGTTGGCCTCGTAGCAGCCAAGTTTGCACAACAGCCCAAAGGTCACTTCAGTTGATAAGTCAATTGTGCGCGTGCCATCGGCCAGTTCGATGCAGTGGAACTGGAAGCGCTGGCCGTCATTGCGCTCGACTTCACCGAGGCCGACGGCAGCATCGAACGCAACCACCGTGCCGAGGTGCGGGGCGCTCACGGGATGATCTTCGAGATCGGCAGTTCGAGGATTCCGGTGGCGCCGGCGTCGACCAGCTCTGGGATCAGCGTATTGATCTGCGACTTCGACACGACTGTCTCCACGGCGAAACCGCCGTCGCCCGCAAGGGGGTTCACGGTCGGCGACTTCATTGACGGCAGCAGGGCGAGCACTGCGTCCAATTGGCCGGTCGCCACGTTCATCTTCACCAGCACGCGACCACGCGCATCAAGAGTGCCGTTGAGCAGTGTCATCAGTTGACCCATAGCGTGCCGCTTGGCCGGGTCGCTATACGCGGCCCTGTTGGCTACGACCTCGGTGTAGCTCTGCAGAATCTCGCCGATGATGCGCAGGCCGGCAGCGCGCAGCGCCCGACCCGTCTCGGTGATATCGACAATGCAGTCGGCGATGTCTGGGATCTTCGCTTCACTCGCGCCGTAGCTGAGGCGAATGTCGGCGGGGATGCCCTTCTCGGCGAAGAACCGACGGGTCAGCTCCGGGTACTCCGTGCTGACGCGCAGGCCGTGAGGCAGGTCCTCGATGCACGTCACGGCGGAGTCGCCGGCGACGGCGACGACCACCTTGATCGGCAGTGATGTGGCTTTGGAGTACTTTAGCTCGCCGAGACTGACAATGTCGCTCGCGGTCTCCTCCACCCAGTCGCGACCGGTGATGCCGATGTCGAACAGGCCCTCCGCCACGTAGGTAGGGATCTCCTGGGGCCGCAGAATTCGGACCTCGGAGACGCGCGGGTCAGCGATTGTGGCCTTGTAGTCGACCGACGACGAACGCAATACGGGGAGGTCCGCGGCTTCGAACAGGTCGAGTGTCGCACGCTCGAGGGAACCTTTGGGAAGCACCAGTCTCAGCACGAGCCGAGGCTACTGCCGCCTGCCCGAACAGACCCGCGCGATTGAGTGATCAGTGTTCTGTGGGGGCGTCGGCGAGCAGTCGCAGGGCGTGCGGCAGCACGTCGATGACGGCCGCGAGCTGCTCGACGCAGCCCTTCGGCGAGCCCGGGGTGTTGCAGATGATGGATTGGCCGCGGATACCCGCAATGCCGCGCGAGAGACGACCCAGCGGGCTGACCAGCCGCATCGCTTCCGCAAGGCCGGGAGCCTCGCGTTCGATGACCATGCGGGTGCCTTCGGGCGATTGATCGCGCGGTGCAAAGCCCGTGCCGCCGGTGCTGACAATCAGCCCGGCAAACCCATCTGCCAACTCGGTGAGCGCCGCCGCAACGTTGTCCGCTCCATCGGCCACCACTGTCTGCGAGACCACGTCGAACCCGTTGGAGCGGAGCATCTCGGCCAGTGCCGCGCCGCTCGCGTCGACCCGGGTGCCGGCGATGACGCCATCGCTGACGGTCAGCACCTTGGCCAGAGGCAATGCATCGCTCATGACGACTTACGGTAGCGAAGCAGGATCATGCCGTCGGTATCCGCATCGTGAGGCAGTACACGCCAGCCGTCGCCGAGCGCCCGCCAGTCCCCCTCCGGTCGCTCATTCATCGCTACGAACTCCTCGGGAAACTTGTGGGAGTTGGCCTCGTCAGCCAGCAGGGTGCACACGCTGTAGACCAGAATGCCACCGGGCTTCACCAGGGGCGCACACGCGTCGACGATGCGCTGCTGCAGCCCAATTAGGTCGGTGACATCTTTGGGGGTTATCCGCCAGCGGGCATCGGCGCGGCGGCGAAGCGTTCCCAGGCCGCTGCACGGCGCGTCGATCAACACCGCGTCGAACGTCTCGTGCGGGAACGGCGGATTGCACGCATCTGCGGCGAGCGCCAGCACGTCGCTGGTGCCCAGGCGAGCCGCGTTCTCGGTGATCAGGCCGACGCGCTGGCGTTGCAGGTCGGCCGCGATCACTGTCGCCCCCGATGTGGCGATGCCGGTTGCCTTACCACCCGGCGCGGCGCA
>JANLPB010000265.1:0-7192 GCA_031366885.1 Ilumatobacteraceae bacterium
CGCGGCGAGGCAATCAGCTCGACCATGTGTGTCTGGTGGATGTTGCCCAGAAGAAATTCAGGCTCAACAAAGTGGTCGCAGCTGTAGAGGTCGCCGTTGTGTTCCAACGCCGGCCCGTACCCGCATGTGGGCGCATGAATGCACAACAGATGTCGGCCGAAGAAGCCTTCGAGAGTGACATCGAACAACTGCACGAACATCGAACCCACGTCGTGACGCACCCACTCTTCAAACACGTCGATGAGGAAGCGGCCGTATTGCTCGCCGCCCACCGAGCGCTCGGTGACCAAGTTGCCGGTTTGTGTGTACAACAGCCGCTTGCGGCCGGGCGTGTCGCTCCATCCCTTGTTGGCGATCTCCAGTGTGTCGGGTGTGGCGCGCTCGATGATGGGGATGAACTGCACCCATTTCGCTCCCAATTCGTCGCGGAGGAACCGGTAGACCTCGCGGCCGTGGTGTTCGTTGGCAGCGTTCACCGTGCACAAAATGTTGAAGTCGACGTCGTGCCGGCGAAGCAGACGCCAGCCGTCCATCACCTTGTCGAACGTGCCCCGTGCCAGTCGATCGCGGCGGTAGGTGTCGTGCAGTTCGCGGGGCCCGTCTACGCTCAGACCGACCAGGAATCCGTGCTGCTTGAAGAACTGACACCACTCGTCGTCGAGCAGGATGCCGTTGGTCTGAAACGTGTGCAGCACAGTCTGATCGGGCCGCTTGTACTTCTCCACCAGCTGAACCGCGAGCTGGAAGAACTCAACGCGCATGAGGGTTGGCTCGCCGCCCTGCCACGCAATGGTCACGCTGGAGCTGCGGTGAGACTCGAGCAGTTGGCGAATGTATTGCTCTAGGGTGGCAGCTGACATCCGGCTCTTGTCGTTGGGGTACAGCGCCTCCTTGGACAGGAAGAAGCAGTAGGTGCAGTCGATGTTGCAGGTGCTGCCGCTGGGCTTGGCCAGGAGATGGAACCCCGGCGGGGTGTTGTTCAGCGATGTCGGCAGGCGTGGCAGCGGCGACGGCTCGGCGGTGATCTCAACGTCAGTCATGGTGGGCCTTCAACCTATTCTCCCGAAGCCCCACCCTAGGTCGCCCGATTTGGGCGATCTCCACCACAGCTGTTTCGAGAGCACCGGGTGCCGTCTACAGTCCGGCCTTGGGATGGGAACACAGGTCGCCACGTGGAGCCGATCGGCTCGACAATGGCTGCGCTCACGCGCACCCGAAAAGGGCACGGTCCGCACCGATCTGATCGCTGGCATTCCAGGTGCCATCAGCAGCGTGCCCGACGGCATGGCCTCCAGCGTGCTCACCGGCGTCAACCCGGTGCACGGCTTGTACGCCAGCATCTTTGGCCCCATCGGCGGCGGTCTCACCTCCAGTACCCGTCTGATGGTGATCACCACTACCAGCGCCTCAGCGCTCGCAGCCGGCTCCGCCATCGGTGGTTTCGCGACGGAGGATCGTTCGCGGGTGTTGTTCCTGCTCACGATGTTGGCTGGCGCATTGATGGTGGTCGCTGGCCTGCTCCACATCGGGCGCTACACACGGTTCGTCCCGCATTCCGTCATGATCGGGTTCCTCTCCGGGGTTGCAGCGAACATCGTCCTGGGTCAACTCTCCGACTTCTTCGGAGCGACCGTCTCGGGACCCTTCGCGTTGGCCAAGGCGTGGGATTTGGTGACGCATCCCGGTCGTATCGACCTCGGCACCACCATCGCCGGGGTCGCCGCGCTCACACTGCTGGTGGTGCTGGCGCGCACAAAGGCCGGGCCGTACGCCGCGTTGATTGCGCTCGTGATTCCAAGTGTCGCAGTTGCGCTCTGGGGTTCGGACGCGATCGAGCGGGTGAGCGACGTGGGCACCATCCCGAAAGGGCTCCCGACGCCTGCACTCCCCCACCTCGCCGATCTCACCTTCGGCGTGCTGGCAGGCGCCTTCGCGATCGCAGCATTGGTACTCATCCAGGGCGCCGGGGTCAGCGAGGCAGCGCCCAACCCGGACAGCTCGCGTTCCAATGCAAACGAGGACTTCGTCGCGCAGGGTGTCGGCAACATGCTGGCCGGTCTCTTTCGAGGTCAGCCCGTCGGCGGCTCAGTTGGTCAGACCGCGCTCAACGTGTCGGCGGGCGCCGTTGGGCGCTGGGCCGCCATCTTCTCTGGACTGTGGATGGCTGTGATCCTCGTCGCCTTCTCGGGCATTGTCGGCAGTGTCGTGATGTCGACGCTCGCGGCTGTGCTGATCGTCGCTGCAGCAGGCTCGCTTCGGACGGGGGCGCTGCGGGCAATCATGCGGACCGGTCGGAACTCGCAGGTCGCCGTCGTCGCGACGTTTGTCGCGACGCTGTTCCTGCCGGTCGCCGCCGCTGTCGGAGTAGGCATCGCGCTCGCGCTCATGATGCAGATCAACCAGGAGGCGTTGGATCTTCGCCTCGTGCAATTGCTACCGAACCTTGATGGTCGGTTCGTCGAACAGCCGGCGCCCACTCAACTGACCACGCACGAGGTGGTGCTGCTCGACATCTACGGCAGCCTCTATTACGCCGGGGCCAAAACCCTGCAGGCTCACCTCCCAGACCCTGGCGCGGCGTACGCCCCGGCCGTTGTTCTGCGCCTTCGCGGTCGCGCCCTGCTGGGCGCCACGTCGTTCTCGGTCTTAGCGGACTACGCCGACCGTCTGAATGCCGTCGGAGGCAAGTTGTACCTCAGCGGTGTCGACAGCGCCACGCATCTTCAAATGGTGCGCAACGGCACGCTTGAACGCACCGGCATGGTCGAGATATTCGAGGCGAGCGCCACTGTTGGTGAGGCCAGCCTCGCCGCGTTCGAGGCGGCGACCCGGTGGGTTGGCGAACAACAACGAAGGGACCCCCATGACTGACCCAACTGTGCTTCTGCCCTCATGGCGCGACGGAGCTACACGCAGTTCATTGCTCGCGTTCCTCAAGGCGGCCGAGCAACTCCCGGTCGAACAACGAGTAGCGGCCTTTGACAACGACGGCACCCTGTGGTGCGAGCGGCCGACCTATGCCCAGTTCGATTTCCTCGTCAGCGAACTGGCCGCCCAAGCCGCTCTCGACCCATCGCTTCGCGACCGGCCAGAGTTTGCGGCCGTGCTTGCGGGCGACCACGCAGCCATCGGTGACTTAGGAATTGCACGGGTTGGCCTTGCCCTTGCCGAGCTTCTCGCTGGGATCGAGCCCGACGAGTTCACGCTGAAGGCGCGCGCCTTCATGGGCGGCGCGCTCCACCGCACCTTGGGCATACCCCTGCTGCGTGCGGTCTACCAGCCGATGCTCGAACTGCTCGACGAGCTTCGGCGTCGCCACTTCGCTGTCTTCATCGTCAGCGGCGGCGGTAACGAGTTCGTGAGGTCGATCAGCCAGGACGTGTACGGCGTGCCGCCCGAAGCAGTCGTCGGCACACAGATCACCTATGAGTTCTCCCGCGGCGAGGATGGTCGGCCGCTTCTGCTGCGAACCGCCCGTTTGGACGGCGATGCCAACGAGGGTGCTGCGAAGGTGCATCGCATTCAGGCACAGCTCGGTCGACGCCCGATCTTCGCTGCCGGCAACAGTGCCGGCGACCGCGAAATGATGGAATGGGCGTGCGCGGGTGACGGACCCGGAATGGCGCTTCTCGTCGATCACGACGATTCGGAACGCGAGTTTCAGTACGTCAGCGTGGCCGCGACCGTCGATGAGGCGACGCCAATCACCGCCGTCGCCGCGCAACTTGGTTGGGTTGTCGCCAGCATGGCGAATGACTGGACGTCAGTCTTTCCGACCAGTTAGCTCAGCAGCCCGGCTGTGCGGGCGGTTTGAACTGCCTCACTGCGGCTGACGACGTTCAGCTTGCGGTAGATCGCTACCACGTGCGACTTGACCGTGTGGCGCGAAAGGTACAGCGTGTCAGCAATCTCGGCCAGGCTGAGATGCGTCGGCAGGTACAGCAAGACTCTCCGCTCGGCGACACTGAGTGTCGGGCCGTCGTGGGCACCCCGCGGAGGCGCCGGCTTGCGGCTGCGTAGCTCGGCCACCTGGTCCTTCACCACCAGCGCATCGGGAACCGACTGCAACACGGTGTCGGCGAGATCCAGCCAGGCTTTCTTGGCATCTTCCTCGCCCCACATGCACGCAATGTTTGCCAACACAACTGAGGCTTGTAGCTGAGCCCACGGCCCGATCGTGCGACATTGGTCAAAGAGCGCAAGGCCATGGGTGCGCCCAGAGGCTGCTTGCTCGTCGTGGCCAGCCAACGCATCGAACTGCGCCCCGACAAGGTGCACGAGGTAGATATGCGGAACGCGATGCAGATCGAGATCGGTCACCACTCGCCGCGCAGCAAGCGCGGAAGCGAGTGCTGCATCACGGTCGCCTGCACGCTCATGCAGCAGCGCGAGGTGGGCCAGGCTCATCGCCCACGACGTGTAGTTGCACTTCTCTGCGATGGCGATGCAGGCGTGAAACGCTTCCAGCGCCGCGGCCGTCTCCCCGAGCATGAAGGACGAAGCCCCATCGGAGATGCTCGCGACGGCGTACCAAACCGGAGATTTTGCGTGCTGGCGTGCGTAGCGCGAATCCGCTCGCATCGCTTCTGCCGTGCCCCAGCCGACGAGCGCCCGCAACGCCGCAACGACTGCCGCCGGCTGCTCGTGGGGTCCGCTGGTCGGGTACCGCTCGGCCAACCCAAATTCTGCCCGGTGCAGGCATCGCAAGGTGCCATCAGGGTCGCCGAGGCCCATTCGAGCCAGGGCCGCAACGGCTTGCAGTGAGGGATTGGTGACGACCCGCTCGCTGGTCAAACGCGACAGCCACTGCTCCACCGCTCCCGGATTGCCGATGCTGCTCCGCGCAGAAAAGTGCTGCAGCACCAAGTCCGTGGCGCGGGTGACGTCGTTGCCGACCGCGGCCATCTCTATTGCCGAATCGATGTCGCCGTGCTCCTCGAACCACGAGCTGGCACGACCAGCGATCACGTCACTGCTGAAGCCCACGCGATCATGCTGATCCGAGCGCAGGAATGCCAAGAGCACCTGATGAAAGCGGTACCAGACCCGACGACGATCGAGTGGCAGCACCAGCAGGGTCTCTTGCGCGAGACGCTCCAGTAGGGCAGCCGACCCCGTGCGCTGCAACACCACGTCGCACAACGGTCCAGACACTCGCTGCATGGGGGCCACTGCGACGAGGAACTCAACGACCGCTGAAGAAAGTCCTGCCAGTACCTCGTTGTCCAGAAGCTCGACGAGGTGGCGGTCGTCACCTGCGAATTCGAGAATCGCTTGGGAGGGGTCAGCCGACTGCGCCGCCACCTGTGCTGCCATCTGGATTGCGGCTGGCCACCCCTCAGTCCGTTCGACCAGGTCTGCGATCTGCGATCCGCTCAACGACACTCCTGCTGCCTGGCAGACCGCGGCAGCTTCGCCGTGATCGAACGCGAGCGAGGTCGAGTCCAGTTCTACTATCAGCCGCTGAGCGCGCACCAAGCCGAGCGCAAGGTCGGGGTGCGCACGGCTGACCACCACCAGGGTGCAGCCGACCGAAACCCGGGTTGCGAGAACGCGGATGACTTCGAGAGCCAACGGCGCTGCGACATGGTGAGCGTCGTCGAGCACCAACACGCACGGCCCGTCGTCGAACGGGGAGCCAAGTCGTTCGACCAGCCGCTCCACGTCGTTGTCGAGGGGGTCCAGGGTCAGGCGAACGGCGCGCCGACCGTCGTCGGCGAGCCATTGATCGACCAACGTGGTCTTGCCATACCCAGCCGGAGCAGCGACGGTCAACACTGCGGGTGGTGAGGGCTGCAACGCCGCCAGCAGACGAGATCTGAGAACGAGATTGGGAGTGCGAGACGCGACGCCTTTCTCCACCTGCCCCCGATTGGCCCCATCCACACCGCGATCATAGTCAGCGTGCCCGCCGGCCCGGCCAGCGACCCGCGGTGAGGGGGAGGCGATATCACCCACTTCGGGCGTTGCTCGTCGGAACAGTTCCAGGCGATAGTTCTCGATGAAACGACACGGGAGGTCGCGATGGCAACAGATCAGCCGAATATTTTGATTCTTTGGGGCGATGACATCGGCTGGTGGAACATCAGCTACAACAGCCGCGGCCAGATGGGCTACCGCACTCCCAACATCGACAGGGTGGCCAACGAGGGCGTGGCCTTCACCGATTACTACGCACAACAGAGCTGCACAGCGGGTCGCGCCGCCTTCATCACCGGCCAGAACCCCATCCGAACCGGCCTCACGAAGGTGGGCATGCCTGGCGCCGACGTCGGCATCCAGGACGAGGACCCCACGCTGGCGCAGCTACTGAAGCCGCTTGGCTACGTCACCGGTCAGTTCGGCAAGAACCATCTCGGGGACAAGGACAAGTTCCTGCCCACCATGCACGGGTTCGATGAGTTCTTCGGCAACCTCTACCACCTCAACGCTGAAGAGGAGCCCGAGCACCCCGATTACCCCAAGGACCCAGAGTTCAAGAAGCGCTTCGGGCCACGCGGTGTGCTGCATTGCCACGCCGACGGCAACGGCGGCCAGACCATCGTCGACACCGGTCCGCTCACCAAAAAGCGGATGGAGACAATCGACGAGGAAGCAACCGCGCACGCGCTGCGCTTCATCGACGACGCTCACACCGCGGAGAAGCCCTTCTTCGTCTGGTGGACGACCACCGCGATGCACTTTCGTACCCACCCGGCCGAAAAGCACCTCGGCAAGAGCGGCGGTCAAGGCGTCTACAACGACGTGATGTGCGCGCACGACGAGAATGTGGGCATCATGCTCGACAAGCTCGACGAGCTTGGTATTGCGGACAACACCATCGTCATGTACTCCACCGACAACGGACCGCACTACAACAGCTGGCCCGACGCGGGCATCACCCCATTCCGGTCGGAGAAGAACACCAACTGGGAAGGCGGCTGGCGCGTGCCGGCATTCATGCGCTGGCCCGGCCACATTCCAGCCGGAAGCGTTGCCAACGGCATCGTGTGCCATCAGGACTGGGTGCCCACGCTGCTGGCTGCGGCCGGCGAGCCCGACATCGTCGGCAAGCTGCTCGAGGGCCACACGATCGGTGACCGCACGTTCAGCGTGCACATCGATGGCTACAACATGCTGCCGTACATCACCGGTGAAGTCGACGAGAGCCCTCGTGATCACTTCTTCTACATCAGCGACGACGGCGACATCG
>JANLPB010000023.1:0-5637 GCA_031366885.1 Ilumatobacteraceae bacterium
GGAGAGCGCGAATGCCGAGGGGGTGCTGTTGGGCGACGGCGAGGTGTTGGAGGTGAATGCTCCGGTCAGACTGGTCCACACGCTGCGTGCACTCTGGGGCGACGATGTGAAGGCGGAGGGGTTCTCACGGGTGACGTGGGAGATCGAACCGGTCGGCGATTCGTGTCGTCTGGTCGTCACCCACGATCAGCTGCGAGAGGGCGCCAACGACCAGCTGTACGGAGGCTGGCCGATGATCCTCAGTGGCCTCAAGACCTGGCTGGAAACCGGCAGGCTGCTGACAACGCCAGGCTCACTGCTCTACGTCGACTAATCGCCGCAGGCGACAGACAGCACGTCGGGGTGAACGCGATCAATCGCAAGGAGCTCGGTGCCGTCGATCGCTGCACGCCAGTGACGCGAGCGAAGCGTGAGTAGACCGAAGAACACCACTAGCAGGGTGGCGCCAACGGCGAACGCAACGCGCAGGCTGGTGGCGTCACCGATGGAGCCGATGAACAGCAGGCCGATGCCGTAGGAGATGCCCATCGACGCCTGCATGATCGACATCACGCGGCCACGGCTGGCCGCCGGAGCGTCGCGCTGGATGATGGCCGACGAGGTGATGAACATGCTGGACGAACAGGCGCCAACGATGGCGCTGCCCGCAATGAGCCAGGCCAGATTGGGCGCCAGCGCGTAGTTCCACAGCGCCAGCGACAATGCAAACATCACACGCGCCAACAAGTACGAACGACGATGATGAGCGGCCAGCATCGTGATGGCCACGCCACCCAGAATGGCGCCGATGCCCTGCGCCGACGCAACCGCGCCCGTCAGCCCGGTGCCGCCGCCGAACTCGAGGCGCACGTAGATGGGAATCAGCCCCATGAACGGCGCTATCGTCAGGTTGAACATCACCAGCAGCACGACGCCGTGCCAACAGCCGGGGGTGGCCCGCATGGTGCGCCAACCGCCGACGAGGCGCTCGCGCACTGTGGCAGTCATGTCGGCCTCTGCACCGTGGGGACGGAATGGACGCCGCACCAGCGACACCGCGCCCGCCATCACGACAAAGCTGAGCGCGTTGAAACCAATCGTCCACGCCGGACCCACACTCAGTACCAGCAACGAGCCGAGCAGCGGCCCGATGATGCGACCGCTGTTCCAGGAGTACACGCCGAGCGAGACCATCGCCATCAGCTCGTGAGCAGGCACCAGGTCGGGTTGCATCGCCGCATAGCTGGGCGCGCCGGTGGCACCGGCAGCGCTGCCGAGCAAGATCAGCAGCGTCAACACCGCAGGGGCACGCACCCCCATGCCCAGGACGACCGCGAGCACTGTGGTGACCAATGCCTGCACGATGAGTGCCGAAGCAAACACCTTGCGGCGGTCGTAGCGGTCCGCCAACAACCCGCCAACCGGCGACGCGATGCCCTGCGGCATGAACGTGGCCAACGCCACCAGACCGGTTTGAACTGCCGAGCCGGTGCCGGCCGCGACAAGACTGCCGACCACGATGAGCTGAACCCACGTACCGACATCGGACACCACCGCGGCACCCCACAGCAGCCGCACCTCGCGGTGGCGCAAGGGGACGAACGGGTGGTTGCTCACAGCAACCAACCGTATCGTTTGCACGCGCAACAATCGAGGCAATATCGGTCACACCCGCCCGCGTTTGACACACTGACGGTGTGAGAACCGAGATGAGGGAACATCTTCCCGAGGGCGCGTCCCTGTGGCGGGCGGTGGCTCGCATCACCGCTGTCGCCGCCGGCGCCACCTTGGTGTTTGCCTTGATGCCCTTTCGCGACGGTAAGTGGTGGCTCGACGCGCTGATCGGCGTCGCCGCGATCTTGGCCATCGTCCCGCTGACGGTGCGACGGGTTCACGCAATGAAGACCACCGATCGGCCCACGCTCGTCGCCGTCGAAGCACTCGTTCTGCTGTTCACCATGCTGATCTTCGGGTTCAGCGCGCTGTATCTCACCATCAATCAGAACGGCACCCAGTTCTTCGACATGAACACGCGTGTCGACGCCACGTACTTCACGGTCACCACGTTGTCCACCGTCGGCTACGGCGACATTCATGCCGTTGGTCAGGCTGGCCGTCTGGCCGTCATCGCCCAGATTTTGGTCGACTTCACCCTGCTGGCCATCTCGGTGCGCGTGTTACTGGATGCGACACGCCAACGGCTCAAGCCGGGTCAATTTCCTCAGCGCTAGCCGAAACGTCGTCAACGACGTCATCATCAACGACGTCATCAAGGACAAGGTCGTCGAGCGTGCCGAGGTCGGCGATGTCGAGGTTGAAGTAGCGACGAAGCTTCGGCGATCGGCGTGCAATCCCGCGCAGTCCGGGCAGCTCGAACAGCAGTTGACTGAGGCTGCCCCATCGCTCGTACACCACCGCCGTCACCACGAAACTGCTGGCCATGATGCGACCGATGAAGAAGAAGTTGCCGAGCGTGGCCACGGTCAGCGCGAGGTCGCCGAACGTGTCGGACGTGCGTGCCACCTTGTTCGGAAGGTAGAGCTGCATGAACCACTGCAACGTGGCGTACAACACGCCCATGACGGCTGCGCCGGGCAGCAGTGCCCCCGGGTCGCGAACCTTGCGCGGCAACAACAGCATCACCAAGAACCATGTCAACGATGCACCGGTGATGGCGGCCAGCCACGCAGTCAGAGCCGCTGGCACCCCGGGCACATCGCGCAAACCCTGGAAGATCGTCGACGACGCAATCTCCGCGAAGAGCACTCCGACCAGCGCCAGGATTGCCAGCGGAGGAACTTTCGATTCGCGGACCGTCATGTTCCACGCGCGGGCCGAAGCGGCAGCCAACACTTTGGTGAGTGAATATCCGGCCGTCAACGTCAGCACGGCGCCGCTGAGGAAGATCCACCAGGCTTGTCCCCACGGCATATCGCTGAGCGTCGTCGAGATGGACCCCGTCGTGGTCGATGCCTGCAGGTCGTCGTTCAGAAACGAGCCAAGCCGCAGCACGTTCACCAGGCCCACCAAGGCGACCGTGGCGGGGATCACGAAAAGGAAGAGCCGCAGCGCGATCGCACTGCCCAGAACCGACGCCGTCGAATCCCGATCGCGCTCGTAGAGCTGTGCACCACAATCGACGAGTCCGCCGCGGTCGCGTGCCTCCGTGAACCGCGCCTCGGCTTTCTTTGCGACCGCCTCGCCGCGAGTGCGGGCGCGATCGACAAACTCGCTCACTGGCCGACAGCCGCCTCAGACGGAGACGACCTCATTGCCCACACACCCAGCGCGCCGAGCAGCGCAGCGATGATGAGCGTGACAAGGCTGATGCCGGAGAAGAAGATGACCATCACGGCCGCCGCGAACGCGACAATCGAGACAACGTCGCCGTGCGCAGCTACGAGTGAACCCATCCCCGAGCCGGCCGTGCCGGCCCGGCCCCGCAGCGCGACGGCACGCTTGCTATCCCCCGTGACGTACAACCCGATTGCTGCCAGCACACCCAGGATTGCGAGCACCGTCACCGCCGTGAGCAGCCCCTGCGAAAGCGTGTTGACCGTCGATCGAAGTGCAGCCCGCGCACCGGGGTCGACCACCAATGACGGCGCTTGCGCCTTCACCTTGCGCACGATCGCGCGGACCACGACCATCGCCGCAGCCGAAGCCAGCAGCAGCACCATGGCGGTACGACCGCGACGAACCGCCAGCGCGAGGCAGGCAACGAATGCCAGCACTGTGATGGCGAGCAGTAACAGCAGCGAGCGACGGGCGATGACCAGTGCGTTCTGCGCGCGAGCCAGCGACTCTTGGGCGTTGCTCAGTTTGTCGCTGCGATAGACCACCATCTGCCCGAAGTTGGCAGGGAGCTCGCGGCCAATCGCAGCGCTCAGCTCCGCTTGCTGTGCGGCCGGATCGCCGTCGGCCGTGAACACCGGAACGGTTGCACTCTCCAACACACCGAGGTCCTGAATGGCCAGCAGCCCGCGACTGAGTAGCGGCAACAGGTTCAGCGACACCTCACCGTTCTTGATGGAGACCCCGCTGACACCGCCATCGCCGCGCAGGAGCGACATCAATTTGCCGTGAGCGCGCACAACCGCCTGTGTCACCAATGTGCGAACTTCATCGCGACCCAGCATGACCGTCAATCGATTTTGCACGATGTTGCGGAGGCCACCAACGAGCGCCGGACTCAACCGGTCCAGGGAGTCCGGCAGCACCGCCAACACATAGTTCTCGACGTTGACCGCGACCATCACCTGATCAGTGAGATATGTCGCCATCGAGTCGATGACCTCGGGCTGTTGCAACGCTGTGTCGGCAGCGCTGGCCACTGTCTCCGAATTGAAGAGCACGCCGCGTGCCCAGACCGCAACGACACTGGCGATGAGCGCGACGATGGCAACGAGGCCGACCAGCACTGACATCGTTCGTCGCACACGGTGCTTGCGCACCCGCTGCTTGGCAGTCACGCCAGTCTCGGCGCGGATGTCGCCCGCGGATGTGGAGTCGGATTCATTCGTCATCGTTGCCCGTCTTTCGTTGTTTCCCCTGCAGTACCCACCGCAATGATCACACTTGGCGTCAGCGCGCCAGCTGATGCCCATCCTGTGGGAAGGTCGGCACCGCCTTCGGCGCACCAGCGCTCGGCCGTCCGAACGCGCAGCGGTGTCGTCGCGATCGGCCCGGCGACCAGCATTTCCCCCTGATGAAAGGACTTCGCCTCATCGATCATCGACCGCGGCACATGCGAGAACACTGCGCCAAGTTCCTCGATATCAGCCTTCGAGTTCATCCGCATCAGGACCAGGTTGTCGCACTGCGACAACACATTGCGGTGCACTTTCTGAGGGCGCTGCGTGCTGACCAACATGTGCACGCCGTACTTGCGTCCTTCGCCGGCGATCCAAATGCCGTACTCGGTGACTGCCCGCTGTAGCTCGTTGTCGGCTCCCGGCGCGAGAAGGTTGTGCGCCTCGTCGATCACCAGCAACACGGAGGCCCGCTCCTCACGACGGCGCAGATACCCGAGCACTGCAAGCGCCACGACCGAACGCTCGCGAGCGTCCTCCAACGAGCCGACGTCCAGCACGACTGCCCGCTGTCCGGCGAGCATCGAGGTGAGCGACGATTCTGACGAACGTGCCCACACAGCCCACGAGGTGACGCGCTGGTTGCGGATGCGCTGCAGCAGTCGACGCGACGAGTCGTCGTCGTCTGTTTCGAGGCGCCGGATCAGCTCGTCGAGTCCGTACGCCCCCACCCTCGACAGCGCGTCGACCACGTCCATGAATGCGGAATACTCGTCCGCGTCGCGCAACGAATCGAGACCGAGGGTCATTGCTTGCTCAGCGACCGACAGGTCGGAGAGATGGATGCGCAGCGGCAGGTCGCCCCCACTGGCGCGCGCGACTCGCACCTCCCCGCTGGCAGCCATCGCCGAGCTGAGCGCGGCATACGTGGCTTCGTCCATCGGCGGCTCGCCACGGGCGGCGACTCTCTCGCGGGGCATCGGCGTACCGAGGTGGACGAAGTCGGAGTTGGGGTCGATGATGATCATCGGCAGTTCGGTGTGGAGTAACAACCGCTCGAGGATCACGCCCAGCGCGTACGTCTTGCCGGAGCCGGATTGGCCCACCAAGAACGTGTGACGCGAGA
>JANLPB010000352.1:0-18549 GCA_031366885.1 Ilumatobacteraceae bacterium
AAGTTGAAGCTGGGCACCTGCTTCACCGTCACGTCGCTGCTGTCGAGGCCAGCGGCAACGTCAGCGGAGAGCTGCATCGCGATGTCGACAGCGCCCTGCTCGAGTTGCTGACGTTGAGTAACAGCGGTCGGGGTTTCCTTGATGATGACCTCTGGGAAGGCCGCTGGAGTGCCCCAATAGGCGTCGTTGCGGACGAGACGAAGCTCGTTGCCGGCGCTGTACGCCTTGAGCGCGAAAGCGCCGCTACCGGCCGAATTGGCGAGGAACCACGGCTCGGCCTTGTCGGTTGCGGGGTCCATCGTGGCGCCGTTCGCAATCGCAACTTTGCTGTTGATAATGCCGAGGTACGAACTGTTGACCTGGGCGAGGAACGCAGAGTTGGGCGCGTTCAGCGTGACCTTGACAACGCCTTCATCGGTGGCGTCAATCGCTTCGATGCTGCCCGCGAGATACGACGATGACCCCTGCAGGCCCTTCAGCCGCTCCCATGAGAACTTGACGTCCGTGCTGGTGACCTTGCTGCCGTCGGCAAACGTTGCTGCCGGGTCGAGAGTAAAGGTGAATTCGGTTTGCTCGGCGTTGCTCTCCCACGACGTGGCAAGGCGAGGGACAAGCGTCTGGTTGTCGCTGTCCAGGCCGATCAGTGTCTCGTACACAGCCGTCATGTAGATCTGGCAGGTATCGCAGTAGGCAAGTGACGGGTCGAGGGAGTTCACGTCCATGCCGCGGGCGATGACCAATGCAGTGTCGCTGCCGCCAACCGCGCCAGTGCCATCCGTAGATGGCGCGTCGGGGTCGTTGCCGCACGCGGCGAGCACCATCGCTGCGACGATTGCGACGGCGGACACCCGCCTCGCGAATCGGCGTCGGGTGCTCTGGGACTTCGAGACATGGACCATTGCGGAACCTCCCCAGGTCGGCGACCGGCCAAGCGGCTTGGTGCACTCACTGCAGTTAATACGGTGGTCTTCCCGTCGTCAAGGGGGTATTTTTGGCGGCGGGGGTCGTAGTTGACACGGTTCGTACACTGGGGCCAGTAGAGGAGGCCTTGGTGAACCAACGCGAACTGCAGCGCCGTCAGACACGGCGAACGCTGGCAGAGCACGCTCTTCGGCTGTTCAGCACGAATGGCTTCGATGCGACCACGGTGGAGGAGATCGCGGCTGCAGCGGGTGTGAGCCAGCGGACCTTCTTTTTGCACTTTTCGACGAAGTCTGCTGCTGCGTTTCCGGATCATGAAGAGCGCGTTCGAGACTTTGTCGACCGCCTTGGAGATGGCCATTCGGTCGGCAATCCCTTACTCCACCTGTGCGAGGTCCTTGCCGGCGGACTGGATACGAGCTCGCCAACTCGACGGACTCGCTACCAGTTACTGGCCCAGGTTGGTGCGCTTCGCGATGAGGACGCGCGCACCGATCGAGACTACGAAGTGGTGGTGGCCGCCTATCTCATGCAGGCCTGGGGAGAGGCGGCCGAGGCCCGCGTCCGCGCCCATGCGATTGCGAACGCGGCGCTTGGTGTCTGCCGTGCTTCTCTCATTGGTTGGGGCGAGGACGGGATTGACCCGCGTGAGGTGTGCTTCGAAATTCTTCATCGAATGATCTGCTCGCCGTTCGACGCTCCGCTGCACTCACTGCAGTAGAAAGCCCGGCCAGGAGCGTCGGGACTTTGGGCGTAGCGGGTCGGGACCTTGTGCCCTACTGGCGGTGCACTACGGGCCACATGCTGGGCGCATGGAAAACGACACAGTGCCCACGCCGAGCAAACGCGACAACCTCTTTGTAGTTGCTGTTGGCGTTTCATTGACCGCACTCCTCGTCGCCGTCATTGGCTTCGGGTTCGGCATGCGAGCAATCGACAGGAGTGAGTCGGCAGACGCTGCCGGTGGGGGTACCGCGAGTGCGCCCCAGACTGCGAGTGTCTCGTTGAAGGAGTTCTCGATCGACGATGCGTCGGTGAGCGCCAACGGGATGCTGCAGATTTCGAACAGCGGTGCGGTGCCGCACAACTTGGTGATCGACGGCACCGACCTGAAGACAGCCGACTTAAACGCCGGTGACTCGGCGCAGTTGATGCTCAACGGCGTAGCGCCCGGGACCTACACCATCTACTGCAACATCGCCGGCCACCGCAGTGCCGGTATGGAGGCCCAACTGACCATCGGGGGCGCGAGCGACGGTGCCGTTGCTGACGGTGCCGCACCGCCGACAACGGGAATGGACTATCAGGCCATGACCGACGCGATGATGGCGACCATGGCGCAGTTCCCGGCGGCAACGGAGGGTGTCGGCAACCCGATTCTGGAACCGACCGAAGTGCTCGCCGATGGCACCAAGGTGTTCGACCTGGTCGCTGCCATCACACCGTGGGAACGAGCGCCCGGAGATGTCGTCGACGCCTGGACGTACAACGGCGTGGTGCCCGCTCCGACGATCCACCTGGAAATTGGGGACAAAGCGCAGTTTCGACTGAAGAACGACCTGCCGATTGCAACCGACCTGCACCTGCACGGTCTCAATGTCGACATGCAGTTCGACGGCGTTGCGCCGATCACGCAGGACCTCATCCAACCGGGCGACAGTTTCACCTACGAGTACACCGCTGATGAGGTGACCGTCGCGATGTACCACCCGCACTTCCACTCGCAGCTCGGTCTTCCCAACGGCATGTTCGGTGCGATCTTTGTGGGCCAGGTCCCTCTTCCGAGGGGCCAGACCATCAGCGGTCACAAGATTCCTGATGACGTGACCATTGCGCAGGAGTTTCCGATGGTGCTCAACGACTCGGGAGTGATCGGTTACAGCCTCAACGGAAAGAGCTTCCCAGCGACGGCGCCGATCGTCGCGAACACTGGCGACTGGGTGCTGTTCCACTACTTCAACGAGGGCACCATGGCCCACCCGATGCACCTGCACCAGTTCGACCAGATCGTGATCGCCAAAGACGGCTTTGCGCTGGACCAGCCCTACATCGGCGACACTATCAACGTCGCCCCGGGCGAGCGGTACTCAGTGCTGGTTCACCTCGACAAGCCAGGAACGTGGGTCTGGCACTGCCACATCCTGCCGCACGTCGAAGGCGAGAACGGCATGTTCGGAATGGTCACCGCGATAGTCGTGAAGTAGCGTGGTGAGGGTCAACTGAAGCCGAGTACGGCGCCGAGGTCGCGAATTGCGGCCTCGGCGCTGACGACTTTGATGGTCGTCATGCCCATCGCTGCGGCGGGCTTCAGGTTGATGCCGAGATCGTCGAGAAAGACACAATCGGCGGGCTGCACGTCGAGCAACTCACACGCAATCTCGTAAAAGCGGGGTTCCGGCTTGCGGCACCCGACTTTGCTGCTCTCGACCACGGCGTCGAATCGGGCCATGATCCCTGCAATCTGCACCGCGCGCTCGTCGGTCCCCGATGACCCGCTGACGTTGTTTGTGAGGCAGGCGACTTTGTATCCAGCGTCCTTCACCCTGTCGAGTAACGCCACCATCTCATGGCGCACCTCGCCGGCGAGCAGGCCAAGGACATCGGCACCGGGGATGCGGTGGCCGAGGCCTGCCGATTCGTCGGCAAACAATGCGTCGAACTCGATGCCGCCTATGTCGCTGCGCTCGAGCTTCGCCCACGCATTGTCGTGGGGGTTGGTGGCGTTGACGGAGCGTATGAAGTCGATTGGTATGCCGTGTGTAGCTTCGTAGTGATTGAAGGCTTCGAACGGGCTGCTCAGAATGACTCCGCCGAAATCCCAGAGGACCGCTTTCTTCATACAGCCTTTCTAGATCACCGCATCGTAGGCTGGCCGAGTTATGCCACATCATGTTGTCGTCGACGGATCGAACCTCGCCACCGAAGGTCGCACCGCCCCAAGTCTCAAGCAACTCAACGAAGCGGTTCTCGCCTATATGGACGAGGACCCGACGGCATTGATCACTGTGGTGGTCGACGCCACCTTTGGTCATCGAATAGATGCCAAGGAAGTCGCCGAGTTCGACGACGCGGTGAGCAATAACGAGTTGGTCGCGCCGCCTGCCGGAGCAATTGGTCGCGGCGACGCATTCGTGCTCAGCATTGCGAACAAGGTGAATGCAGACATTCTCACCAACGACAGCTACCAAGAGTTTCACGCACAATACGACTGGCTGTTCGATGAGGGCCGCCTCATCGGCGGCAAGCCGGTGCCGCATATCGGTTGGGTGTTCGTCAAACGTCTGCCAGTGCGTGGCCCGCTCAGCCGCAAGGTGACGTCGGAGGCCAAGCGCAAGAGCAGCGGGGGCGGTGCGGGTTCGGCTCGGGGTCGCGTCCGTTCGACGGCCGACGACGCGAGCGTCCGCGTCGGTAGCCCCGACGCCAACATGCCGATGCCTGTGCCGAAGTCGCCGCCGCCTCGCACGGCGGCAAAGACGGAGGTAGCTGATGTCGTAGCCGTCGAAGCCCCGGCGAAATCCGGTCGCGGCCGGGGTGGGCGTACCCGCAACAGCGCCGCAGGGGATCGAGCGCCCCAACCGACAACTCCGGTCGCAATCGCAGCCTCGACAGGCGGCGGGTCCACCGTCAACGACCTGCTGTCGTTCCTGACCTTCATCGAACGTCACCCAGCCGGTACCAGTGTCAATGCAATCGTCGATCATTACTCGTCGCACGGCGCATACGTTCGTATTGGCGACATGGTTGGGTACGTGCCGCTACGGCTGATGGCAGATCCTGCGCCGCGCAGCGCACGCGAATTCATGAAGGTGGGCGAGTCGGTCACGCTCATCGTGGAAAGCTTTGTCCCCACCAAACGCAGCGTCGATCTGGCGGTACCCGGCATGGGGAGCGCGAAGCTGCTCGGTGAAGCTGCTCCCGCAAGGGCGGCCAAGGCAACGAAACGTGCACCCAAGGCAGTCGCGCCGAAAGCCACTGCGGTCGAGGTCAAGCCTGTTGCGGCCAAGGCTGTTGCGGCCAAGTCGACCCGGGCCGTGGCCAAGAAGGCGGCACCGGTCAAGGCCGCGGCAACCGCACCCCCGGTCAAGGCTGCATCCACGCGGGCAGCGTCCAAGAAGGCGTCTCCGGCCGCGGCGGAACCGACAGACCCCGTCGCAACGTCGGCGGCGCCAGTCAAAGTCGCGCCGGTGAAGAAAGTCGCGCCGATCAAGAACGCAGCCGCGCCTGTCAAGAACGCCGCGCCGGTCAAGACGGCGGCAAAGAAGGCAGCACCGGCGAAAAAGGCGGCGTCCCCCAAGAAAGCTGCTGAGGTGGCCGCCCCCGTTGCGCGGCGTGGCCGCGCCACGGGCTGAGTGACTACGGTCGAAGCGTGCGCATCGCTACGTGGAACGTCAACTCGCTGAAGGCCCGCCTCCCTCGTGTAGAGGAGTGGCTGGCCGACGTGCGGCCCGATGTGTTGTGCATGCAGGAGACCAAGCTGGCCGATGACGCCTTCCCTGCCCTGACGTTCGCTGCGCTGGGCTACGAGTGTGCTCACTATGGGCAGGGCCAGTGGAATGGGGTGGCAATTCTGTCCAGGGTTGGCCTCACCGACGTCGTCGCCAATTTCGCTGACGGCGGCGATCCAGACCCAGACGCACGCATCATCACCGCGGTGTGCGATGGTGTTCGCATCAGCTCGGTGTACGTGCCCAACGGCCGTTCTCTGGACCACGAGCACTATCAGTACAAGCTGCGCTGGATGGCGCAACTCCGCCGCCACGTCGCCGCGCTCGCCACCCCCGACGAACAAGTCGTGGTCACCGGCGATTTCAACATTGCGCCCACCGATCTCGATGTCTACGACCCGAAGAAGTTGATCGGCGCCACCCATGTCAGCGAGGCGGAGCGAGCGGAGTTGACCGCCCTGGAAGCGTGGGGCTTCACCGATTTGTTTCGTCAGCACCACCCCGAAGGGAAGCTCTACAGCTGGTGGGACTACCGCGCTGGCGACTTCCATCAGGGTCGAGGCATGCGCATCGACCTGGTGCTCGGCACTGCCGGGGTGGCCGCGCGCTGCGAGTTCGCTGTCGTTGATCGCAATGCCCGTAAGGGCACATCGCCATCGGACCACGCTCCGGTCATCGTGGACCTTGCATGACGATCACCGACGGCCAGAACGAACGGCTGGCGGGCGACTCGCGCGCTGAGCTGGCCACGGCATGCCGTTCGATCATCGACGAGTTGGCCTCGAGCACGGCCCAGTCCGACGCATTCGCCATGGCGCGCGACCTGGTGCAAGAAGCCGCCGCCATCTTGGCCGCTGCCGATCACGGGCGGGCCTACGACGGCGGTGAGGGGTCGTTGGCCGACTATCAGCACAACGACTTCATCGATCACAGTCCGTTGGTCGGGCCGCTCAACCCGTTGGCCCCGCCAATCGCCATCACGTTCGAGGCAGCGTCTGTCATCGGCGAGGTCACGTTCGCCGCGGCCTACGAGGGGCCGCCGGGTTGTGTGCACGGCGGGTACATCGCGGCCGGGTTCGACGAGGTTCTGGGTATCGCCCAGGGGTTGTCTGGCAAGCCGGGCATGACCGCTCGACTTGTGGTCCAATACCGCTCGCCGTCGCCGCTCTTTCAGGCGCTGCGATTCGTGGGCAGCATCGACCACATCGAAGGGCGCAAGATTTTCACCAAAGGTGAGCTGCGAACAGTCGACGACGGTCGGCTGTGTGCCGAAGCCGAGGGGCTGTTCATCTCAATGAAGCCCGAGTTCTTCCAGCGCATGATGAGCGACCGAGTCGAGCCCTAGTTCGCGAACGCTGGCAACGGGCGAAGTCGACTAGCCGCAGTCTCGGTGATTCCCAGACGCTGCGCGAGTTCCGCGACGTCGGCCGGCGGCTGCTCTGCGAGCGAGCGAAGCACCTTGTCGCTGCACACGGCCTGATCGGCTTGACCGGCGACCCGCGCGATAGAGGACCGCCACTCGCGTAACGGGACCATCGGGTCGACCGGCAACCGACTGCGCGTTGGTGGGGCTGAGGGAACGTCGTGGACCGCACTGTCGAGAACTGCCTGCAACCATCTGCTGGGCGCGACGGACTTTCGTTGACGCTGGGTGCAGTGGGTGATGACGAGGTGTTGGCTGGCGCGCGTGATCGCGACATAGAACAGCCGTGCCTCCTCTGCCAACTGGGCCGATGATGAAGATGAGCTGTGCGGGATCAGCCCCTCTTCGGCGCCGGTGATGACGACGCCCCACCATTCGCGACCCTTCGCCGCGTGAAAGGTGAGCAGTGCAACTGCGTCGCGAGAGTCGGCGGGCTCGAGATCGTCGAACGGATCGCGTCGCTCCACCCACGAACGAAAGAGCCCGTGCTCACCGGACGAAAGATAGCGGTCGGCTTCCTCTGCAACTCGGCGAGTCAGCTCGTCGGCGTCGGCGAACGACGCTTCGGCCCACAGTGCAAGCTGCTCGCGGCTGGTGCAGCGGTAGGCGGCACGCAACGCTACGTCGAGAGGTGAGCGACCACTTCCTCGCTCGGTATCGATACCGAACTTGGAGAGGCTCTGCTGCAGCACTGTCAGCTGCTCGTTGGTGCGTGCCAGTACCGCAAGGTCGCGCCCGCGATGATGGTGCAGCAAACCCCGGAGATGGCGGGCGACAGTGTCAGCCTCTTCGATGTCGTCGCGCAGTTGCTGAACCGTCACGGTTGCGGCGCCCGGCTGGCGACTTTCACTGGTGTCCTGCTGGCCACTGGCGGCCAGTGCAGCGGCACCTGCACGCACGACCTGTGGCGAGCAGCGATAGTTGGAGGTGAGCGCCACGACCGTCACCCCCGGATAGCGCACCTCCACCTCGGCCAGCGTGGTGGGGTCGGCGCCGTTCCACCCGTAGATGGCTTGGCGCGGGTCGCCGACCAGACAGAGGTCTGGTCGGCCCGCGCGCAGAGCCTCCAACATCGCGTGCTGCAATGGGTTGAGGTCTTGCGCCTCGTCCACGAACAGGTGTCGATAGCGCCAATGAACACCGTCGGCCCAGGCCTTGTCGGTGCGGAGCGCTTCGATCGTGTGCACGAGCAGATCGTCGAAGTCGAGTACTCCTCGCCGTCGTTTCAGTCGTTCGTAGGCCGCAACGAAGTCGGCGAATCTGGCCGGTGGCAGGGCGCTTCGCCGGCGCGTGATGCGGATTGCCCCTTCGTAGCGATCCGGCGCGATCATGCGCGCACGAGCCCAGTCGAGATCTGCCACCGCCGCGTACGGCTCGACTCCCAGCTTCAGCTCGCTCAATACTTCACGAGCCAACCGAAGTCTGTCGTTGGCGACGTGAGGGGGAGCGTGGTTGGCCGCGAGTGCCCGATCGCGCAGCAGCCGTAGTGCCACCCCATGGAACGTGCCCGCTTCGATTGGCTCGCGAATTTCGAGTTTTCGCAGCCGTCGTTTCAGCTCTGCTGCCGCGTCGCGGGTAAAGGTGAGCGCCAAGACGTGCTGCGACATCGCCGTGCCGTGGGCGACACGAAATGCAATTCGTCGAGTGAGGACGGTGGTTTTGCCCGAACCGGCTGCGGCCACGATGGCGAGCGGCGCCGCAGTGGTGGTGACGGCCTCGCGCTGTTCGGCGTCGAGGCCGTGCAACATTGGGTCGGCAGGCACGACCGTCACGATAGAGGGTGGGTGTGAGGGAGTTGCCGCCCGATCAGGGGGCGAGCGCTACAGTTCGGCGCATGCCGTACCCGAAGAAGAATCTCAATAGCAACGAGACCATTGCACTCGACATGCACCCGCACTGGTGGTACTTCGCGCAACCAGCCCTCGCACTGTTGGGAAGCATCATCATCGGCATCGTGGTGCTCTCTCAAACAGAGGCGGGTCAAACGGCCGGCAAGGCTGCTCGCTTCGCCACTGTGGCGTTGCTGGTGATCACTGCTTTGTGGCTGGTTGGTCGCTACCTCAAGTGGCTCACCACCAACTTCGTCATCACCTCGCAACGGATCATTTTCCGCCAGGGCGTCTTCGCCAAGAGCGGCATCGAGATTCCGCTGGAGAGAGTCAACAACGTCAACTTCAATCAGGGCATCTTCGAGCGCATGCTCGGCGCGGGCGATCTGCTCATCGAGTCCGGCGGCGAGGACGGGCAGCAGCGTTTCACCGACATCCGTCATCCCGACAAAGTGCAGAACCTCGTGCACGCGCAGGTGGAGGCTCTGGTGCAGCAGCGTGCGGGCTACAGCAAGCCTTCAGCTCAGCCGGGCGGCGACGTCGCCGGCCAGTTGGAGCGGCTCGAGGGGCTCCTCCAGCGAGGCACCATTACCGCTGAGGAGTTTGCGGCCCAGAAGGCCAAGCTGCTCGGCTGAACGGCTGAACGGCTGCTCGGCTGAACGGCTGAACGGCTTTACGGCTTTACGGCTTTACGGCCTGCCGGCGTGGCCAACCGCCACACGCGTCGTCAGGATCTTGCCGCTGCGGTGAACACTGGCCTCAGCAGCAAGCGAGTAGGCGGCGGTGACCATGAAGAGCGTGCGCCCGTCGTCGCCGCCCAGCATGCATGCGAAGCAGCGTTGCTGCGTATCGACGATCTGCAGCACCTCGCCACCCTCGCGGATTCGGACACAACGTGGGCCGCCGGCATCGGCTACCCAGACGGCACCTTGGGCGTCGAGGCAGATGCCGTCGGGTAGGTAGCTGCCGGTCTCGGCCCACACCCGCCTGTTGGAAAGCGTTCCATCCGGACCAATGTCGAATGCGGTCAACTGCCGCGCCAAGCTCTCGGCAATGATCATCGTGGCGCCGTCGGGTGTGATGGCGCTTCCGTTCGGGAAGCGCAGTCCGGTGGCTGCTGCGTGAATGCTGCCATCGGGATCGACTCGTGCGATGGTGGCGCCCTCATAGGCGGCGAGTGCACCCGCAAAGTCGCCCGAGGTTTCCGCGGCATCGAGGTCGAACCCAAAGTTGCCGACGTAGGCGCGGCCGACCGCATCGACGACCATGTCGTTGCAGTGAAAAGTCGCAATGCCGGACAGGTCGGCGTGGACGACCAGCGCGTCGGGCTCGAATCGCAGCAGCAGCCGATCCGTCATCGAGACGACGAGCAGGCGGCCATCGGGCAGCCACCCGAGACCGCTTGGGCGCCCGGCCACCGTCAACTTGGTCTCCACTGTGCCGGTGAGATCGACAGTCTTCACCGCATGGTCGAAGAAGTCGCTGAACCACAGTTTGCCCTGGTGCCACCGCGGCCCCTCACCAAAGTGAAGACCGTCCGCCAAAATCTCGACGCCGGTGATCATGACGTCACGACGGTTGCACCAGCCACCGCTTGCACCACCCACCCGGTCATTAAGGCCCCAGGTTCGGTCAAGGCCACGAGGCAGCCGCCGAAACCGCCACCCGTCATGCGCGCACCAAACACGCCGGGGGTTGCGCACGCTCGTGCAACCGCCGCGTCCATCGTCGGTGTGGACGTGGCGTAGAGATCGCGAAGGCTCGTGTGACTCTGCACCATCAATGTTCCGGCCTCGCCCAGGTCGCCCGCGGCGAGAGCCTCTGCAAAGTCGATGACTCGACGATTCTCGCTGGTGACATGCATGGCGCGTGCTCTGACGACTCGGTCGGCGATGGTCTTGGCGCGGGCGGTCGTCGACTGTCGCAGCGGCCCAATAATCTGTTCGGCGGCGGCGCATTCCGCAACGCGATCCGCGTACGGACTGCCGACCAGGGTGCGGTGCTCGATGAACTGCACAACGATCTCCACGCCGCGGGGTATCGCTACCGGCTCGACGGTGAGCTCCCCGCAGTCGATGAGCAGCGCGTGGCCTGCCACACCGGCGGCGATGGCGAGTTGATCCATGATGCCGCTGGGCACTCCCGACGCACGGTTCTCCGCGCGCTGGCACAGCTGAGCGAGCGCCAACGGTGTGCCGTGAAAGCCCAGGGCCAGCGCCGCGGCCACTTCCAGGGCGGCGCTGCTGGAAAGGCCAGCACCGATCGGAATGTCAGTGGTGATCTGTCCGTGGAATCCGTGCGGCTGCTGCATCTCGGAGACCACCCCGGCGATGTATTTACCCCACGCGGGTTCCGTATCCTGCGGGCGTTCGATGACCAGTGGCAGGTCGATGGGCTCGTCCTCGTCCATCGACGACAACTGCACCCGTTGGCCAGTCACGGTGCCCCTGATTTCTGTGTAGCGATCGATTGCCATCGGCAGTACGAGACCGCCGGTGTAATCGGTGTGATCGCCGATCAGGTTCACACGGCCAGGCGCCAGAACGTGCACGCTCATCGTGGGCTTCAGGCCAAGCTCAGCGCGGAACTGAACCGCTCGGCCGCCTCAAGGTTGAACGGAGCGCGAAGTGCGATGTTCACCTGGTCGGCCCCGGCGTCCACGTACTGGCCGATTCGGTCCATGATCTCGGCATGACTGCCGGTGAGCACTCCGGGACGCACGAAGTCGCTGATCGCACCAAACTGCTGCTGCAAGCTCTCCTCCGTATAGGCAAGCCCGACATTGATTGCTCGCTTGATGTCCTTCGGGTCGCGCCCGACTGCAGCGCAATGTTCGTCAAGAATCGCGTTCTTGTGTGCGAACGTCTCGGGCGCGATGAACGGCACGTTCCACCCGTCGGAGTATTTGGCCGCAATCTTCAGCGTTCGTTTTTCGCCGCCCCCGCCGATCCAGATTGGAATCTTGGCCTGTATCGGTCGCGGCTCGTTGCGCGCATCGGTGAGCTGGAAGTGCCGCCCCTCGAAGGTGGTGACGTCATCGTGCAGCAGACCTCGCAGGCACTGGATGCCTTCCTCCAGCTGGTCCAGGCGTGTCTTCGCGTCGGGGAAGGGAATGCCGTACGCGTCGTATTCCACCTTCGCCCAGCCGGCGCCGATGCCCATGTCGGCGCGACCGTCACTGAGCTGATCGATCGCCGTGATTGCCTTCGCCAGCACTGCCGGATGGCGGTAGCCAACGCTGTAGACCAGCGACCCGACGCGCACCTTGCTGGTGGTGCACGCCAGCGCCGCGTGCATTGCAACCGCCTCCAGGCAGGCGGCGTCGTCGGGCTTGCCGGTGGCCCCGTAGAAGTGGTCCCACACGCTGATCCACCTGAAACCGAGATCTTCGATCTGTCGCCAGACACCCCGCAACTCGGCCGCAGTGGTGTGTTGCAATCCGACATGGACTCCGAAGACCGTCATGTCGCGAAGGTAGCCTGCGCGAATGCCTCGCGCCCTCGTTCAAACCGGTATGGAACTCGAATACGACACGTTTGGCTCGCCCTCCGACCCGGCGCTGCTGCTGATCATGGGCTTCACCGCCCAGATGACGGCATGGGAGCCCGTGTTCTGTCAGCTGCTGGCTGATGGCGGTCGCTACGTCATCCGGTTTGACACTCGCGACTGCGGTCTGTCCACCAAGCTCGACGGTCAGGTGCCCGATGTGGCAGGGGCGATGACCGCCGCGTTCACCGACTCACCCGCGCCTCCGCAGCCGTATCTGCTGTCCGACATGGCTGCCGATGCGGTTGGACTGCTCGACGTGCTGGGCATCGACAAGGCGCACATCCTCGGCGCCTCGATGGGCGGCATGATTGCCCAGACGATTGCGATCAACTCTCCCGACCGCACGCTGTCGCTGATCTCCGTGATGAGCACGCCTGGCGAAATCGAGGTCGGGCAACCGTCGGAGGCGGCGATGATCGCGATCATGACGCCGCCGGCCGAGACCCGCGAGGAGTACATCGAAACCTCGCCGCGCTACATGGTGTGGCAGTCGAAGAAGTACCGCGACGAGGCCCGCAACAAGGAGCTCGCCGCCGCCAGCTACGACCGTTCGTCGTACCCCGAGGGGGCGCCACGCCAGATGGCGGCGATCTACGCAAGTGGGCGTCGTACCGAGGGCCTGCAGGCGTTGAATGTGCCGACGCTGGTCATCCACGGGCGCGACGACGAACTGATCACACCCTCGGCGGGTTTCCGCACCGCCGAGCTGATCCCTGGCGCCCACCTGCTGTTCGTTGCCGACATGGGCCACGATCTCCCCGAGCCGCTCTGGCCGCTCATCACCGACGCAATCCTCAGCCACACGTCGCACGTGTAGCGCTGGGGTTCAATGGCGATCCTTCGGGACCGGCGTACTAGAACTGCGGTCATGTCTGGACCGCTCGCTGGGTATCGAATCATTGAAATTGCCGGCATCGGGCCCGGCCCGTTTGCCGCGATGATGTTGGCCGACATGGGCGCCGAGGTCATCCGCGTTGAGCGGGCGCAAGCCGTGCGTGGGCCGGCCCCTGCCACTGCCCACTGGGATGTCTTGCTTCGCGGCCGACGCAACATCGCCCTCGACCTCAAGCACCCCGACGGCGTGGCCACGCTGCTGGATCTGGTGGAGAAGGCCGACGGGCTGATCGAAGGCTTTCGCCCCGGAGTGATGGAGCGCCTGGGTATCGGGCCCGCCGAATGCCATGCGCGTAACCCGAAGTTGGTGTTCGGCCGCATGACGGGCTGGGGGCAGGAAGGCCCGTACTCCCAGGCCGCCGGACACGACATCAACTACATCGCCCTCGCGGGTTCGCTCGCACACTTCGGTCGCGGTGGGCAGATCCCTGTGCCGCCGCTCAACATGGTCGGCGACTTTGGTGGCGGCGGCATGTTCTTGGCGTTCGGTGTCGTGTGTGCGCTGCTGGAGGCGCAACGCAGCGGGCAGGGCCAGGTTGTCGACACGGCGATGGTCGACGGCGCTGCCACGCTGATGAGCATGTTCTGGGCGATGCGAACCATCGGCATGTTCGACGAGAACGCGCCCGGCACCAACCTGCTCGACACCGGTGCTCACTTCTACGACGTGTACGAGTGTGCGGACAACAAGCACGTCTCGCTCGGTTCCATCGAGCCACAGTTCTATTCCGAACTGATGCGTCTCACCGGTTTGGCGGGCGACGCCGAGTTCGCGCAGCAAATGGACAAGTCGCAGTGGCCGCATCTCAAGGCTCGGCTGCGCGAGGTGATGCGCAGCAAGACTCGCGACGAGTGGTGCGCCCTCATGGAACACACCGACGTCTGCTTCGCGCCAGTACTGACGATGAGCGAGGCCGCGCAGCACCCACACAACGTCGAGCGTTGCACGTTCGTGGAGATCGCCGGTGCAACCCAGCCGGCCCCGGCCCCGAGGTTCTCGCGCACCGTTGCGAGCGTCGATTCCCCGCCCGCGCACGCCGGCCAGCATTCCCGTCAGATTTTGGCGGAGTGGGGTTTCGACGACGCGCGCATCGAGTCGCTCGTGGCTGGTGGGGCTGTAGCGTCGTCCTAATGGGCACACTGGTCTGCTTCCACGCACACCCCGACGACGAGAGCATCAGCACCGGGGGCACCATGGCTCGAGCGGTCGCCGAGGGTCATCGAGTCGTCTTGGTGGTCGCCACCAACGGGGATCACGGCGAATCGCCCGACGACCTCGCCGAGGGTGAATCACTGGTCGACCGTCGACGGGTGGAGACGGCGCAATCGGCAGCAGCGCTCGGCGTCGCCCGGCTGGAATGGTTGGATTATGCCGACAGCGGGATGACGGGCTGGGAGCAGAATGAACACCCGCGTTCGTTCTTGCAGGCTCCAGTGGATGAAGCGGCCGGCGCTTTGGCGGCCATCTTGACGGAGGAGTCGGCAGACGTGCTGACCACCTACGACTGGCACGGCAACTACGGCCACCCAGACCACATCAAGGTGCACACGGTGGGTCACCGTGCAGCGCAGCTTGCAGGCACCCCGGCGGTCTTCGAATCAACGATGAACCGTGATGCCATGAAGCGGTTTTTCGATATGGCTCGCGAGAACGGTGGCGCGACCGGCCCCGACGGCGAGGACTGGGACCCCGACGCGCCCGCCGACGACGGCAACCCGTTCGGCACGCCCGAAAGCGAGCTGACCCACATGGTGGACGTCAGCGCCTTTGTCGACGTGAAGCGTGCCTCCATCCGCTGCCACAAGAGCCAGATCACCGATGCGGGTTTCTTCAGCTCAATGCCAGACGAGCAGTTCGCGATGGCGTTCGGCACAGAGTGGTTTATCCGCCCGGGAGCAACACATCCGTTGCGCGAGGGCTGGCTGTTCGAGTGATCCGCCACAGCCTGTGACGCGGCTCTATCTGGTGCGCCACGGTCGCGCTGCGGCAGGGTGGAACACAGACCCCGACCCGGGCCTGGACGCGGCCGGTTGCAGCCAAGCCGCGCAGATGACCGATCGCCTTGCACCGCTTGGGCCTATGGACCTCGTCTCCAGCCCGTTGCTTCGCTGCCGACAAACCGCATCTGGTCTGGCAGCGGTGTGGGGGACGGCGGCGCGTATCGAGCCAGGCGTTGCCGAGATTCCTTCGCCGGAGGGTGTGGCGATGGCCGATCGAGTGGAGTGGTTGCGGATGGCAGCGGCCGGCATGTGGTCGGACCTGGGAGAGCGCTATACGACGTTTCGAGACGGCGTGGCCAACACGGTCCGAACGTTGCCGAACGACACGGTGATCACCAGCCACTTCATTGCCATCAACGCCGTGATCGGCGTCGCCTTGGGCGACGACCGTGTCGTGATCCGCAGCCTCGACAACTGTTCGGTCACCGTGCTCGACGTTCTGGACGGCCACTTCCACCTTGTCGAGGGCGGCCACGAGGCCGACACGCTGATTCGCTGAGGCGTTCGATGCAGAGCGCCTGACCTGCCGAATTGCGAATGTGCTGGCAGACTTCGGGCATGACTTCACGGCGAGTACTTCTCGGACTGTTCAGCGCGGCGGCGTTGCTGGCGGTCGGCTGCAGCGATGAAAGCAGCAGTGCAGACACCACCACCACAGCTGCGGTCACGACCACCTCGGTCGCGCCCGCAACTACCGTCCCCACGACCGCTGCGCCCACCACTACCTCAAGCACCACCTCCACATCGACGCTTCCCCCCGTGACCACCACCACGATCCCGAAGGTGAAGGGCCTGCAACTCTCGTCAGCTGGTTTGGGCAATGCGCTGTTCGATGCCGATGCCGACGGTGTCATCGAGTACGTCAATTCGATTCTCGGCATTCCCACGACCGATTCCGGCTGGGTCGACCCGCTCGCCACCGGCACCGCCTGCCCTGGCACGGAGATTCGCTTCGTCGACTGGAACGACCTCTCCCTGTTCTTCACCGACGACGTCACCGCCATTCGCCACTTCGCGGCCTACACATACGGCCAAGCCTTTGGCCCCATCATCTCGCCGTTCGGTCTGGCCACTGACGCTGGCATCGGCGTCGGGTCGACTGTCGCCGAGCTGCGGGCGGCGTACCCGGACGTGAATGTGTTCCCCGCCGATGACATCACCGGCGCCGGGTTTGAGGTCGAGGCCGGTCTCGTGGGGTTCCTGACCGGCACGGAGGACACGGACACGATCCTGTCGTTCGTGGGTGGCGTCGGTTGCGGCGAGTAGACCCGCCGTTGTGATTGCGAACGGGTTGTCCACGCTGAGGAGTATTCACGAGACGTGGGCCTGGGTGGTCATCATCAGCAACGGTGTTGCTGGCATGTGGGCGCTGGCCGCCCACTGGCTGCCAGCGCTGCGTGGTCGTACGCTGTGGTGGTACATCGGCGCAGCGCAGGTATCTGTCGTGGTGCAGGCGTTCCTGGGTGCGGCGCTGGTCGCCAAGTACAAGGTGCCGTTGCCGCAATTCCACGCGTTCTATGGCTTCTTCGCAATCATCACCATCGCCATCATCTACAGCTACCGCTTCCAACTGAAGCACCGCCTGTACCTGCTCTACGGCGGCGGCAGCCTCTTCGTGATGGGCCTTGCCATCCGAGCCATGCTGCTCGCCACCTAAACCGTGAGTCGGCGCCCTGCGGCGGATGGCGGTTAGAGCGCGGCGGCGAGTTGCTGCAACTGGTTGGTGAGCTCGGCTGGCAGACGGTCGCCGAACTGCGCCAGGTGTGCCTCGAACTGCGGAAGCGCGGCCCTCCAACCGTCGACGTCGACGGAGAGCAATGCCTCCATGTCGGCGTCGCTGACGTCGAGGCCGGTGGTGTCGAGGCCGTCGGCTGTCGGGAGGTAGCCGATGGCGGTCTTGACTGCGTCGGCGGTGCCGTCAAGGCGCTCGAAGACCCACTTCAACACGCGAGAGTTTTCCCCGTAGCCGGGCCATAGGAAGCGGCCGTCGTCGTCACGGCGGAACCAGTTGACGAAGAAGATCTTCGGCAGATTGGAGGCGTCGGCCGCGGCGCCGAGCGACAGCCAGTGGGCGAAGTAGTCGCCCATGTTGTAGCCACAGAACGGCAGCATTGCCATTGGGTCGAAGCGGAGAACGCCGGCAGCGCTCTGCTGGGCAGCAGTGGTTTCGGAGCCCATCGTGGCGCCCAGGAACACTCCGTGGTTCCAGTCGAACGCCTCGTTGACCAGCGGCACCGTCGTGCGACGGCGGCCGCCGAACAGGATGGCGCTGATTGGCACGCCGGCCGGGTCCTGCCATTCGTCGGCGATCGACGGGCACTGCGAGGCCGGAGCAGTGAAGCGGGCGTTGGGGTGAGCGGCCGGGGTCTCGGTCTCCGGCGTCCACGCGTTGCCCTTCCAGTCGGTGGCGCGAGCCGGCTTGTCGTCGCTCATGCCTTCCCACCACACGTCGCCCTGCGAGGTGAGCGCCGTGTTGGTGAAGATGCTGTTGGCGTGAAGGCTGTGCATCGCGTTGGCGTTGGTGTCCCACCCGGTGCCCGGTGCCACGCCGAAGAAGCCGGCCTCGGGGTTGATTGCGTAGAGTCGGCCGTCGGGGCCGTGCTTCATCCAGCAGATGTCGTCGCCGACCGTCTCGGCCTTCCAGCCCGGAATGGTGGGCACGAGCATGGCGAGGTTGGTCTTACCGCAGGCGCTGGGGAACGCCGCAGCGATGAACTTCGACGCGCCTGCGGGGTTGGTGAGCTTGAGGATCAGCATGTGCTCGGCCAACCAGCCGTCGTCGCGTGCCATCACCGACGCAATTCGTAGCGCGAAGCACTTCTTACCCAAGAGGGCGTTGCCGCCATAACCCGAGCCGTACGACATGATCTCGCGGGTGTCGGGGAAGTGCACGATGTACTTGTTGTCGGGATTGCACGGCCACGCCGAGTCGGCCTGGCCTGGCTCCAGTGGGGCGCCCACAGAATGCAGGCACGGCACCCAGTCACCGTCACCCAACACGTCGAGCGCGCCTTGGCCCATGCGAGTCATGATGCGCATGTTGGTTGCGACGTAGGCACTGTCGGTCAGCTGCACGCCGATGTGCGCGATGGGTGAGCCGAGCGGGCCCATGCTGAACGGCACGACGTACATGGTGCGCCCCTTCATCGCGCCCGTGTACAGCGAATTCATTTCTGCGCGCATCTCGTCGGGGTCGCGCCAGTTATTGGTGGGGCCGGCGTCCGCTTCGGTGATCGAGCAGATGAACGTGCGGTCTTCCACGCGGGCCACGTCGCCCGGGTCGCTGTGTGCCCAATAGCTGTTGGGGCGCTTCGCCTCGTCGAGCTTGGTGAAGATGCCGGCCTCAACCAGGCTCTGCGCCAAACGGTCGTATTCCTCGGCGGAACCGTCGCACCAGTAGATGTCGGACGGCTGGAGAATTGCTGCCCAATCTGCCACCCACTGCTGCAATCGAGTGTTGCTCGTGGTTCCAGTCATCGGGTTTCTC
>JANLPB010000368.1:0-23311 GCA_031366885.1 Ilumatobacteraceae bacterium
AGACTGATGACTATGGTCGTATATTTGTCGGCATGAAGTGGTCAAATGCGCGCCCGCGTGTTGTTGCCTCTTGACGCGCGCCCATAGCATTGCCGGGTCCTATCAAGCATGAGGTAAACGCGTGCCCACAATTCAGCAGCTCGTCCGCCAAGGGCGCAGCACCAAGTTCTCGAAGACGAAGACGCCCGCACTCAAGGGTTCGCCGCAGCGTCGCGGTGTGTGCACCCGCGTGTACACCAACACCCCGAAGAAGCCGAACTCGGCGCTGCGCAAGGTGGCCCGCGTGCGGCTCACCTCGGGTGTCGAAGTCACCGCCTACATCCCCGGCGAGGGCCACAACCTGCAGGAGCACAGCATCGTGCTCGTGCGTGGTGGCCGCGTGCGCGACCTTCCCGGTGTGCGCTACAAGATCATCCGCGGCGCGCTCGACGCAGCCGGCGTGAAGAACCGCAAGCAGTCCCGCAGCCGCTACGGCGCCAAGATGGCCAAGTAAGGAATAAGTACCATGCCCCGTAAAGGTCCTGCCCAGCGTCGCGAGCTCATGCCCGACGCGATTTACCGTTCGTTGCTCGTCACTCAGCTGGTCAACAAGGTCATGCTGCACGGCAAGCGCTCCGTCGCCGAGAAGATCGTCTACGACGCGCTGAAGATGGTGGAAGAGAAGTCGGGCGCCGAGCCCATCTCGACACTGAAGCGTGCCGTCGACAACATCAAGCCCCCGCTCGAGGTGCGTAGCCGCCGCGTCGGTGGCGCCACCTACCAGGTGCCCGTCGAGGTTCGCCCTCGCCGTGCCAGCACCCTGTCGGTGCGTTGGTTGGTCGATTTCAGCCGTGCCCGCCGTGAGAAGACCATGGCCGAGTGCCTGGCTGGCGAGATCCTCGATGCCGGTAACGGCTTGGGTGCCAGCATCAAGAAGCGCGACGACATGCAGAAGATGGCCGAGAGCAACAAGGCGTTCGCTCACTACCGCTGGTAGTCGTCATTGCAATTCCGAATCTGATCGAACCCGCCCGCAAGGGCGGGTTCGGCCGTTTTGGGCCCGTCTTGGTAGGTTCGGGCGCAATCCGAAGCGATGGGGGTCGTCGACGTGAAGTTCGGAGTTTTCTACGAGTTGCAGTTGCCCAAGCCGTGGGGCCCCGACGACGAGTACCACTTGCTCAACAACGCGCTCGATCAAGTCGAGCTGGCCGACCAGCTCGGGTACGACTACGCGTGGGAAGTCGAGCATCACTTCCTGGAGGAGTACAGCCACTCGTCGGCGCCCGAGGTGTTCCTCGGCGCGGCCAGCCAACGCACGAAGCGGATCCGCCTCGGGCACGGCATCGTCCAGCTGACGACCAACAGCCCGGCGCGTGTGGCCGAACGGGTCAGCACGCTCGACCTGCTCAGTCACGGCCGCGTGGAGCTGGGTGTTGGCGAGGGCAGCAGCGTCACCGAGTTGCACCCGTTCGACCGACGTTTCCGTGACAAGCGCGAGGTGTGGGAAGACGCCATGCGCTGTCTGATGCCGATGTTCTCCGAGGAAGGCTGGGAGTACCACGGCAAGTACTTCGACTTCCCGCTGCGCAACGTCATCCCCAAGCCCCGACAGCAGCCGCACCCTCCGCTGTGGGTGGCGTGCAGTCAACTCGAAACGATCGAGATGGCGGGGCGTCGCGGCCTTGGCGCGCTGGGCTTCCAGTTCGTCAGCGCCGATGCTGCGCAGGCCTGGGTGCACGCCTACTACAACTCGTACACCAAGCGGTTCGACCCGCTGGGTCCGTACGCAACCAACCCGAACATTGCGGTGGTGAGCCAGTTCATGTGCGCGGCAACAGACGAAGAGGCGCAGGCTCGCGCGGACGGCAGCTCGTTCTTCCAGTTTGCGCTGCGGTTCTACAACGACCACGGGCCGGTGGTGCCAGGCACGACCAGCCTGTGGGACGAATACCTCGGCTGGAAGGCGTCGCCCGCCGGACAGAAGGCACAGCACGGCGGGCTGATCGGTTCGCCAGCCACTATTCGCGAACGGTTGCATCGCTTCGCGGAATCGGGGGTCGACCAGATCATCCTGTTGAATCAAGCAGGGCGCAATCGCCACGAACACATCTGCGAGGCGCTGGAGCAGTTCGCCACCCATGTAATGCCTGAGTTCCACGCAATGGAGCCCGATCACCAGAAGTGGAAGCGGGCCGTGCTCGCTGGCGAACTGGAGCTGGCCGAGATCGACACCGAACCGTTCAAGATGCTGAGCCTGCAGGCGATCAAGCAGAAGTAGTGCGTCAGCGCGCGTAGATAGATACGTGGGCGAGGCTGTACGAGCTGAACGGCTCACGGCGCCACGAGCCGAAGCGGTCGACCAATCGGAGGCCGGCGATGCGGGCCATCAGGTCCATCTCGCCAGGGGTGATCAGTCTGCACACGATGGGGTTGAAGCGGACGCCGTCGGCGGTGATGCGTACGTGGTTCTCCGAGAGCAACTGGGTGACCGGGTCGTAGCGGGCAACGTCGAAACCGACGGCCGCCTGCTCGACGAACTCGGTGTGTACGTAGTCGGGCTTGCCCGGTTGGATCCATGCGAAGGGGAGTGCGGTCTCGACTACGAACAGGCCGTCGTCTGTAAGGTGGCGAGCGGCGTTCTCGAAGCAGCTCACCTGGTCGTCTTGCGTGAGCAAGTTGAAGATGGTGTTGAAGACGAGGAAGACCAGCGGATAAGTGCTCCCCATGTCGACGGTGGTCATATCACCGACCTTCACGCGCAGACGATCGCCGCCCGGCTTGGCGCACAGTTGCTCGACCATTGCCGCTGACAGCTCGATGCCGTCGACCGTGACGCCACGTGCGGCCAGTGGCAGCGCGATGCGGCCCGTGCCGATGGCGAACTCCAGCGCTCGGCCGTCGAGGGCTAGCGCAGCAAGGAAGTCGGCGGCAACGTCTTCGTCACCGCGCAGATGATCGTCGTAGCGCGCGGCGACATCCGGCCCAAAGCTGTGCAGCGGATCAAAGCTCTCCATCGCAAGAGTCTGACGCATCGAAGGCCCTCTCGAAGCCGTCTAATAGACGCTTCAGGTTTCGGTCGAAGCGACTTTCGTCGCGCATGGCCGATGAGATGCGGGTCCACTCGGCGTCCATCGACGAACCGTCGGTCATTGCCTTCAACGCCGGATAGTCGCCGGTGGCAATGAGAACACGGTACGCACGTCGGATTAGGCGACGGGTGTGCCCAGCCGTAGGCGCATGCAATAGCTGAGAGGGCTGTCGAGGTACTCGCCCCACGCGTCGCACGGTTCGAAGCCGGCGCGCGTGTAGAGGCCGACGGCGGTGGTCAGGTGTTCGCCGGTTTCCAGCTTCAGCTCGTCGTAACCGTCTGCGATCGCAGCCTGGATGATGGTGGTCAGGATGGCCGCACCCAGCTTGCTGCCGCGGCTGTCGGGGTGCGCCCACATGCGCTTCACCTCGGCGGCGCCGGGTGTGCCATCGATTCGGCGGTAGGCGCCACAGGCCACCGGCGCGCCGTCGAGGTAGGCAACATAGAAGGCACCACCGTCTTGCACTTCCTCGTGCGAGAGCGAGTGGAAGCATCTGCCACCCTCGGGCTCGGTGTCGATCAGTTCACGATTCAACTGCTCGATCATCGGTGCGACGTCGGGATGATCGAGGTCGCGACGAACGACGACCAGAGGGGCGAACTGCTGGCCCATTTGGAACGCGAATGGCGAAGGACCGAAGCGCTCGATGAACGCAAGACGGACCTTTGCGTCGTCGACGGTGGGGGTGGTGCCGGCGGGTATCCACCACATTGCGGTCACTGAGCCGGGCTCGAACCATTCGGCGCGCTTGCGGAAGAAGTCGCGGTGCAGGCCGCGGTAGGCGAAGTCGCGAAGCGCCGAAAGGCTCTCCCAGACCGTGAGGTTGGGAATGGTGAGTGGGTTGTCGAAGATGCGGATGGCGGTCGCGTCACCGGCGTCGTCTTGCAGTCGCCATACGAAGCCCGCTGATGACTCGCCGAGAGCGTTCACCGGGGCGAGTCCATCGGCGAACGCAGCGGTGTCGGGGTGATCGATCGGCTGGCGGAGGGTGGCGACGTTGAGCTGCGCGAGGTGAAGCTGCACGGTCAAAATCTACCGGTGGAGTCCGAATCCAATTTCGATACGCTCCCGTAGCGAAACTGGAGGACATAAATGGGCGTTGTGATAGCCACCGTCGAGGATCTCGACGGAATCGACCCGAAGATCTACCACCGCCGATGGGCCATCTTGGCCACGATGTGCCTCAGTCTGGTCCTGATCGTGGCCACGGTCAGCTCCGTGAACGTCGCCATCCCGGCGCTCGCCGGCTCCGAACTGCGGCCCAGCGACACGCAGATCCTGTGGATCGTCGATGCCTACGCCTTGGTCTTCGCAGCTCTGCTGCTGCCCGCTGGCGCCCTGGGTGATCGGTTCGGTCGCAAAGGCGCGCTGCTGATCGGCTTGGTCATCTTTGCGGTGGCCTCCGCGGTCTGTGCCTTCATGACCAACGCCAACGCTCTGATCGCCTGTCGGGCCGTGATGGGCATCGGTGCGGCGTTGATCATGCCCTCCACACTCAGCTTGCTGCAGTCGTGCTTCCCTCGCCGTGAGCGAGCGAAGGCAATCGCGATGTGGTCCGGTTTCGCCGGTGCCGGTGGTGCGATCGGTCCGATTCTCGGTGGCCTGCTGGTCGGACACTTCTGGTACGGGTCGGTGTTCCTGGTGGCAGCCCCGATCGCCGCAATTGCGTTTGTCGCCTCGGCCATTCTGGCGCCGAACTCACGCGAGGCAGTAGCTCACGCGCTGGACTTCCGCGGTGCTGCGCTTTCGATCACGGGTTTCGCGGCGCTGTTGGCGGCCATCATCGAAGGCCCCGAGCGCGGGTGGACCGACCCGCTGGTCGTTGGGGGCTTCGTGGTCGCAGTTGTCTGCCTGGTTGGCTTCGTGCTCTATGAGCAGCGCACCACCGAGCCGATGCTGGACATGAAGTTCTTCAACAATCGCCGGTTTGCCATGGGCAGCATGGGCATCACCGTGACGTTCTTCGCGATGTTCTCGATGTTCTTCCTCCTCACGCAGTACCTGCAATACGTGAAGGGCTATTCGCCGTTGGGGGCCGGTCTGCGCGGTCTGCCGTTTGCCATCACGATGATCGCGGTATCGCCACGAGCACCACTGATCTCACAACGACTCGGGGCGAAAAAGGCAGTCGCCGGCGGCATGGTTTCGCTGGTGGTCGGCCTACTGCTGCTCTCCACCGTGTCGCTGCACACGGCGTACTGGTTCGTCGCAGTGTGCTTGATCTTCGCTGCGTATGGCGTCGCCTCGTCGATGCCATCGCTGAGCAGCGGCATCGTGCAGAGCGTGCCGTTGGACAAGGCTGGTGTGGGCTCGGCGGTCAACGACACCACCCGTGAGGTTGGTGGCGCTGTGGGCATCGCCGTCATCGGAAGTGTGCTGAACAGCATTTATCGCAGCAACGTCGGCTCGTCGCTTGCACAACTGCCCGCCGAGTTGCAGGAACTCGCCAGCGACAACATCGCGAAGGCGTTGGGCATCAGCGCGTCGCTCGACCCACAGGCGGGTGACGCCCTGCGCACCGCGGTACAGCAGGCATTCGTCGACGGCATGCACGTCGCGTTGCGGCTGTCGGCGGTCGTTGTTGCGATTGGTGCGGCGGTGATGTACCGTCGCCTGCCGGATTCCGGTGAGCACGGTGCGGGTCACTGAGATGTTGTCGGCCGCGGTGCACGAGGACCCGCGCCGTACCAAGTCGCGCGCGCGGGTGTTGGCCGCGGCGGTCGAGCTCCTTCGCGAGGACGGGCTGTCGGGCCTCACAATCGAGGCCGCGGCCGCGCGCTCGGGCGTCGCAAAAACCACCATCTACCGTCAGTTCGCAGACCGAGACGAGCTGCACCTGTCGGCGGTGAACTCCGTGGGCTGCCATGTGCCCGTGGCGTACACCGTCGACCTGGTCGCCGATATCGCCTCGTTCTGCACAGGTCTCAACACGGTGCTGCGCGACAGTGATTTTGGCGCTCTGTTGTCCACCGCGGTCGACGGCGCAGAGCGGAGCGAGTCGTTCGCGGCGATGATGCATGACGTCGGTGTTCAGCGGCGTCAGCTCCTCAGCGAACGGCTACGAGGCGCGGTCAGTGACGGCACGCTTCCACATGACGTCGATCTCGAGGTGCTCATCGGCCAGTTGGTCGGACCGCTGTTCTACCGGCGTTTCATCAGTCGCCAGGCGACTGGCCCGACCTTTGTCGCTCGGCTGGTCAGCTCGGTTCTGACACCGCTGGTAGATCCGGCTCGTGCTTCGAGCGGAAGTGGCGCACGGCCTCGATCAGCACGTTGATGCCCAACGCGGTACCGAATGCAATCCAGAACGCTTTGGTGTGGTCGTCCGCGAATGGTTCGCCGACCAAGCGAGCCAGACCCGCGGCGTAGGTGGCCCAGATGGCGGCGGCGATCAGGGTCCACTTCACGAACCATGTACGCGGTTGACGAGTGATGCCGCTGGCCAGCGTGAGCGCGGTGCGGCCACCCGGAATGAAGCGTGCGGTGATGAGCAGCAGACTGCCGCGTTCGTGGATTTGCGCTCGCGCCCAGGTGAGTTTGGCGGCGAACTTCGGCTTGCGTTCGGCGCGACGTTCGAAGGCGGCCGACCAGTGATAGCCGATGGTGTAGGCCATGTTGTCGCCGATGAACGCGCCGGCCGCGCCTGCCGCAATGACGGCAAGCAATGGGTAGGGGGCATCGCCGGTGGCGACGGCAACGCCGCCGATGATGACGGTTGTCTCGCTGGGCACGATCGGAATCACCGAGTCGAGAAGGGCGATGATGAAGATCACGGCGAGGAACCACCAATTGCCAGCCCAGTCGGCAAGACGGTCGGTGAAATCGCTGATCCAACTGAACGCGCCACCGATGAGGGCCGCCTGTGCAGTCATGCGCGGCAGGCTACCCGGTGGTCAATTGCTTGCGAATTCGACGCGCCAGACTGGTGGCGCCCATCGCGGTCCCAGTGGTCACGGTGAGGTGCCCCATCTTGCGGCCCGGTCGAGCCTCCGCCTTGCCATAGAGGTGAAGGCGTGCGGCCTTGTGAACCAAAGCCTTCTCCCACTTGGGCTCGCCGTCGGCCCACATATCGCCCAGCAGGTTGACCATCGCCACGCCTGGCACGACCAGCTTGGTCTCGCCGAGGGCCAGGCCGCAGATTGCCCGCACCTGCTGGTCGAACTGTGAGCTCAGGCACGCGTCGAGTGTGTAGTGGCCACTGTTGTGTGGACGCGGCGCCAACTCGTTGACCAACACGTCGGGACCGACCACGAACATCTCCACCGCCATGACGCCGACGAAGTCGAGTTCTTCGGCGATGTAGGTGCACAGCTCGGCGGCGTCGGCGTGGCCCGTGCCGGGCAGGTTGGCGGGGCAATAGCTGACGTCGAGAATGCCGTGCACGTGCTGGTTCTGTGACACCGGGTAGCAGGCGGTGACGCCGTCGGCTCGGCGGGCGAGCACCACCGACAGTTCGCGGGTGAGGTTCATCCGCTGCTCCAGCACGCATGGCAC
This sequence comes from Ilumatobacteraceae bacterium, assembly GCA_031366885.1. GTDB lineage: Bacteria > Actinomycetota > Acidimicrobiia > Acidimicrobiales > Ilumatobacteraceae > UBA668. The sequence goes on from JANLPB010000368.1 coordinate 7,563, forward strand.
GCTCTTCAGTTCCGCCCACGCTGAGGCGAGGTCGGCGTAGGACGGGCAGCGGACCTGCCCCTTGCCGTCGTAACCCAGCCGCGCCGTTTTGAGAATCGCAGGGAAGGTGAAGCTGGCGGCCGCTTCAATGTCGTCATCGGTGTCGACCAGCATGTATGGCGCAACCGCGACGCCGATGTCGACGAGGAACTGCTTTTCGGCCACGCGATCCTGCGTGATTGCGATCGCGGCTGGAGACGGGCGCACGGGGATGTGGGCGGCCAGCCGCTCCATCGCGGCCGCGGGCGCGTTCTCGAACTCGGTGGTGACGACCGCGCAGGTGGCGGCCAGTTGGTCGAGCGCCGCGGGGTCGTCGTAGGCGGCAACGATGTGCACGTCGGCCACCTTGCCCGCGGGCGAGCCTGGGTCGGGTTCGAGGACGGTGGTGCGGTATCCCATCGTGCGTGCCGCCATCACGAAGTAGCGGCCCAGCTGACCGCCGCCAAGAATGCCCAGCATCGCAGGTGGCTTGATCATCTGGTTGTCGGGAGCGTCGGTGCTGTCCGTCATGCGGGCGGTGGGAGTTGGCTGGCGGCGGCGGTGTCGTGCATTCGCCGGCGGTACTCGTTGAGTGCAGTCGCGAGCGTTGGGTTGGTGGCGGCGAGCATGGCAACGGCGAAGAGCGCGGCGTTGATGGCGCCGGCCTCGCCGATGGCGAAGGTGGCGACGGGTACGCCAGCGGGCATCTGCACGATGGAGTGCAAGCTGTCGACGCCGTTGAGGTGACGGCTGGCGACGGGCACGCCGAGCACTGGAACGGTGGTCTTGGAGGCGAGCATGCCGGGCAGGTGTGCGGCCCCGCCGGCTCCGGCGATGATGGCCCGCAGGCCGCGGTTGCCAGCCGCCTGCGCGAAGGCGAACATCTCGTCGGGCATGCGGTGCGCGGAGAGCACCTGCGTCTCGTGGGCGATGCCGAACTCGGTCAGCACGTCGACGGCCTTGCTCATCGTCGGCCAATCACTGGCCGAACCCATCACCACGGCAACAAGGGGAGTAACCACGTCCGACAGTCTGCCCGATGAAGGCCGGTTCGCCCAGCGAGACGTTCACATAGCGAGACGTTCACATAGCGAGACATTCACATAGCTAGACGAGGGCGCCGGCTCGTTCGCCGTCTACTACGGCGGCGTGGGCCCTTCGTGGGGCGAGGCAGTCGCCGACTCGTTGCACGTTGGCGCCGGCTGCTTTCAGGTCGTTGTAGAGCCACTCGACTGGGCTCGGCGGCACGGCCAGGACCACCCAGTCCGGGTGGCGGGTCTGATTGGTGCCGGTGGGGTGGTGCAAAAGGGTCAGTTCGCCGCCGGCGAAAGCCATCGGCACCAAGTCGGTGGTCTGCACGATGCCCTTCGCGCCGGCGCGCATCCACCAGTTCTCCATGTCCAGCGTGATGCCCAAGTCCTGCCCGACGACCATGCCCGGGGTCACGATTTCGACGGTGCAGCCCCGATCCGCAAGGAGCTCCGCAACGGAGGTGGCGTGGTGGAAACCGATCTCGTCGACGACGACGACGTGACCGAACGGTTCAGCTGAACCGTCGAGTACTTCCCGCACGTCGGCTACCTGGACCGCATCTGCGGCAACCCACCACGGGCGGCTGGGCTCGGCGCCCATGGCGACAATGACGCTGTCGGGCTTGCGCTCCTCGATCAGGCCGGGCCACACACCGACGCCGTATTCGATGGCAACGCCGAGGCGGGCGCACTCCGTGAGTTGGTTGCGGATCAGGTCGCCGAACTCGGCACGGTTGGGCACGCTGGCGGCGAGGCGAACCTGGCCGCCCGCCTGCGCTTCCCTTTCGCAGACCGTTACCTGGTGGCCAGCGCGTGCGGCAGAGATGGCGGCCTGCAAGCCGGCCGGACCGGCACCGACGACCAGCACCTTCTTCGGTTTGCGAGTGATGCCGACCAGTGGCTCTGCTTCGCGACCAGTGCGCGGATTCTCGATGCAGCCCAGCCAACGATTGAGACCCATACGGCCGACGCACTCCTGGTTGCAGGAGAGGCACAGCCGAATCTCGTCGGTGGCGCCAGCGCGGGCCTTGGCGGCGAAGTCGGGGTCGGCGATCTGTCCGCGCACCACGCCGACGAGGTCGCAATGGCCGTCTGCGAGCGCACGCTCGGCCTGCAGCGGGTCCTTGAACCGGCCGACGCCAACAACGGGCAGATCGACTGCCTTGCGGAATGCGGACGGGATGAACATCGCGTAGCCAGGCGGGATGTGCATGCTCGCTTCGATCATGAACAGGCTGGCGGTGGCGACGCCGATCGACGTATTGATGTAGTCGACCTGGCCGGTTGCCTCAGCAATCTGAGCGATGCGCACTGCGTCGTCGATGGTGGTGCCGCCCTCGATCAGTTCGTCGCCACATAGCCGCACGCCGAGCGCAAGACGAGTGCCGATCACCCTGCGTACAGCCGCGACGATCTCGACGAGCAGGCGAGCGCGGTTCTCGATGCTGCCGCCGAACCCGTCCGTGCGTTTGTTGGTGGCCTGGCTGAGGAAACCGCGCACGATCGAGCTGTGACTGCACTGCAATTCGATGCCATCGAACCCGCCCTCCGCACAGTGTTCGGCGACGAGTGCGTAGCCGGCGACGATCTCGTCGATCTCCGCGTGAGTGACGGCCTTGGGTACCTCGCGGAACAGCGGGTCGGCGACTGCCGACGGCGCCCACACGGGCAGGCGGGAGTACATGCTGCTGGCCTGACCGCCGTTGTGATTGATCTGGGCGAAGATCGGCACTCGGTGGCGGTGGACTGCGTCGGTGATTGCTCGGTAGCCCGGAATCACGTCGCGGTGGAAGCCGTGGATCAGCTTTTCGTAGGGCCAGTCAGTGGGGTGCGTGCTGTGCTCTTCGGTGATGATCAGGCCAGCGCCGCCTGCGGCGCGGGCCGCGTAGTAGGCGGCGTGCTGCTCGGTCGGCTTGCCGTCACGCGCGTAGTTGGTGAGGTGCGCGCTGAACACGATGCGGTTGCGCGCCGTCACCGGCCCCAGCTGCAACGGAGTCCACAGGTACCGGTACGACATTGCTGCTCACCCTAGCGAGCGGGCCGAATCCGAGGTCTACCTGGCGGCGACACCGGGTACTAGGGGCTATGGATATCAGCATGGAAATCACCCGCAACGACGACGGTTCGCTCACGGTGCCCGTGCCCCCCGTTCCCGTAGTCGAGGGAGTCGATGGCACTGGCGACGCCCCGCCGGCCGATGGCCCGACCTCTCTGACCATTCGCCCGGGTGAGGGTGGCTACATCGAAGCCCTTGCAGCCTGGGATACGCAGCAGCATCCCGACCGTGGCGAGGCGGTCTCCACCGCGTCCGGCCGTGAAGAAGCGATGGCTGTCGTCCATGCGGTTGCCGAAGACCCCAAGCACGTCGCCGATGCCGTCGACGCCCTTGATGACGCCGACGCGAGCGCCGAGGCGCTGCGTCATGTGCTCGTCGGTGGAACCCCCTCGATCCAGGCGTTCGCCAACGAGGTGGTCGAGGCCGAGGGTGGCGACCAACTGCAGACGCACACCGCGACCAAGATCATCGGGCAGGTTCTCGCCGAGATCGACGGCCGTCCGGAGTAGTCGGTCGTCAGCCTTCGTAGTGGCGGAACATCCAGTAGGTGAGCACCGTCGCGGCCGCGGCCACGATCGTGAGCAGCATCTTCAACCAACGGTTCGGCGGCGCCCACACGCCCAGCCGATACTCGGCGAACTGGTAGACGAACGTCACCGCTCCCACAGCGATGGTGACGTGGAGTAGCGCCGCGAGCGCGACGCCGACGATCGCGCCCGCCTTGCGAAGACCGCTGGGCCACAGCACGCTCAGAACCAGCGGAATCGCGACGGCGCCGAGCCCGCCGGTGGCCAGTTCTACGTACCACCGTTGTTGGCCCATCCACGGCAGCCACTCGCCCTGGTCGAAGAGGTCGAGGGTGGCGAACCAACCGAGGACGGCGATCGCGACGAGGCTGAGGTAGCCGAGCACGGCCCGCAGCTTGGAGACGCCCCACGCGGTAGGAATACTGACCGCGCTCCACACCATCCAGCGCCGGATCAGCGGCGTTCCCAGGTCAGCCATCGCGTCGCGAAAGACGCGGTCGGCCTCCAGTTGCGTGACTGCGTTGGGTGGCACGACCCAGTCGGGTTCGTCGTCCTGGCTGAAGGGGGGAGTGAGTGCGTCGTGCACCAGAGCGGCCGCAAGATGAGTGCCGGTGCGCGGCACCAGCCACGTGAACATCTGCGGGACGGACGTGAGGTCTGTTGTGAATGTGCGCTTGTCGCGTGGCACCACGATGTCGCCCAGATGGCGGTCGCGGTAGGCGAGGCGCTTCTCGAGGTACCACTCCTCCCGCGTCTCGTCGTCGGCGTGGCGCAGGACGATGCACCACCGCTCACCGGGCGCTGCGTCGGGATCGTAGAAGCGGCTGAGTTCCTGTTCGATCTCCATGGCAAAGACTCGCGCGAATCAAACGGTCCCGATTTCCTGACACACTTCGGCCATGACTGACCTGAATATGACCGAGGCCGAGCGCAGCGAGTTTTTGGCTGCCGTACGTGTAGGTGTGCTGGCCATCGACCACCCGGGTCACGGCCCGTTGGCCCTGCCCATCTGGTACCAGTGGGAGAACGGTGTGGTGTTGATCGGGATGAGCGGCACGTCGTTGAAGGCGCGCCTGCTGCGCGCCGCTGGTCGGGCCACGATGACGGTGCAGACCGAGGCACCGCCGTACAGCTACGTCAGCGTGGAGGGTCCCGTGGTGGTGGCCAGCGAGTCTCGCGACAACTTGGCGATGGCGACCCGTTACCTCGGCCCCGAGCTGGGGCAGTGGTACGCCGACAACAACCCCAGCACCGCCGACACTGTGCTCGTGCGCCTCACCCCCGAGAAGTGGCGCACATGCGACTTCGGCAAAGGCATGGCCTAGCCCGCTTCCCAATCGCGTATCGCGCGGGCGCGCGCGGGGGTCGCGTAACGTGGCCGCGTGAAGAACCTGAGCGGCAAAGTCGCGGTCATTACTGGCGGAGGCAGCGGGATTGGCCGGTCGCTGGCGCACGCCTTTGCTGCACAGGGAATGAAGGTGGTACTGGCTGACGTCGATGAGGTCGCCATGCGTGCAGTTGAGGCCGAGCTCACTGAAGGCGGCGCGGAGGTGCTTCCCATCGTGTGCGACACGTCTCTGGAGGCGAACGTCCACGCCCTCGCGCAGGCCACGCTCGATCGGTTCGGTGGCGCGCATGTGCTGTGCAACAACGCCGGCATCGGTGGCAAGGGCGACCCGTGGAATGGTCCGATGTCGTCGTGGGACTGGGTGATCGGAATCAATCTCTACGGGGTGATTCACGGCATTCGGGCGTTCCTGCCGATCATGCAGGACCAGGGCGAAGGTCACATCGTCAATACCGCGTCGATGGCCGGGCTGCTTGCGCTGCCGGGCGCTGCCGCGTACAACGCGACCAAGACCGCCGTTGTGGCGATCACGGAAGGGCTGTTCCTGGAGCTGAGAGCAACCGGCTCGCCAGTGGGCGTCAGCGTGCTGTGCCCGGGGTTCGTGAAGACCAACTTGATGGTCAGTCCGCAGTGGCAGGATCGCCTCGGCGCGGAACCGCCGCCGACAAGCAGCACTATGGGCCAACTCATCGAGCAGATGCTGGTGGACGGTGTCGAGAACGGAGTCGATCCGGACGGCATCGCAGCGCAGGTACTCGACGCGATCCTCACCGAGCGCTTCTGGATCCTTACGCACGAAGACATGCGCCACCTGCCTGTCGAGCGGATGCAGCGCGCTGCCGCGCAGGAGAACCCCGCGTGACCCGAAAGGGAGGCACCCGGACGTCGGCGTTCGGGGTCGGCAAGCGAGAGGGCCACGATTCGTCGCCGTTCTACGAGCGCTTTCAGGCACCGGAGATCTCCGCCGACGCGACGATTGGCAGCACCGAGGTGGTCGATCGCATCATCGTTGGTGATGCGCGAGACATGCGCGATGTGTCTGACAACTCGGTCGCGCTCGTCGTGACGTCGCCGCCGTACTTCGCGGGCAAGGCGTACGAGGAAGCGTTGGGTGAGGGTCACATTCCCGCCAATTACGTCGAGTACTTGGTGATGCTGCGCGACGTCTTCGCCGAGTGCGTACGTGTGCTGCAACCTGGCGGCCGCATCGCGGTGAATGTCGCCAACCTTGGGCGTCGCCCGTACCGCTCATTGGCCGCTGACGTGACGACGATTTTGCAGGACGAGCTGCGCCTGTTGTTGCGCGGCGAAGTGGTGTGGGTGAAGCAGCGCGGCGCGGCGGGGAACTGTGCGTGGGGCAGCTTTCAGCGGCCGGGTAACCCGGTGCTGCGCGACCTCAGCGAGCGGGTGATCATCGCCTCCAAGGGGCGCTTCGATCGAGCGCTCGATGCGAAGGAACGCTCTCGTCGCGGCTTGCCGTCGGTGAGCACTATGAGTCGCGATGAGTTCATGGAAGCGACTGTCGACGTCTGGGAGATCCCGCCGGAGAGCGCGGCCCGGGTCGGCCATCCAGCGCCGTTTCCGATTGCATTGCCCGAGCGTCTGATCCACATGAACACATATGAAGGTGAGTTGGTGCTCGACCCGTTCATGGGTTCGGGCACGACCGGCGTTGCCGCAGTTCGCACGGGTCGCCACTTCATCGGATACGACACCGATGCCGCGTATGCAGCCGCGGCGATGACCCGCATTGGCGTCGAGTCCGCGGCTCCGCAAGTGCAGCTCACGGCTGGCTCGGGGCGCGTGACTGATCCGATGGTCGGCGGTTGGGCAGCGAAGGATTTGGCGAAGTCGCTACTGTCCGATGCTGGCTTCACCGACATCAGTGACGACGCCAAGGTGCTGGTCGGCGTGCAGCCAACGTTGTCTGCTGTGGACGCGAAAGGTCGCCGCTGGTGGTTCGAAGTCGTTGGCGGGCGTACGACGAATCGGCCGGGCGCGCAACGGGTCGAGCTGCTGTGGCGGGCGATCGCGAAGGGCGCGATCGTGCGCGAGGCCGACCCGTCTGCCCGCTTCGGCGTGCTGACCACCGGTCTGCCCGCGTCGGCTTCCGGCGGCAGCGCGTTGAAGGCCGTCACCGGCCCGAAGAAGCCGGTAGCAGTGGTGGTCGACGTCATGGCTCCCGACGCGGTGGCCCGGCTGCGTGCCGCCGGCCGCTAGAAGACGAACTTGGAGACGATGTAGATCGTGAGTCCTGCGAGCCCGCCGACGATGGTGCCGTTGATGCGGATGAACTGTAGATCGCGACCGACTTGCAGTTCCAGACGTTCCGCGGTTGCTTTACCGTCCCACTTCTGCACGGTGGAGCTGATGATCTCGGCAACTTCGCCGCGGTAGTGGTCCACTACGTAGCCCGCGGCGCGTTGTACCCAGGAGTCGACCTTCTGCTGGAGCTCGGGCGAGTCGCGGAGTCGCTCTCCGAGGTTGACCAGTGACCTGTCGATGCGCTGCCGTAGCTCGCTGTTCGGGTCGTCGGTGGCGACGAGCGTGGACTTCTTCACCTCGCCCCACAGCGACTGCAGCCAGGCCCGCACATCGCGATGCGCCAGCAACTCGTTCTTCAGATCTTCGCCCTTCGCCATCAGTTCCGGGTCGGCGCGCAGGCGGGCGGCAAACGCGATCACCCGCTGATCGATCGCGTGGCGCACTTCGTGCTTGGTGTCGCTGCCGACGTCGGCGATGAAACTGTGGACTGCGGTGTAGATCTTCTCGAAGATGCGATCGTCGAACTTCTCCGGTACCCACCAGGGTGACTCCTGCTCCAGTCGTGCGCGAAAGGTGGTTCGGTTGTCGTCCAAGAAGCCGGCCAGGCCGGTGAGCACTGCGTCGAGCAATCGTTGATGGTGGCCGCCATCCATAGCCACGTCGAACGCGCGACCCATCAGTGGGGCAACAGGAGTGGTGCGGATCTTGCGCTCGATCAGGCCTTCGAGCGCGTTGCTGACATCACGATCGTCGAGCACTTCCAGACTGCCGCGGAGCGTGTCGGCCACGCCCTCGCCCGCCTTGGTGGCGTTGCCCGGATCGCTCAGCCATGTGCCCAACCGCTGGCCAACATGAGCGTTGTGTAGCCGCTCATCCAGCACCTCGCGCGTGAGGAAGTTTTCCTGGACGAACTCACCCAGGGACTCACCGATCTGGTCCTTGCGGTGAGGGATGATGGCGGTGTGCGGGATCGGAATGCCCAGTGGGTGCCGGAACAGTGCCGTGACCGCAAACCAGTCGGCGAGCGCGCCGATCATCGCCGCCTCGGAGAAGGCGCGGATGTAACCCAGCCAGCCGTGGTTCGGCTCCTGCCACTTCGCCAAAAGGAACACGGCAGTGACGAAGACCAGCAGCCCAAGCGCGAGCCGCTTCATGCGCACCATCGAAGCTCTCCGGTCGCGATCACTCGCCGACATCACGTCCATCGGGTCGACCCTAACGGCGACCGCTCGCTAGTGGTGCGCGATGTACAGGCCCGGTGTACCGGCTGCAATTCTCGCGGCGGCAGCAATGATGACGGCGGGTAGCAGCGTGTTCCAGCCGAACTGTTCGACGGTGAGGACGACCCCCGTGAGCATCACCGTGGCGGCAGACGCGTACGCAGCGGCGGAACCGGTGGTAGCGAGCAGCGGCGACGGCAGGTGCAGGCCCGGCGCGATGGCCCCGCCGACCGTGGCGCCGATGACCAGTAGGGGGGCGACGTCGCCGCCGACGAAGCCCGTACCGAGTGCGATGGCGGTGAACAGCATTTTCAGGAGCGGTACCCACCAGTCGACGTGGGCGCCGGAGAAGGCATCGCTGAGAAGTTGCGTCGAAAGGCCCAGGTAGTCGCGGCCCACCAGCACCATCAGCGCCAATGTTGCACAGCCACCAACGACGGTGCGCGCTGGTGGCCAGCGAAGCCAGTGCGCCATGGATGCGCGCACGAACTTCAATAGCCGCACGAAGAGTCGCGCGGACAGTCCGAACGTGACGCCTGCGATCAGCAGCTTGAAGGGCAGGCCGAGCGTCCACTCTGGGGCGTCGATGCGCGGCCGATTCGCCATCTGATAGCCCAGGCTGTCGACCACAACCTTGCCCGTCAATGCGGAGACGATCGCCGGCAGCAACGCTTGCCAGCGATGGCGGCGGGTGACCTGGAGGGTGAACATGATGCCGGTGAATGGCACGCCGAAGACCGCGCCCCAGCCGCCCGCAAGTGACGCCGCGATCAGGAGCCGCCGTTCGTCGGCGGAGAGTCGTGCCGCGCGGGCCGCAGTGTCGGTGACCGAGCCAGCCATCTGCAGCGCCGCACCCTCGCGACCAACCGAGGCGCCCACGAGGTGGCCGGCGATCGACCCGCCGAACACCATCGGCGCCATGCGCGCTGGCACGCCGTGGGTGAAGAGGTGACCCTGCTCGATGACCGCCGGCGTGCCACCCTTCGCCCGCCCGCCGAGGTAGTGGTACATCCCGCCGACCAGCAGCCCCACCGCAGGCAACAACCACACCAACCAACCGTGAGCAATTCGAGTCCTCGTCGTCCAGTCGAGGCTGCGCAGGAACGCGAACGAGATCAACCCCGTCAACGCCCCGCCAATGGCCGCGAACAGCAGCAGCCGGGCCTTGGCGATCATCGCTGCGAGACTACCGCCGCTCGTATGCTCGCCGGAGTGTCCGTCTCGTACTCCCGCCGTTCTGTGCTCGGAATCGGTGCCGCTCTATTGGCGGCGGCTTTCGGCACTGCGCGAGCTGCAATCTCCGGCGCCGTGGCTGGGCCAGTCGCGGGTGGGGCGCCTGCAATGCGACTTCCCCGGTTCCCCGATCTTGCAATGGTGCCCGATGGGAATGGCTTCTTGCTACCCCCGGGCTTTAGCAGCCGCGTGATTGCGCAGAGCGGTCAGGCCGTGCCGGGGACGACGTACACGTTTCTCAACAGTCCTGACGGTGCCGGAATTGTGCCCAGCTCGGACGGTGGTTGGTGGCTGCTCTGGAATGGTGAGTCACCGAAGGGCGGCGGAGGTGTGGCGGCGCTGCGGTTCGCGCCGAACGGCGCCGTGGCTGCCGCGGCGGGTGTGTTGACCGGGCTGAACCGGGCGTGTGCTGGTGGGGTGACCCCGTGGGGCACATGGCTGGCCTGTGAGGAGGTCGACCACGGCACTGTGTGGGAAGTGGACCCGACCGGAGTGCGCTCGTCAACGCAGCACGTTTCAATGGGGCGGTTTGCGCATGAGGCGGCGGCAGTCGACGGGGTGCGACGAGTGATCTATCTATCGGAGGACGAGCCTGACGGGTTGTTCTATCGCTATCGCTATGCGGACTCGAGTCTTGCTGGTGGGATGCTTGAAGCAGCTGTGGTCGACGACGGGGGCGCGGTGAAGTGGCTTCAAATTCCCGATCCTTCGGCGGCGGCGGTGCAGTGTCGCGCTCAGGTCGCAGCGACCCCGTTCAAGGGCGGTGAGGGGTTGTGCATCATGGACGGTCGACTGGTCTTCTTGACGACCAAGGGCGACAACCGCGTGTGGCGCTACGACGTGGTCGACGAGCGCATGGACGTGCTGTACCAACCTTCGCCAGGCTCGGTATTGGCGGGCGTCGACAACATCGCGGTGACGCCCGGACACGATCTGCTGGTGTGCGAGGACGGTGGCAACATGGAGCTGGTGGCGGTTGAACTGAGCGGCCGGTCATCTGTGGTTGCACGGCTGACGGGCCAATCGGGCAGCGAGCTCACCGGAGTGAACGTCTCGCCCGACGGCCGACGCGTGTACGTCGGGTCTCAGCGAGCAATCAGTGCGACCCAGGGAATCGTCTACGAACTCACCGGCCCATTTCCCTGGTAGCTAGGTCTACCTCGAAGTCTCGTATGGTCAGCGCACCAAAAGTACTCTGTCATACCCATTGAGTACGGTTGTTCGTATGGGTATCACGGCGGTGATCGATCGAGTTCTGGGCGTTTGGGCGGTGCGCGCTGATTCGTCCGCGGATCGCGTTGCACTGGAAGGTGGCCTTCGGTCGATCACCGTGGTTCGCTCGTGGTTGGCGTCTGCGGAGGCAGATCTGTCGTCTCGTCTTGCCGGGTGTGCGTCGTTTCCTGAGCTGGCAATTGCGGAGGCTGGGCGTGGTTCGCAGCACGAGGCGTTTCGGGTGTTGGTTGGGGTGGCCACGCACGGGTCGGTGTCGGACTTTCGTAAGCGGTTGAAACGCGAGGCGGAGTCGCTACGCGCCGATGACGGGAAGGAACGGTTCGAGCGGCAAGAGAAAGCGGCACGGTTGCGCCGGTGGACTGATGCCGATGGGATGTGGTGTCTGTCGGGCAGGTTCGATCCGTTGACCGGTGTGCGGTTCAACGCTCGGTTGCAGGCCGAGATCGAGGCCGCGTTCGCGGAGTCGGTGCCCGAGGGGTGCCCGACAGATCCGCAAGCGAAGAGCGAGTTCCTGGCGGCGTGCGCGTTGACGCGGATCATCGAGGACGGTGGTGTCGCGCAGCGTGCGGGTCGACCCGAGTTCGTGGTGGTCATCGAGGTCGACGTCGATCAAGAGTCGACAGACGCTCCCGATTCGGCTGAGCCGCCGCACGACACGAAACCCGATGTTCGGCGACCGCGGGTTGATTGGGGGCTGCCTGTGGAGATCCCGTGGTCGGTGCTCATCGAACCGTTCGGTGACAGTGATGCGCATCCCGTGATCGTGCGCAACGGAGTCGTGCTCTACGCACCGGGCGAACTGAACCTCGGGCGCACCACACGGCTCGCGAACCGTGCTCAGCGGCGTGCGCTGCGAGCGTTGTATGCCACCTGCGGGATTCCTGGGTGCGGCACATCGTTTGATCGGTGCAAGATCCATCACATCGTGTGGTGGCGCCACGGAGGCCGCACCGACCTCGAGAATCTTCTGCCGTTATGTGTGCATCATCACACTCTGGTCCACCGCGACGGGTGGGTCATCACACCTGGGCCCGGCCGCACACTGACACTTCGATTACCCGACAGCACCGTCCACAACACCGGGCCACCCGGCCGCCGTGCGGCCTGACGGCCCGCCACCGTGGTGGCACCGCGTCCGTAGAATGGTCGAACCATGAGCGACCGATCCTTGTTCGATATCGACCCGTTGGATCTGGCGTCGTTGAACCCTGATCAGCTTGATGCGGTGGTGCATCGTGGCGGGCCGCTGCTCGTGGTTGCGGGCGCAGGGTCGGGCAAGACGCGGGTGCTCACGCATCGCATCGCGCACCTGATTCACGATGGTGTGCCGCCTTCGTCGATCTTGGCGATCACGTTCACCAACAAGGCCGCCGACGAGATGAAGCATCGGGTCGCGGCGCTGGTGGGGCCGATGGTGAAGGCGATGTGGGTGTGCACGTTCCACAGCGCCTGCGTGCGGATCTTGCGTGCGCATGGGGATGCGCTGGGGTACCCGCGCACGTTCAGCATCTACGACCAGTCCGATGCGCAGCGACTGGCCGGCTACGTGATCCGCGACCTTGGGCTGGACGCCAAGCGCTTTCCGCCGCGGGCAGTGCACGGGCAGATCAGCATCTGGAAGAACGAACTGGTCACCCCGGCCGAGGCGCTCGTCAAGGCCGACAACCCCTTCACTCGCAAACACGCCGAGGTCTACGTCGACTACCAGGCTCGCCTGGCCAAGGCCGGCGCCATGGACTTCGACGACCTGCTGATGAAAACCGTGCAGCTGTTCCGTGAACACCCCCAGGTGCTGGCTCATTATCAGCAGCGCTTCCAACACGTGCTGGTCGACGAATACCAAGACACCAACATGGCCCAGAACGAAATCGCCCTCTCGCTGGCTGCGCACAGTGGTCAGATGACCATCGTCGGCGACGGGGACCAGTCGGTCTACGGTTGGCGGGGCGCGGACGTAAGGAACATCTTGCAGTTTGAGGAGGCGTTCGATGACGTCACCACCATCATCCTCGATCAGAACTACCGCAGCACACAGACCATCCTCGACGCGGCCAACGCCGTCATTCGCAACAACCCGGATCGCAAGGAGAAGCATCTGTGGAGCGAGAAGGGTGGCGGTGACCGAATCATGCGGTACCACGCCGAGGACGAGGGCGATGAGGCCACGTTCGTGGCGCGCACGATGCAGTCGGTGCAGCGCGAATCCCACGCAATGTGGAAGGAGATGGCGGCCTTCTACCGAACCAACGCGCAAAGCCGAGTGTTGGAGGAAGCGTTCATGCGCTTCGGCATCCCTTACAAGGTGATTGGTGGCACGCGCTTCTACGACCGCCGTGAGATCAAGGACGCGATGGCGTACCTGCGTGCAGTCGTCAACCCGGCCGACGAGGTCAGCGTCAAGCGCGTCCTGAACGTGCCCAAGCGCGGGGTCGGCGAGGGCAGCGTCGCCAAACTCGATGCGTTCGCGAAAGCTGACGGCATCACCTTCGCCGAGGCAATGCGCCACGCGCAGGAGGCCGGCCTCACCGGCCCCGCAGCGCGTGGGGTGGAGAGCTTCGTTCGCCTGCTCGACGAGATGAGCCTGCTCGCTACCCAGGAAGAAACAGGCCCGGGCGACCTGCTGCAGGCCGTGATGGACGGCAGCGGCTACCTCGCGGAGCTGGAAGCGGAGATGGAAGGGTCGGTCGAGGCGGCAGGCCGTCTGGAGAACATCGGTGAGATGATCGGTTCGGCACGCGAGTTCACGCGCATCGACGAGTTCCTCGAGCAGGTGGCGCTGGTCGCGGACACCGACGAGATCGACGACGACGACCGTGTGGTGTTGATGACGTTGCACAGCGCCAAAGGCCTGGAGTACCCAGTGGTGTTCCTGGTCGGGATGGAGGAGGGCCTCTTCCCCAGCAGCCGGTCATTGACGGAGCCGACCCAGATGGAGGAGGAGCGGCGGCTCGCGTACGTCGGTATCACCCGAGCCCAGCAGAAGCTGTTCGTCAGCCATGCATGGAGCCGTCAGCTGTTCGGCACCACGAACTACAGCCCGCCCTCACGCTTCCTCGACGAGATTCCAGCGGAGTTGATCGAGCAGTCGGGCGCCATCGGTGGGCGCAGTTCTCATGGCCGCCAGAGCTACCGGGGTCGAAGCGGAAGCGGCAGCGGTGGAGGCGGCGGTTATGGCGGCGGCGCACCGCCCCCCTACAAGCGATCTCCGGTCAGCAGCTTCGACCCCGACGACGATGTCGACTATCACCGCGAACGCGTCGTTGATGCGGCGCTCGCCGCTGGTCGACGGGAACCGGCGCAGTCGAACTCACAAGACCTCGGTCTGCGCATCGGCGACGACGTCGAGCATCCCGCGTTCGGCGAGGGCGTGATCATCGAGATCCGCGGCCAAGGCGACCGCGCGGAGGCCACCATTCGCTTCCGCGAGGCCGGCACCAAGCACCTCTCGCTCGCGTGGGCTCCTCTCAAGAAGCTCTGAAGATGCCGTGAAGTAAGGGTGCTGAGGGGACAGGCCTCGGCACACCTGCTTGAATAGTACGAATGCCGCCGCTCTTGCACGCCCATAGCGCGGAGACCCTGCAGCGCCGCAAAAACCTCAGCCGGACATGGGCTGGCATCGTCGTGGTCTGGTCGCTGATCCGCACGGGCATCGTGTGGGCCGCTGTCGGCGACTACGGGCTCAATCCATGGATCTATCTTTCGTTGGACCTCAGCGCAGCCATCGTCGATGCCTTCACGACCCCTCGTATGGTCATCAACTTCATCGACGACCACTTTCGTCAGGCATTCAAGTGGGCGCTCATCTCACTGGTCGCGTTCATCATCCCCGACCTCTACATCTTCCTCGGCACTCGCACGCTGCCGAAACGAATCATTGTTGCGCTGTGCCTCATCATCGGGCTGACGCTCACCGTTGGCGTCGTCAGTGTGCTTCGCAAGATTCGCAAGGGTCGCGCCGAACGCGAGGCGTGCCAAGCGGCCGTGCTTGAATAGCAGTCATGAAGGCAGCCATCCTGTTCCAGAGCCTCACCGGCAACACGCGCAAGGCGGGCGAGCTGATTGCCGCCAATCTGCAGCAGGAGGGTTGGGGCATCACCACCGTGACCCCCATGAAGGACTTGGAGATGGCTGCCATCCAAAATGCGGATGTGGTGATCGTCGGCACGTGGGTGCACGGCTTGTTTGTGGTCGGTCAGGCGCCCTGGGGCATCGGCGCAATCAGTCACCTCCCCGCGCTGCGTGGCAAGTTGGCCGCCACCTACTGCACGTTCGCGCTGAATCCGGGCTCCACGCTCGACAAGCTGGACACCGCCGTGTCGCGGCTCGGCGCGGAGGTCATCGGTGGGCTTGCGCTGCACCGCAGCAAGCTCGACGAGCACGCCGAAACATTCGCCGACCGTCTCGTTGCGAACATCCCCGTTCGGGCGTAACGCCCAGTACCGCTCAGTCGGCCGTGAGGTCGAGGGTCAGTGTGCCGTCCCCATTGATGATCGGCCGCACGCCCTTGGGCGGCAATGAGAGGGCGGGCGGTTCCAGCGTGCGACCCTCGCAATCGGTGAACTCGCGGGTGTGCTTCACCTGCTCGATCTGACACGACGAGTCGCGGTCGGCGGGGTGTGCGAGGTAGATCTGGAAACCGTCGGCGGCGGTGTGATCGAGCACGATGTTGCGGTCGGTACCGATCAGGTCTTGCAGGATGATGGGGCCGCTGTCGGCAATCTGGTCGGCCACCCACTCGGCTCGGCCCATTTCCTGGAACGCAGGCGCCAAATTGGCGGTGGCGTCCTCGGAGTTGTTGGCAGTGAGGGCTGCCACGCC
>JANLPB010000028.1:0-4046 GCA_031366885.1 Ilumatobacteraceae bacterium
TGGACAAGGTTGAGAGTCTCGACATTGTCGACTGGGAACCGGCCTCCGCTCCAAATACCCACGCGATATTGACGCGTGAGGTCGAAAGGAGCTCGCTATGGCTGACGCCATCCGAGTATCAGGTGCCGTTTCCGGTACCGACAAGACCCTGTCATTCGAGACAGGCAAGCTTGCTCAGCAGAGCATGGGCGCCGTTCTCGCAACGATGGGCGGCACCACTGTGTTGGCCACGGCCAACGCCGCCAAGGACGTGAAGCCGGGCATGGATTTCTTCCCGCTCACGATCGACGTGGAAGAGCGTGCCTACGCCGCCGGCAAGATCCCGGGTTCGTTCTTCCGTCGTGAAGGCCGCCCCACCGAGGACGCAATCCTCACCTGCCGGCTCACCGACCGCCCGTTGCGCCCCGCCTTCCCGGACGGTTTCCGCAACGAGACCCAGGTCGTGCTCACCATCCTCGGCGCCGACATGGCCAACCCGCACGACGTGCTGGCCATCAACGCCGCCTCCGCCTCGCTGATGATCAGTGGCATCCCGTTCGACGGCCCCATCGGTGCCGTTCGTGTTGCCCACACGCAGACCGGCGAGTGGATTCCCCACCCCACGTACGAAGAGGGTGCTGCCAGCACCTTCGAGCTGGTCGTGGCCGGCCGCGTGCTGGACAACGGCGACGTTGCCATCATGATGGTCGAGGCCGGTGGCACCACCGACAGCTTCAAGTACTACGCCAATGGCGCCCCGAAGGTCGACGAGTCGGCTTTGGCTCGCGGCCTCGATGCCAGCAAGATCTGGATCAAGGAGAGCATTGCTCTTCAGCGCCAGCTTGTTGCCAGCGTCGTTGCCACCAAAGGCCCCATCGTGCCCATGGCCTACTCCGTCACCGCCGACTACACCCCGGAGATCTTCGCCGCTGTCGAGCGCATCTGCACCGAGGCCCTCAAGCCGGCAGTCGCCATCGCCGGCAAGGCCGAGCGCAACGCCGCCACCGACGCCGCCGCAGCCGACGCCCTCGCCCAGCTCTGTGGCGAAGGTGCCGAGTTCGCCGGTCAGGAAAAGGCAGTCAAGGAAGCCGTTCGCAGCCTGACCAAGAAGCTGGTGCGCAAGCGCATCGTCGACGAGGGCCTGCGCATCGACGGTCGCGGTCCTCGCGACCTGCGTCCGCTCAGCAGCGAGACGGGCGTCCTGCCCACCGCTCACGGCACCGGCCTGTTCCAGCGTGGCGAGACCCAGGTGATGAACGTCCTCACCATGGCCATGCCGCGCATGAACCAGCTGCTCGACACGCTGGGCCCGGAGACGCACAAGTACTTCCTGTTCCACTACAACATGGCCCCGTGGGCCAACGGTGAGACCGGCCGCGTGGGCTCGCCCAAGCGCCGCGAAATCGGTCACGGTGCGCTCGCCGCCCGTGCACTGCTGCCGGTGCTGCCGGGCCTCGACGAGTTCAGCTACACGCTGCGCTTGGTTGCCGAAGTCCTCGCCTCCAACGGTTCCACCAGCATGGCCTCGGTCTGCTCGGGCTCGTTGGCCCTGATGGACGCCGGTGTGCCGATCAAGGCCCCCGTGGCCGGTATCGCCATGGGCCTCGTGTACGCCGAAGGCAAGTACACCACCCTCACCGACATCCTCGGTGCAGAGGACGCATTCGGCGACATGGACTTCAAGGTCGCCGGTACCTCCGATGCGATCACTGCGTTGCAGCTCGACACCAAGATCGAAGGCATCCCCGCCGACGTTCTCACCGCCGCGCTCGAGCAGGCCAAGGAAGCCCGTCTGGCCATCCTCGACAACATGAACGCCTGCATCGCAGCGCCTCGTGCCGAGGTTGCTGCCACCGCTCCGAAGATCACCACCATCTTCATCCCGATGGACAAGATCGGTGAGGTCATCGGGCCCAAGGGCAAGGTCATCAACACCATCCAGCAAGAGACCGGCGCCGACATCGCCGTCGACGACGACGGTGCCCAGGGCATCGTCACCATCGGCGCTGTCGAGGCGTGGCGCATGGAAGAGGCCAAGGCCCGCATCCAGGCCATTGTCTCGCCGCCGCTGGCCGAGGTTGGCACCAGCTACCAGGGTCGCGTGGTGAACATCACCAAGTTCGGTGCGTTCATCAACATCCTCCCGGGTCGCGATGGCCTCGTGCACATCAGCAAGCTCGGCAAGGGCAAGCGCATCAACAATGTTGAAGACGTGCTCACCCTCGGCCAGGAGATTGAAGTCATCGTCGAAGACGTCGACGAAAAGGGCAAGGTCAGCCTGACCCCCGGCGAGTCGTGGGACCCCGTGATCCCGGAAGGCGCAGCCTCTTCGGGCGGCGGCGACCGTGACCGTGGTGAGCGTTCGGACCGTGGCGAGCGCTCGGATCGTGGCGATCGTGGTGGCGATCGCGATCGTGGCCCGCGCCGCGAGCGTTCGTCGGCTCCGTCATCGACGGCGACAGCTGTTGCTCCGACCACCGATGGCGTTGCCGTGTCGTTTGACGACGCGTTCGACGCTGAGCTGGCCGGCGACCTCGGCGACCTCGGCCCCGGTGGCGAAGCTGGCGGCAACGCCGGCGGCGGCAACAAGTCCGACGGTGGCGATCGTGGCCGTCGTCGTCACCGCTGATCCTTCGACTTCTCGATAGATCCAGCGTTGACAGATCTCCGGATCACACAACTTGATTCAGGCCTGACTGTGGCCACCGAACGCGTGCCTGGCGCGCTGTCGGTGGCCACCGGGGTCTGGGTCGGCGTCGGCTCGCGCGACGAGCCAGACGCGCTCAGCGGCGTCAGCCATTTCCTCGAGCACCTGCTGTTCAAGGGCACTGACACACGCAGCGCGCAAGAGTTGGCTCGTGGCGTCGACCGCCGCGGCGGCGACTTCAACGCGTTCACCTCCAAGGAATACACCGCGTACTACTGCCGCCTGCCGGCGCGGCACGCATCGTTCTGCATCGAACTGCTGGGCGACGTGCTCACGCGACCCGCGCTGCGCGACGACGACGTGCACGGTGAGCGCCAGGTCATCCTCGAAGAGTTGGCGATGGACGACGACTCGCCCGACGACGTCGCGCATCGCCGTTTCGCGTCAGCGCTTTTCGAAGGCCACTCGTTGGGTCGCGACCCGGCTGGTGATCGTGAGCATGTGCTTGCGATCACCCCCGATGACGTGCGCTCGTTCTTCGCCGAGCACTACCGCGCCGGAGCGATGATCGTCACGGCCGCTGGCCCGCTCGAGCACGACGAAATGCTGGCCGAGATCCAGCGCTGCTTCGCCGGTGTCAGCACCGGCGGCTCACGACCGGTGCGGACTGGGCCTGGTGCTCAGGGCGACGGCGATGCAATCGACGACGACAGCGAGCAGGTTCACATCGTCATCGGCGGCCGCTCGCTGGCCCGCAACGACCCGCGCCGCGAGGCGCTCGATGTTGTCAACCATGTCTTCGGTGGTGGCCTGTCCAGTCGGCTGTTCGAAGAGATTCGTGAAAGCCGTGGTCTCGCATACGCCGTGTACTCGGGTGTCAGCAGCTACAGCGACGCGGGAGTGTTCCAGATGTATGCCGGCACGCAGCCCGAGCACGCAGAAGAGGTCCAGGGTCTGATGACCACGGAGCTGCACAAGCTGGTCGCCGATGGCATCACGGATGAAGAACTCGAAGTCGCAGTTGGGTATCTCACGGGCGCCTTCGAGCTGGGCTTGGAAGACACCGGCGCTCGCATGGCGCGCAACGGTGGCTTGCTGCTGACCAGCGGCGCCGTCCGCCCAATCGACGAGCAGGTCGCCCGCTGGGCCGCCGTCGATCAGGCAGCCGTCAACGACGTCATCCGCGATGTGTTGACGGCCGACCAAGTCGTGGTCACCGTCGGCCCCACCGCCTAGACGCACGACCGCTCCGTCCCTCGTCACCCGCACCTTTCGCCAACCTGTCGTGCTCCCGACCACCAAAATTGGTGGCAGGCCCATGACAGGTTCAGCGGGGCACGATTCGCGGCAGCGAACCTGTCATGCTCGCGACCACCAAGACTGGTGGCCGAGAGCATGACAAGTTGAATCCGATTGTGGG
>JANLPB010000051.1:0-12727 GCA_031366885.1 Ilumatobacteraceae bacterium
CGGCGATGCACGGCACACAGGTCGAGTTGAAGAAGTTGATGACCACCCAGCTGCCCTTGCGGCGCGCCAGGTCGAACGGAGCGTCGTCGATGGTGGTGCTCCGAACCGATGGCGCAGGCTTGCCGATCAGCGGGCTTTCGACCAAGCCCACTTTGTCCTCCGTGCCCGACTTGCTAGCGGCCAGGATCCAGAACAGGCCACCGACGACAGCGGCGACGACGAGCACGATGATTGGCGCAATGCGAGCGCGCGACGCGCCGGCAGGCGTGTCGACAGTCGATGGCAACTCAGTGGCGTCAGACATCCGCCGGCTCCGGTTCGTGAGCGAGATCGATCGGCGCCGACACGGCGTCGGTGGGGCGTCGACGATGACGCCCGGGGAACGCGGCCAGCAGCGTGCCGACCGCGCACATCAGCCCGCCCACCCACAGCCACACCACCATCGGCTTGATGAAGATCTTGATCTTGGCCTCACCCGTGCTCGGCTTCGAGCCGTTCTCCAACGTCAGGTAGATGTCCTTGTCCAGGCCGGTCCGCACGCTGGGCGTAGCGATGTCTTGCCCGGTGGCGGTGAACTTGCTGATGGCCGGCGCGTACGACTGGCCGCCGTCGATGGAGATGGTGGCCTTGATGCCAACCGCCCGCGCCGTCTTGAAGTCGGTGAGGTCGACCAGCGTGAACGAGTGACCGGCGAACTCGACCGTCTCGCCCTTACTGATCGCGAACTCACCGGAGCGGGTGTAGCTGTTCGATGCGGTCAGCGCGACCGCGATGAGGATGATGCCAAGGTGCACGATCATGCCGCCGTTGGTGCGGCCCAGCAGCCCGCGCACACCCTGCCGGCGAGTGGCCAACACCAGCTGCCGCAGCGCTGAACCGGCAGCGAAACCAGCCAGCCCGAAGGCGAGCAGCGAGGCAAACCCGGTGGCGCCCATCAATACGGAGAACGCCAGAGCGCCGGCGCCGCACCATGCCGGCCAGAACAATCGATTGCGCAACAAGTCGCCCGAGGCCTTGCGCCACGGCAGCGCCGGCGCGACCGCCATCAGGAACAGCAGCACCAATCCAATCGGCTGCGCCATCGTGTCGAAGAATGGCGAGCCAACGGCAATCTTGCGGTCGTTGCGTGCCTCCACGATCAGCGGGAACACGGTGCCCAGCAGGACCACAAATGCGAACAGCGAGAAGATCACGTTGTTGGCCAGGAACGCACCCTCACGCGAGATCGGCGAGTCGATGGCGCCCGGCGAACGCAGCTTGTCGCCCCGCCAGCCGATGAGGATCAGCGAGGTCGCCACCACGACGCCGAACGCTCCCAGCAGGTACGGCCCGATGGTGCTGTCACTGAATGCGTGCACGCTGTTGACCACACCGCTGCGGGTGAGGAACGTGCCCAGGATGGTGAGCGAGAACGTGGCCACCAGCAGGCTCAGGTTCCACACGCGAAGCATGCCGCGCCGCTCCTGCACCATCACCGAGTGGATGTACGCGGTGCCGGTCAGCCACGGCAGGAAGCTGGCGTTTTCCACCGGGTCCCACGCCCACACGCCGCCCCAGCCGAGCACCTCGTAGCTCCACCAGCCGCCCAGGACGATGCCCAGCGTGAGGAACCCCCAGGCGAACAGCGCCCAGCGGCGAGTCTCCACCAGCCAGCCTTCGCCGACCCGGCCGGTGATGAGCGCCGCGATCGCAAACGCGAACGGCACCGTGAAGCCGACGTAGCCGAGGTACAGGATCGGCGGGTGGAACAGCACCAGCACGTGGTTCTGCAGCAGCGGATTGGGCCCCTTGCAGCAGCGAGAGAAATCGGCCGGCGTGACGCCTGCGCGGAACGCGTCGGTGGGGCCGAGCGCGAGGAAGAAGAAGAAGGCGGTGACGATGAACATCACGACCAGCGCCCACGCGACCATCGGGTCGGCAATGCGGGCGCGATAGCGGCGGGCGATGATTGCCAGGTAGATCACCAGCAGCAGCAGCCACAGCAGAATGCTGCCTTCGAGCGCACTCCACACGGCGGTGAAGTTGAACAGCGCTGGCGTGTCGTAGCTGCCCACTTTCTGTACGTAGGCCAACGACCAATCGCGGCTGACCATCGCCTTGATCATCACCGCGATCGCGGCCACACCACCGGCGAAGGCCACCCAGACGTACGCATTCACGGCCCGGGCCAGCCGCGGGTTCTTGAGGACAGTGGCGGTGATCAGGCCGAGCGCACCGAACACGCACGCCGCGAAACCGATGATGAGCGCCGAGTGGCCGAGCAGACCATTGACGCCTTCAGCCAAGACCACCGTTGCCGTCACGACAGCGTCACGACTTCGCCGCGCAGGCGTCCGCTTCGGCGTTGGACTTGCCGATGCGATCTGCGTTTTCTTTGTCGTAGTTCTCGTCGTGCTTAACCAGCACCTCGTTGCCTTCGAACATCCTCGAACCATCGTCCGCCTCGGTGGCGCGACCGGTGACCACCACGGGGATGCACTCTTGGAACAGTCCGGTCGGCTTACTGCTGAGTGCCACCGGCATCGAGACACCGTTGAAGGAGACAACGAAGTTGGTGACGGATCCTTCGGTGTCGACCGAGCCCTTCTCGACCACGCCTTGAATGCGGATGTTGCGATCCAGGTCGCACCCGTCCTTGACGCCTACCTCGTCGACGTTGCAGTAGTAGTCGAGCGAGTTGGTGAGGAACTTCGCCACGACCACGCCGCCAGCGACCAGTACGAGCGCGAGCACGCCGTACGCGAACCACGGCTTCTTCTTGCCACGAGCCGCCGTCGGCACCACCTGTCGTGGGCTGAGGTCCACGTCGTTCGGGTCGGCGTCGTTCGGGTCGGCGTCGTTCGGGTCAGCGTCGTTCAGGTCCACGGCCGGTCCTCGGGCGGCACCTGGCGGGCGGCCTTGCGCGCCTGCGCCAGCATGCGCACCGTGTACAAGCCAATGCCGGCGAACGTGACCACGTAGCTACCGATCACATACGGGGCGTACAGCATGGCGATCATGACGTCACCGCTTCATTCCTGCGCTCGGCGATCGCTACATCGAGGCCCCGGTCGTCGACCTGATCCAGCAACGTCAGCACGCGCTGGCGATGCAGTACCAGCCAGACGTAGAGCAGGGTGAAGGCAATCAGGCCAACGAACAGCGTGAACAACATCAAGCCACTGAGCTTTCCGTTTTCGACCGTCTCGTTCTGGTGCAACGGCCGCCACCAGGTGACGCTGAAGTGCACCAGCGGCACTTCCACGACCGCAAGAATTGCCAACACTGCGCTGCGTTTCGCCCGCTGCTGATGGGTGCCGCCAAGGCCTCGTACGGCGAGGTAGCCGATGTACGTGACGAACAGAAACGCAGTGGTGGTCAGGCGGGCGTCCCACGTCCAGTACGTGCCCCACGAGATGCGACCCCACAGGCTGCCGCTGACGAGCGTGATGCCCATGAACAGCACGCCGACTTCGGCGCTGGCACCCGCAATGCGGTCCCACGTCAGGCTGCGCGTGCGCTTCCACAGGTAGGCCAGGCTGCTGAGCCCGGTGACACCGAACGCCAGGTACGCCAGCCACGCGGACGGCACGTGGATGTAGAGGATGCGCACGCCGGTCTTCTGCACCCGATCGTTGGGCGAGAGAAACAGACCGAACACGATCAGCCAGCCGATGCCGACGAGCGCGGCGATGCCCAGCGCGCGGCTGAACGTTGTCGAGGTGGGGGCACGGTCCGTGGCGGGCATCGCTTCGGCTTGGTTTCGAGTTGAGGTCATGAATCCGGTCATTCGTCGATGAGCGAGCCGAAGGCCAGCGTGCCGCCGACACCGAAAACTACGGCGAACAGTGCCAGCAGGCCAATCCACGGCCATCCGTCACTCGGCGTCGCATTCTCGGTACCGAGTGCTGCTTCGGTTGCCCGTGTTGCACCGATGAGAACGGGTGCCACTACCGGAAGCATCAGGAGCGGAAGCAATGTTTCGCGCCCTTTGGCCCCGGCAGCGAGACCGCCGTAGAGCGTACCGACGAATGCCAGCCCGATGGTCGCGGCCAGGTAGGTGGTGACCAACAACACGATGCCGCCGGCGACGATCTCGGTCTTGTAGAGCACCACTGCCGCTGCCAGCAGCACCAACTCGAGCACAGCGAGCTGCGCGGCCAACGCCAGCGCCTTGCCCAGGAAGATTCCACCGGGGCGCACGCCGGCCACCTGCAACGCGTCCATGGCGCCGTCTGCGGTTTCCACCGCGAACGCGCGCTGCACGATCACGAGCAGGCTGAACATCGTCGCCAGCCACACAAGACCGGGCGCGACACGCGTGAGCACCTGGTCGTTGTCGAGCGCGAATGCGAACATCACCATCACCAGCGCGGCGAACGGCAGCACCTGGTTGGTGACGACGCGACTGCGCCACTCCACGCGCAGGTCCTTGGCCGCGACCAAGCGGGCGATTCTCCACATGTTCATTCGGCAACCTGACGAACCTGGCCGCCGACGACTTCCACCACACGCGTCGCCAGTGCGCCCGCACGCTCGAGTTCGTGACTGGCCACGATCACTGTTGCGCCCGCCGCGGCCGCGGCGCGCAAGGTGACGTCGAGGTCGTCGCGGCCGGCGGCATCGAGGCCGGCATGTGGTTCGTCGAGCAGCCACAGCTCCGCGCGGCGTGCTACCAGGCACGCCAACGCGGTGCGACGACGCTGGCCCGCGCTGAGCTTGGCCACCTGCACATCGGCGAGTCGGGAGGCAAGGCCCATCCGCTGCAGCGATGCGTCGATCTCCTTCGCCGAGGCACCGACAGTCGCACCCCAGAAGCGCACGTTGTCGGTCACGGTGAGGTCGGCGTAGAGCCCGTTCGAATGGCCAAGCAAGCCGACGCGGTTGCGCACCGATGTGCGATCCGCGACCAGGTCGCACCCCAACACCGTGGCCGTGCCGCGCTCGACGGGCAACAGGCCCGCGCACAGGCGCAGCAGGCTGGTCTTGCCCGCGCCATTGGGCCCACGGAGCAGCACGATCTCGCCGCGATTCACCGTCAGCGACGCGCCGGCGAGCGCTGGAAAACTGCCCAGCACCGCCACTACGTCGACAAGTTCAACGACAAGTTCGACGACCGGCTGCGGGACGGGCTCCATTTCGCCCGAAACGCTAACGGACCACCTCCGATCTTCAGCGCTCGACATCCTTTCGGCTGCGGACGTGCGGAAGACTTCGCCCATGCGACCGCAGCGGATCGAACCAGGCCCAGGGCAAGAGAGCGTGTGGGATTTCCCGCGTCCGCCAGCGGTGGTGCCGTTCGACGGGCGTGTGCGAGTGGTTCACGGCGGTCGTGTCGTTGCTGACACCACGTCGGCGTGGCGAGTGTTGGAGACCAGCCAACCACCGGCGTTCTACCTGCCGCCGGCCGACCTCGACCTGGCGCGACTGATCGCTTCGCCGTCAACGACCTGGTGCGAATGGAAGGGCTCGGCCGCGTACTGGCACCTCGACGAAGTGGCGGACGCGGCGTGGAGCTACGCCCAACCGACCGCGACGTTCGCTGCCATCGCCGGGCACTTCGCGTTCTATGCGCAGAAGGTCGACGAGTGCTGGGTCGACGACGAGCGAGTGCAGCCCAACCCCGGCAACTTCTACGGCGGTTGGATCACGTCCACCGTCGTCGGCCCTTTCAAAGGCGCCCCGGGAACCATGGGCTGGTAGCCCCGCCAGCCTCGTTGGCAGCACGGGTGGCGGGGCGACCGGCGTAGCCGCGCCGATGCGAGATAGCGTCATCGGCCGTGACGAGCGGCGCTGACGATTCCTTGGCCAGCAGCGTCGCGCCCACGGCGCCGCGGAGGCGACCAAAGCGGGTGCCGTACTTCAAACGTCCCAAGCAGCCGCGGGACTGGCGCTGGGTCGTCGGGGGCATCGGCAAGACGCTGATCACGCTTGGGCTGTTGATGTTCGCCTTCGTCGGCTACCAGTTGTGGGGCACCGGCATTCAGACGGCTCGGGCACAGAACAAGCTCGAAACTCAGTTCGAGAAGCTGATGCAGTCGACCACCACGGCCGCCACCACCAGCACGACCACAACCCCCACCACTGCGGTGACCACCGATTCACAACCGCTGCCCCCCGAATCCACGGTGGCCGCCACCAGCACCGTCCCGGTGGCGCCCGAAACACCGCCGGTGCCGAACGGCGACGTCATCGCCAAGCTGCTGATTCCCAAGATCGACCTGGACTGGTATGTGGTGCAGGGCGTCGGCAAGGACGACCTGGCACAGGGCCCCGGCCACTTCCGCGAAACGCCGATGCCTGGGCAACTCGGCAACGCCGCGATCGCTGGGCATCGCACCACTCACGGTGCACCGTTCGGCGACCTCAACGAACTCGAGCCCGGTGACTTGATCACCGTCGTGATGGCCAACGGTTCAGGCACGTTCGTGTACGTCGTGACCGGCACCGTCATCGTCGAACCGAACGAGTACGCGAAGGTCATCCCCACCATCGACCCCACCGTCGCGACGCTGACACTTGCCACGTGCCACCCCGAGTACACGTCGCGCCAACGGATGATCGTGCAGGCGGTGCTGGTGCCCGAGCAGAGCGGCCAAGTGATGGCACCGCCCGTCACCACGGCAGGGGAAGCAGAGCCGGCCGAGACGCTGCCCGCACAAGCGCTGCCGGCCGAGACGCTGCCCACAGAGAACGGTGCGACCACAGTCGCGCCCGAGACCGGCGCCACTGACGTCACCGACACCGCTGTTGCCGATGTGGTCGCGGTCGACACAGCCCTCGCCGAAGACGGGTTCAGCGGCGGCTGGTTCGATGACTCGGCGGCCATTCCGCACGCGATTGCGTGGGGTCTGTTGCTGCTGGCGGTCGGGGTCGGCGCCTACTTCGTTGGCAAGGCCAGCAAGCGGCTGTACGTGAGCTTCCTGGTCGGCTCCATTCCTTTCGTGGTCGTGCTCTACTTCTTCTTCGAGAACGTCAACCGACTGCTCCCACCAGGCCTGTGATCAACACCATGTCCCAACCCGCCACGCCTCGCACTCCCATCGACCCGGTGCGCGCGCGTCGACAGAAGATCGCGAAGTACACGTTGCTCGCGAATCGCATCGGCTATCTGTTCTACGCGCTCGCCATCGCCACGTTCATCATCGGGTTCGCGATCAGCTTCAACGCGACCGTGTCGGCAATCGTGATCGGCTCGCTGGTCATCGGCTCCATCCTGCTGGCGCCGGCAATCGTCTTGGGATACGCCGTCAAGGCGGCCGAGCGCGAGGACCGCGAACGCGGCATCTGAGCTGGTTTCAGGCATCACAAAAGCTTGTTACCCTCTAGTAACTCCTATGAAGCGAACGACATGAGCATGCGCCTACCCGCCTCGGCCCGCCGAGAGCAGATCCTCGACGTCTCGGTGCAGGTGTTCGCCCGTAACGGCTTTCATTCCACGTCGATGAACGATGTCGCCGAAGCCGCCGGCGTCACCAAACCCGTGCTCTATCAGCACTTCGACAGTAAGCAAGACCTGTACATGGCGTTGCTGGAGGAAGCCGGAAACCGCCTTCGCACGGCGGTCAGCAAGGCAGTAGTCAGCGCGGCCAATGGCAAGGAACAAACCGAGATGGGTTTCCGGGCCTACTTCCGTTGGGTCGCCGACGACCACGATGCGTTCCTGCTGTTGTTCGGCTCACGCGCCAACCGCGACGAGGAAAGCACCACCACCATCCGGCGCATCACGGCCGAAACGGCCAAGGCCATCGCTCCCCTGATTGCCGCCGACATCGAGCCCGAGCACCAGCGCACGCTCGCCCAGGGCCTGGTCGGTCTGGCCGAGGGTGTCAGCCGCTACCTCGTCGAGCGTGGCGACACCTTCGACCCCGAGGTGCTCGGCCAGCAAGTCGCCGACATGGCCTGGGCCGGCCTGCGCGCCGTCCACCGCACCGGCTGACCGAACTTCGGCGTTGGTGCGCCGGTCTCCCGTACATCGGCGTTCACATGCGGTACTACCGCACCTCAACGCCGATGTAGGAATCACGTGTCTCAGGCGCGGACTGACCAGCCCTTGTAGCCCTCGGTGAAGCCGGCCACCTGCAGGGCCGCGGCGACGGACATGGCCGGCATGATCGGCTCGCCGTTGACCTTGCGGACTTCGACGGCGCGGGCGCGACCGTCCTTGACCAGGCTGGCCAGCGCATCGGCCCAGCCGAGGTCGTCAGCAGCGGCGCCGAAGGTGGCGATGTGATGCGACCGGCGATCGAACCACACCAGCGGCACACCCGAGCGCGACACCACCAACGCTCCAGCGGAACGCGCCGGACGGCCAGGCGATTCCGGCCAGGCCAGCGCAGCGCCGTACGGCTGAGCGGGGTCGGTGGCGGCCAGCACGACCGGCGGCGGCGCATCGGCAGGGTGCAGCTCATGGTCCGGCACCTCACGCAGGCTACGAAGTCGATCGACCGCGCCCGGCAGGCTGAACTGCGCGGCGCCGAGGCCGGTTACAAAGTAGCCCCGACGAGTTTGGCCGCGCTCCTCCAACACCTTCAGCACCCCATAGACGCTGGCGTACCCGCCACGGATTCCCTCGGCCAACACTGCCTCGCGAGTGACCACGCCGTAGCGATCGAGCAGTTGCAGCGCGCTGGTGTGCGCGGCCTCCGTGGACGACGGTGCCGGCAAAAGCAACGGTGCGACCAAGCTCCAACGGCCTGCACCCAACGGTGGCCCGATGCGCGTCAACCGGCCCGGACGCGGGCGACCGCGCACCGGCCCGGCGGGGCGACCGCTCTTCGTGCCTTTCGCGCCGAGCAGCGACCGCAGTGGCGCCAACGAGTCGTTGGTGACCTCGCCCGCCCACACCAGATCCCACAGCGCGGTCAGCAGTTCGGTGTCGGTGACGTCGGTGGCGGCGGCACGTAGGCCGCCCCAGAAGCTGGCCCCGTGGTCGGCGAGATACGTACGAAGCGTTTCGTGCAGCGGCCCCGACGGCGGCTCGATGGTTTCCCAGCTCTGCACCAGCACGGGCAGCTGGTCGGCGAAGCACAGCCGGATGCGACCGTCGTTTCCGCCGAGCGCGCCAGCCCCCACCCACACCAGCTCACCAGCCGTGCACAACTCGTCGAGGTCGGCAGACCGATACGAGCGCAGGCGAGCAGGCAGCACCTCGCTCTCCAACGAGCTGGCCACCAACGCCGCGCCCTGCAACTGACCGAGTGCTTCCACCAGCCCGTCGAGCCCACGACGATCACCAGGAATGCTGTGCCAACCGAGCAGGAAGCGCGCATATGCGTCTTGCTCGACCGGCTCGACCTCGCGACGAAGTGCAGCCAGCGAGCGACGGCGCAGCTGACGCAATACGTCGACGTCGCTGAACTCGCGGCCGCTGCCGTTGGGGCGGAACTCGCCGCGCACCACGCGACCCTCCGCCTCCAGCGCGGTGAGCGCACCCATCGCCCGGTCCACAGAGATGCCGAATCGGGCTGCGAGATCCTCCACCAGGAATGGGCCGTTGGTGCGCGCGTAGCGACCGACCAAACCCTCCCACGGATGCGGCACGGGCTCGGTGAACGCCCGCGGCAAACCCAGCGGCACGTTGCAACCCAACGCATCGCGGTAGCGGGCAGCGTCTTCGGCGGCGATGAAGCGGTCGACCTGCGCGACCGACACGGCGATCGCCCGCCGGTCGTGCAGCAACGCGGCCAGCCAGGCTGCACCCTCCTCGCCTTCGCAACGCAGGTCGATCTCGGCGGCAGAGAGATCGCCGACCTTGCGCAGCACGTCGTGCAATTCGTCGGCCGAACGGGCGCGACGACCGTCGGCCAGCAGCTGCAGCTCGAGCTCGATGTCGGCCAACGCACCAGGGTCGAGCAGCTCGCGCAGCTCTTCGGCACCCAGCAGATCGCGCAACAGATCGCGATCCAGCGACAGCGCCGCGGCCCTGCGTTCGGCAAGTGGACTGTCGCCCTCGAACATGAAGGCGGCAATCCAGATGAACAGCAGGCTCTGCGCAAACGGCGACGCCTACGCCGTGTCGACACTGACCACCCGGATGGCACGACTGCGCAACTGCCCCAACACCTCACGCAACGCGGGCAGATCGAACACGTCTTGCAGGCACTCGCGCGACGTCTCCAGCAAGATCGGGAACGTGGGGTACTTCGAGGCAACCGCCAGCAGGTCGGCGGCGCGCTGACGCTGCTGCCACAACGGCGTGCGCTGGCCGGGCCGACGGCGCGGCAGCAGCAGGGCACGGGCAGAGCACTCACGAAAGCGCGCCGAGAACAGCGAGGTCTGCGGCAGCGATGCCATCACCAGTTCGTCGATGTCATCGGGGTCGATGATCAGGTCGTCGAGCGGCAGCTCGTCGGCGGCCTCCGGCAGGCGCAGCACGATGCCATCGTCGGTATACATCGTCTCCACCGGAATGCCGTAGCGCTCCATCAGCCGACGCTCGATGGCCATCGCCCACGGTGCGTGCACCGGCACCCCGAACGAACTGAGAATGCAGACCCGCCAGTCGCCAATCTCGTCGCGGAAGCGCTCGACCACGATGGTGCGATCGTCGGGAACGGCGCCGGTCGCCTGGGCCTGCTCGTCGAGATAGAGCAGCACGTTGTGCGCCGCCAGCGCATCGAGCCCGTAGTCGGCCATCAGCTGTGTGAGGGCGGTATCTGCGGACGAACCGGTGGCCAGTGCTCGGGTTTCGCGCTGGAATGCACCGAGCGCCCTGCCCAGCTCCAATGGACGACCCGGGCGATCGCCGTGCCAGAACGGCATCTTGCCCGGCTGGCCCGGCGCAGGCGTGACGATGACCCGCTCGAAGGTGATGTCTTCGATGCGCCACGTGCTGGCACCCAGCAGGAACGCCTCGCCGGGGCGGCTCTCGTAGACCATCTCCTCGTCGAGCTCGCCCACGCGCGTGCCGTCGGGCAGAAACACGCCGAACGTGCCGCGATCGGGGATGGTGCCACCGCTCATGATGGCCAGCCGTTTGCTGCCGTCGCGGGCGCGCAGCGAGCCCGCGACTCGGTCCCACACCAGCCTCGGGCGCAACTCGTTGAACTCCTCGCTGGGGTATCGCCCCGACAGCAGGTCGAGCACGTTGGCCAGCAGGTCGTCGCTGAGCTCGGCGAAGCACGCACACCCGCGCACCATCGTGGCCAGCGACTCGACCGAGATGTCCGGGTGCATTGCGACGTGCGCCACGATCTGCTGCGCCAACACATCCAGCGGGTTGCGCAGGAACCGGCTGGACTCGATGAGGCCCTCTCGCATGCGGCGCACAACCACCGCAGCTTCCAGCAGGTCACCGCGATGCTTCGGGTACAACGTGCCCTTACTGGGCTCGCCGACGCTGTGACCGGCGCGGCCGATTCGCTGCAGCCCACGCGACACGGCGCCCGGCGACTCGACCTGAATCACCAGGTCGACCGCACCCATGTCGATGCCCAGCTCCAGGCTGCTGGTAGCCACGATGGCGCGCAACTCGCCGCGCTTGAGCTGATCTTCGATGACCACGCGCTGCTCGCGGGCCAACGACCCGTGGTGCGCCTTGACGAACTCGCCCTCGATGCCCTCCTGATCGGCCAACTCGTTGAGTCGCGCCGCCAGCCGCTCCGTCAGCCGGCGACCATTGCAGAAGATGATGGTGCTGCGGTGCTGCAACACCTGCTGCAGAATGCGCGGGTAGATGCTGGGCCAGATGCTGCTGCGTTGACCCTGCAACGCCATGTGCGCTGGACCGCTGGCGATGGGGTCGACCACCTGACCCAACGAACCCATGTCCTCCACAGGCACTACCACGTCGACTTCCAACGGCTTGCGAATGCCGGCATCGATGATGGCGACTGGCCGCCGCGTGCGGTCGGCGGCATACCCGCCGAGGAAGTGGGCGATCTCCTCCAACGGACGCTGCGTGGCACTGAGCCCGATGCGCTGCGGCGGCCGCTTGGTGATGGCCTCCAACCGCTCGAGGCTGAGCATCAGGTGCGCGCCGCGCTTGGTCGTGGCCATCGCGTGAATCTCGTCGATGATGACGGTGTGCACGTTGACCAGGGTGCTGCGCACCTCACTGGTCAGCATCAGGTACAGGCTCTCGGGCGTGGTGATGAGCAGGTCGACCGGACGCCGTGACAGCGCTTGACGATCCTTCGCCGAGGTATCACCAGTGCGCATGGCGACAGTCGGCTCGACGAACGGCACATCCAGCCGTTCGGCCGCCAACCGGATGCCCATCAACGGCGAGCGCAAGTTCTTCTCCACGTCGAACGCCAAGGCGCGCAGCGGTGAGATGTACAGCACCTGCGTGCGCGCCTTGGGGTCGGGGGCGACCTCGGGCGGGGTGACCAACGTGTCAAGGCTGGAGAGAAATGCCGTCAGCGTCTTGCCGCTACCCGTGGGCGCGCAGACCAGCGTGTGCTGACCGCTGCGAATGGCCGGCCACCCTTGAATCTGCGGCGGCGTGGGCGCCGGAAACGAGGCCGCGAACCACTCGCGCACGGCAGGCGAGAAGCCCTCCAGCACCGAGTGATCAGCCATACCCCAAGGCTACGCCAGAGGTGTGACGAGGTTGCAGGGTGCGAGTGCCACACCACCAGTGCGAGTGCCACACCAGCAGTGCGAGTGCCACCCGTCCATGCGAGTGAGTACTCGCACTCCGGGGTGCGAGTGGGCACTCGCATGGCGACGAGGCCCTCGGACTGGTTGCCTGGCACTCGGACTGGTTGCCTGGCACTCGGAGGGGGTCGGGACGGGGGCCGGG
>JANLPB010000052.1:0-7226 GCA_031366885.1 Ilumatobacteraceae bacterium
CACGGAGAAGGGCACAAAGCCTGTCGACAAGATCACGTGGGCGACCTATCGCGAGGTCGGCTCCCTCGATCCGATCTATGCCTTCGATTACCCGGAGAACACCGCCATCGCGCTGCTGTGTGAGGGCCTGCTGAAGCAGAACCCGCTCGGCGAGGTGGTGCCCGGGATTGCCGACGCCGTCTACCCGGACGACACCACGTTCGTGTTCACGATCAAGCCCGGTGTCACGTTCTGGAACGGCGATCCGGTCACCGCTGCCGACGTCGTGTTCAGCCTCGATCGCCAACGCAACCCCGAGCTCGGTGGGTTCTACGGAGCAACGTTCTCGAGAGTCGAGTCGATAACGGCGACCGCTGCCGACGAAGTGACGATCAAGCTGACCGAGCCGGACTACTTCTTGTTGGGTGAGCTGGCGGCGACCCCGGGCTGGATCGTGCAACAGAAGTACGTCGAAGCGGCCGGCGTCGACTTCGGCAACCCCAACGGCGGCACGATGTGCTCGGGTTCCTACAAGTTGGGCGACTGGGCCGTTGGCGAGCAACTGTCGGCGGTACGCAACGACACCTACTGGGACCCCGCGGTGAAACCGCTGGTCGCTCAGATCGACATCGTCGGGGTCACCGATGCCACGGCCAGGACGGCCGGCCTGATCAGTGGCGATATCGATGGCACCTACCAGTTCGGCGCACTACCGACGATCGATCAGCTCAAGGACAAGGTCACGATCACCGATGGTGCGGGCTGGAACGTCGACGCGTTCATCGTCAGTAACGCCGATGGTGTGCTGGCCGATGCCAAGGTACGCAATGCGCTGTCGATGGCGCTCGACCGCACCTCATACATCGACAACGTGTACCACGGCAGAGCGACGGTGCCGAAGTCTCTTGTCCCGCCGGGCACCTGGGGCTACAGCCGTGATGTATTCGCCGCCGCGTACGAAGCGCTCCCCGAGGTCACCCAAGACCTCGACGGTGCAAAGGCCTTGGTGGCCGGTCTCGGCATCGAGGGCAAGACCCTCACGATCGGGTTCGTCGGCGAAGACCCAAGTTCCTCGGCAGAGGCGGCCATGTACCAGACGGCCGCCGAGGCGATCGGGCTGAACGTGGAGCTGAAGCCGGTTACGGCCGATCAGTACATCAACTTCTTCATCGATGCCGAGTTTCGTAAGGGCGTCGACGGGTTCTTTACTGTCAACTATGGCGACTACGCCGACCCGTCGGCGTTGATGGCCACCTTCTCGCTTCCCGACGGTTCGCAGAACTACTGGGGATACACCAACCCCGATGTCGTGGCCGCCTTCGAAGCGGCCCGCAGCCTGGCCGACCCGGATGCGCGGGCGGCCAAGGTCGTCGAGGCGCAGGCGATGATCATGCAGGACATGCCCTGGATCCCCTCCGTGTTCCCCACCAACACGCTCATCACCAACAAGAATCTGACCGGCGCGGTTGCCTCCTTCGCCTACATGTTCGCCCCCTGGGCGAACGACCTCGGAGGGCGCACCTAATCCGATGAGGTGGCGCTTCCTCGCTCTCCGCGGCGCGCGGCTGGTGGTCACCCTCCTCGTGTCGAGCTTCGTGATCTTCTCCTCGCTCTATCTGTCCCCCGGAAACCCAATCGCCACCCTCTCCGGGGGTAAGTCGCTGTCGCCGCAGGCGATCGCCGCGCTCGAAGAACGCTTTCACCTCAACGATCCGTTTTTCACCCGCTACTTCCGGTGGCTGTGGGGTGTGCTGCACGGCGACTTTGGAATATCGATCGCGCTTCGTTCGGAGGTGTCGTCGCTGATTGCGGCACGTATCTGGACGACCTTGGCGCTGGTTGCGTATGCGTCGCTGCTGATCCTGGTCATCGGAATCGGGCTCGGCCTCATCGGCGGTCTCAAGTCCGGCTGGCTCGATACCGGGGTGCTGGCGGTCACCGCAATCTCGGCGGCGATCCCGGCCTTCGTCACCGCCATCGGGCTGCTGATGCTGTTCGTCGCCACGCTCGGCTGGTTCCCCGGCTTCGGTGACGGCGATGGCTTCACCGATACGGTGCGGCACCTCACGCTGCCGGCCATCGCGCTTGCGCTCTCGTCGCTGGCGATCGTGGCCCGCATCACGCGTTCAGCAATCCGCGCCGAGTTGCGCAGCGAGCACGTCGTCACGGCGGTGAGCCGCGGTATCCAACCGGCGGCCATCGTGCGCCGACACGTCCTTCGCAACGCGGCCATCCCGATCGTGACCGTCAGTGGCGTCACCATCGCGTCGTTGTTCGCAATCGCTGCGGTCGTGGAGCGCGCCTTCACGATCAACGGGCTGGGCGCGTACTTGGTGAAGGCGGCGACCTCCAAGGACTTTGCGGTGGTGCAGGGGATCTCGCTGGTCATCGTCGTCGTGTTCGTTGTTCTCAACGCACTCGTCGACGTGATGTACGCCCTGCTCGATCCGCGTAGCCGGATGCGTCGTTCGTAGTGACTGCCGTCGTCGCAACACGAGAGCGTGTGGCGCGCCCGCACGGTGGCGTACTCGCGTCGGTTCGTAGGACTGGCCCGCTGGGCATGGTCTGTGCCGTTGTCATCGCGTTGGCCGCGCTGCTCGCTGTCGTCGGCCCGTGGATTGCGCCGCACAATCCGGAGGCGGCGAACGGTGCCGATGCGTGGGTCGGCTCCGTGCCGGGTCATCTGCTCGGCTTCGACGCAGTCGGTCGCGATCTGCTGTCACGTCTGCTCGCCGGGGCGCGCACCTCGATGCTGGGACCGCTGATCGTCGTGCTCGCCAGCGTGATGTCCGGTACCTTGATTGCCATCGTCTCGGCGTGGCGCGGCGGTCGGGTCGACGCCGCGATCGGTTCGGTCATCGACATCGTCTTCGCCTTTCCGGGCATCCTGCTCGCCATCTTGGCAACCACAGTGCTCGGCGTCGGGCTGTCGGCCGCGGTCGTTGCGCTCGCCATTGCCTATACGCCGTTTCTCGCTCGAGTGCTACGAAGTGCCGCACTCATCGAGCGCGGGTTGCCGTATGTCGCAGCGCTGGAAGTGCAGGGCGCATCGTCGTTCACGATCTGTGTTCGCCACATTCTCCCGAATCTCGCACCCATCGTGGTAGCGCAGGCCACCACGATCTTCGGCTACGCGATGGTTGATCTCGCAGCCATTTCCTTCCTCGGTCTCGGTGTGCAACCGCCCACGCCTGACTGGGGTGTGATGGTCAACGAAAACCAATCGGGAGTGCTGCAGGGCTACTACCAGCCGTCGTTGATCGCCGGATTATGCATCGTGATTGTGGTGGTGGCGTTCAACATCCTCGGCGAAAGACTCTACGAGCAAGCGCAGGTACGGGGCCGATGAGCAGCACCCAAACCCCGTCCGAGAACGGGACGCGTCCTTCGCTGCTCGAGGTCACCGATCTTGTCGTGAAGTTGCCGGTCGAAGGGCAGATGCGCACTGTGCTCGACGGGATCAACCTGTCGATTCACCACGGCGAATCAGTTGGCCTCGTCGGTGAGTCGGGTTCCGGCAAGTCGATGACTGCGAAAGCCATCGATCGTCTTCTCCCTCCCGGAGCACAGGTGACGGGGTCGGTTCGCTTCGACGGTACGGAGGTTTTGTCCCTCGCTGGCGAGCCACTGCGCCGGTTTCGTCGCGACGTGGCGATGGTGTTCCAAGATCCGCGGGCACACATCAATCCGGTGCGGCGGATCGGCGACTTCATGACGGAGGCGGCGCTTGCTCACAATCTGATGTCGCGTTCGGCAGCGACGAAACGGGCGCTCGAACTGCTCGACGCCGTCGGCATCAACGATGGTCCCCGTCGGCTTCGCCAATACCCCTACGAGCTCTCCGGCGGAATGTTGCAGCGGGTCATGATCGCTTCGGCTCTGCTCACCGACCCACGCTTGATCCTCGCCGACGAACCGACGACCGCGTTGGACGTCACCACTCAGTCAGAAGTGATGGCGATCCTCGATGATCTGCGTCGGCACTACGAAGTCGCCTTGCTGTTCATTACTCACGATCTGGAGTTGGCGTCAGCAGTGTGCGACCGCACGGCCGTGATGTACGCCGGTCAGATCGTCGAGATCCGTTCGTCAGAACTACTTCACGATGATCCGCTGCACCCGTACAGCGCAGCACTGGCAGCAGCCCGTCCACGGATCGACGCGACATCGGTGCGGCTCCGGGCCGTACCGGGAATGCCGCTGTCCAGCTTTGAGGCACCGGTTGGCGAGTGCTCGTTCGCGCCCCGCTGTTCCTTCGCGATCGACGACTGCCGCACTCATCGCCCTGAACTGACGCCACTGGCCGGTGGGCTTGTGCGGTGTTCGCGGGCTGAGGACCTGCGGTCGACGCTGGCGGTGGTCGATGACTGACCAACGCGAACCCGTGCTTTCTGTCGCCAACCTGCGCAAGGTGTTTGGTCAGTTGGTCGCGGTTGACGATGTGTCCTTCGAGCTGCCCGAGGGTGGTTCCTTCGCGATCGTCGGTGAATCGGGTTCGGGGAAGACCACCATCGCTCGCATGATCGTTGGACTGGAACACTCCACCGCAGGTGTGATTCGGGCGTGCGGCAGCGATCGGTCAACGCCCACCCGCTCTGGTGCGCTCCGTCGGCGCCGCGGTCGCGAGGTGCAGATCGTTTTCCAAGACCCGTACTCCAGTCTCGATCCGCGCCAATCGGTTGGCGATGCGCTCGATGAGGTCCTGCGGCTGCATCACGACTTCGACCGTCCGCGCCGCGAGGCGCGCATCAGTGAACTGGCCGCTCTCGTCGGGTTGGACGAACGTCAAACGCGTGCTCTGCCCCGCTTGCTGTCGGGCGGTCAACGGCAACGCGTTGCGATTGCCAAGGCGTTGGCGGCAGAACCGCGAGTGATCATCCTCGATGAGTCGGTCGCCGCGCTGGACGTGTCGATGCAGGCACAGGTGCTCAACCTGCTGCTCGATATCCGCGACGAGACGGGTGTCTCGTACCTCATCATCAGTCACGATCTTGCCGTGGTCCGACAGCTCACCGAGCAGGCCATCGTGATGAAGGCGGGGCAGGTCGTGGAGGCCGGGCCAACCGCGCAGATCCTCGACGACCCACAGCACGAGTACACGCAGCTGCTTCGCGCCAGCGTGCCGCACCGAGGCTGGAAGCCGACCCGACGCATCCGAACCGCAACATAGAAGGACCCAGTCATGACTG
Source organism: Ilumatobacteraceae bacterium (assembly GCA_031366885.1). Lineage (GTDB taxonomy): Bacteria > Actinomycetota > Acidimicrobiia > Acidimicrobiales > Ilumatobacteraceae > UBA668. The sequence goes on from JANLPB010000052.1 coordinate 5,169, forward strand.
ATACCGACCTCCCCTTTCTCTCGGCGGTTGAGGCACTCGCCAAGTTCCGCAGCAAGGAGCTGTCACCCGTCGAGTTGCTCGACGCGCTCATCGAACGCATCGAATCGAGCGAAGAGCAGATCAACGCGGTATGCGATCGCCGGTACGACGAGGCGCGGGCCGAGGCGATCGAATCGGCCTCGCGCTACGCCGGCAACGGCAACTCGGCGCGAGCGCTCGAAGGTCTGCCGGTGGCCGCCAAGGAGGAACACCCGATGATCGGGCGCAGCTACTCGATGGGCTCGCTGATCTACAAGGACCTGGTTGCCGACAAGACCCATCCGATCATCGAACGGGTGCAGGCTGCCGGTGGCATCGTCCACATCCGCACCACCACGCCAGAGTTCTGTTGCGCCGGGTTCACCGAAAGTCGCATCTGGGGTGTCACGCGCAATCCTTGGAACCTCGACTTCACGCCCGGCGGGTCTTCGGGCGGCTCGGGTGCGGCGCTCGCAGCCGGATACGCGCCGCTGGCAACCGGTTCCGATATCGGCGGTTCAATCCGGATGCCGGCCTCATTCTGTGGGGTGGTTGGGTTCAAGCCCCCGTTCGGCCGCGTGCCGGCGATGCCTGCATTCAACCTCGACCAGTACTGCCATGACGGACCGATGGCGCGCACCGTCGGCGACTGTGCGCTCATTGCGAACGTCATCAGCGGGCGACACCCGCACGACATCGTCTCGCTGCCCGACCCACCGCAGGTTCCGCTCGCGCCGGGCTCGATTGCCGGCATGCGCATCGCGCTCTGCCTGCAGCTTGGCGACTTCCCATTGGAGCCGGAGGTGGAGCGCAATACCAAAGCTGCAGCAGCTCACCTGGAGGCAGCGGGTGCGACCGTGGTCGAGGTTGAGCTTCCATGGACGATGCACAAGATCTACGCGGCAGCGCAGGCGCATTTCGGTGCGATCTTCGGATCGATGGTGGGTGCTGAACTGGCGGAGCACGCCGACCTGCTCACCACCTACGCCCGCGCGTTCGCAACCAGCCCGCCATCGGCGCTCAGCTTCGTCGATGGCATGGAACTGGAAGGCGAGCTGTACCGGCCCCTGGGCGAACTGCTGACCGAGTACGACGCGATGATCTGCCCGACGATGGGCACACGTGGGTTCCCGACGGGCGAGGACTACGTGGACACCAAGTGCGTGGTCAACGGCGTCGAGGTCGAGAACTACATCCTCGCCGCGATGACTCTGCCGTTCAACATCGCCAGTCGCTGCCCCGTGTTGGCCGTTCCGTCAGGCCTCGCTGACAACGGCGTACCCACGGGCGTGCAGATCGTCGGCCGTACGTACGACGACATCACGACCTTCCGCATCGGGCACGCACTCGAAGCAGCCGCAGGCGGTTTCCCGCACCCGCTGTGACGAAGCGGGCTGAGCGTGACCCGAGCCGAAGCGATCCATGCAACCCGCCTCGAACTTGCCTGTCACTCTGATCGCAGGACCGTCGCCGGTTGCAGACGCCGCGCCATGCGCGCTGGCACGGCGGCGGCGAGGTTTGCTATCAACAGACCGGCAGTAGTCACCACGACCAGCAGCACCGTTGGCACCGACGTGTTCGGGACGACATCGAGTTGTTCAGCGAAGGCGATCCAGAGCTCGCGCCCTGCGACGATGCCGAGCGGAATGCCGACCACCAGCCCTACGACGATGGTCGCCGTGGCCTGCCACATCACACTGCTGGTGACTTGCCGTCGGGTGAATCCGAGTGACTGCAGGAGTACGAATTCGCGACGGCGACGGTTGACGGATGCGGCGAGCGCGACTGCCAACGAGATTGCAGTGGCGAGGCCGAGCACCATTGCGAGCGAGGCGGGCACACTGCCCACCTCGCTGGAGTTGACGATCTCGGCCGGTCGTTGCGGATCGATGACATGACCCGAGCTTGGAGAGTCGGCCGAACCGGGGAACTCGGCCGTCGTCAACGCGACCTCGTTCACGAGCGCCTCGGCAGCGTCGCGGTCTGCGCCCGGGGTGAACAGGACGAACAGCACAGGCGGTCCGAAAGTGCCAGAGTCGG
>JANLPB010000063.1:0-7698 GCA_031366885.1 Ilumatobacteraceae bacterium
GCCGCTACCATGCCCACAGAAGTCCCGCGAACGAGGTACGTTCGTGACACGCCAGCCCATGAAGGAGCAGCACAGTGACCGAGACCACCGATGCAGTTATCCACGAGGCCTTGAGCGTGATCGACAAGGCCCTGTCCCAGATGATGAGCCGCGAGCTGGTGTCGTCGGGTGAAATCACCGACGTGCTGCTCGACGTGCGCACGCTGCTGACCATGCCCCACCAAGACCTTCCCAACGACGATCTTCCCAACGACGATCTTCCCGCCGTTGCGCCCATTCCCGCAGCCGTCTGAGCGCGCCGCCGCTACGCGGCCAGCAGGTCCTTGAAGGCCCGCACGAGGCAGTCGTGCAGCAGTTGTGGTTCAGTCACCGCCGCGGTGTCGATATTGACGCCCATGTCCAGGCTGTGGTTGTAGCTCAGCAGTGTCAGGTTGAACGCGACGCCGCCAAGGGGGCCAACCGGGTAGTTCTCCAACAGTTGTGCGCCCGCCACGTACATCGGCACTGGGGCGCCGCGCACGTTGCTGGTGGCGAAGTCGATGGTCTGCGCCTGCTGACGGGCGAGCCGCGTGATCATGCTGGTGGGCAGCGCGGCCGCCACAGCCGCGAGGGTGTCGAGCGAGGCGGTCGCGCTGGCTTCTTTCGCCGCGCCCGCCGCTGTCTGAATCTCGGCAAAGCGCTCACCGATCGGCATGTCGCCGGTGGGGACCATCATGCGGGCGAGCGAGAAGGCGTTGGCGCCGGATGTCTCGGTGCGCGTACTGATTGCCATGCTGGATCGCAACAGTTCGACGGGTGAACCCATCTCGCGGTGGTAGCGGCCGGCGGCCTCGGCAGCACATGTCAGGAAGGCGGTATTGAGCGTGCCGCCCAGTCGCTTCGCCGCGGCACGCGTGTCGCCGAATGGCGCGCGCAGAACTTCCATGCGCCGCTGGAGTGACCGCTTGGTCCACAACGGCGAGTGGGCGCCTTCGGTGTCGCCCAGCTGCTGCATGACCCCGCGTACCGTGTCAGCCGCGGCAGAACCGGCCTCTGGAATACCCGTCGGGTCCATCATCAGATCCTTGATCTGTTTGAGCAGACCGATTGGCATCCGCAGGCTGCCGCTCACCAGGTCGCGCAGGAAGTCGGGTGATGGGGCGTCCTCGGCGGCGGCCTCGTTGGCCGCGGCGATGAGATCGGGGTCCAGGGGTGGCAGCTCGGCAACGTCGCGCTCGAAGTCGAGGAACTGGAGGCTCAGTCGCACGCCACCCTCGCCGTCGACGATGGTGTGGTGCATCTTTTGAATGAGCGCGCTCTTGCCACCACGGACGCCATCGACGATCACGAACTGCCACAGCGGACGAGTGCGATCGAACGCATCACAGGCAATCAGGCTGGCCAGATCGAGCAGCTGACGCATGGTTCCCGGCTTTGGAAGCGCCATGTGGCGGACGTGGTACCGAAGATCGAAGTTCGAGTCGTCAACCCACATCGGCGCACCGAGGTTGGCGGGCGCTGCTTGCACCCGCTGGCGAAGCCGCGGAACCGCGTACGTCGCGCGTTCCATGCGGCGCAGGAACAGCTCGAAATCCGGCGACTTGTCGAGCACCGTGACGTTGGCGAAGGTGCTGCTGAGGTGCGGGTCCTTCTCCAGGCGCCACATCAGGCCTTCCGCATCGCTCATCTTGCGGTCGAAGTGCAGCTCAGCCATGAGTGTGACACTACGGCATCGAGGCGCGAGCTGATCTAGCCGATGGCCCTCAATGCGGCAAGAGCTGCCTGGCCGAGGACGAGGCCGACGACCGCGCCGGCGACGACATCGCTGGGATGGTGGATGCGCACAAAGGCCCGGCTGGTGCCGACGATACCCGCCACCGCAAACCAGGCTGGGGCGGTGACGGCGCCGCCCCACGCAGTGAGCACGCTGGCGGCAAAGAAGGCTGAGGAGGCGTGACCGCTGGGGAAGCTGCTGGTTGACGGCTTGCGCACCGGGTAGCGCGGGTCGCCCGTTTCGGTGGGGCGAGTGCGACGAAAGAGACGCTTGATGCCTTGGTTGACGATCAGGCTCTCGGCGCCGATGAGCGCCGAGAAGATGAAGGCCTGGTTGGCGTGATGGTCGCTGGTGAGGCCGCGCACAGCCCCTACGAAGTGCCAGATGAGGCTGAAGTCGCCCAGCTCGCTGGCGGTGGTGAACACGGCGTCAGCAGCCCTGTTGCCGCGCAGCCGCTCGAGCTGGGCGTCAGCCCAGGCGTCGAACGACTCGACCGCTTTCACATCCTGAAGGCTCACACGACCGCCGGCGTGAGGAACTGAACTGGTGCCTCGGTGGCGGCGAGTGCAGGGTTGCCACCGAAGGCTGGGCACCACGGCTTGTAGGCGCATGTCTTACAGAGCGGCCCCTCGCGCGGCTGGAAAACGCCAGTGAGGCACGCTCGCTCGACCGCTTTCCACACGGCCGTGGTGCGCGTGGTGAGGAAGCGAACGGACTGTGCGGTGGGGGTGGCGGTGATGGTCTCGCCCGTGCGGAGGTACATCAGCCGGATGGCGGCGGGACGCTGGCCGAGCACCTCCTCGCAAAGGAACGAGTAGAAGTGAACGCCGGCCAAGCTCTTCTGCTGATACATCGGGCCGGGGGTGCGGCCCGTTTTGTAGTCGGTGACGACGAGGCCGCCCTGCTCGTCGAGCTCCAACCGGTCGATGATGCCCCGTAGCCCGAGGTCGCCCACCTTTGCCTCCAGACGCAGTTCCAACCCGATCTCGCGGATTGTGGAGGGGTCTTCCATCGCGAAGTACGCCTGCACCAGCGACCAGGCATCGTCGAAGAACGCCTGCTGTTTGGCCCCATCGAGGCCGAGCAGCGTGAACTCAGGGTCGAGCCGGTACTCGGCTTGTGCCTGGGCAAATGCGGGCCGGGCCGTGTCGAGACTGCGTTGTGCGGCCGGCCGCATGAACAGCAGCTCGAGCACCCGATGCACCATGCTGCCCTTCGTTGCGTGGATGCTGGGCGGCTCTGGCAACTTCTCGATGCTGGCAAAGCGAAATGCCATGGGGCACGACAAGAACGCCTCGACTCGACTGGGCGACAAGCTCGTGGGCACCGGATACATGCCGTCATCGTAGAGAAGGGGTGCGCGGAAGTAGGACGAATGCGGCGGTTAACGGTTCAACTCGGCCGAAATCAACTCGCCGATTTCCAAGGGGTGGGTCATCGGGCCGAAGTGGTCCAGGTCGTCGCGCTGAACGTAGCGGCCGTTGGGTAGCCGTTCGGAGATGGGCTGGGCCACCATCGAAGGCTGCATTGGCTGCAACACGCCGGCGACGACGAGTACTTCGGTCTCGATGGTGGGGAGGTGCTCCCAGGTCTGATGCCGACCGCCGGTGGCGAACGTGCCGGCCTCGGTGTCGGGCGAGCACTTCAGGTGGACCTCGCCGTCGACGCTCTCCGCGAAGCCGTACCGAACGTACGCCTCGAGTGCCTGGGGCGTGAACGCATTCAGCGGAGGCTTACCGGCGAAGTTGGCGATCGCCGCGTCGTACGAGGCGAACGTGGTGCGACGCCGGCGAGCGCCGGTGACCATCGGGCTTTCGAAACCCTCGCCCGTGGGAGCGTCGCCAACCCCGCCGGGTGGGAAGACGATCGGCTCGAAGACCACCAGCCGGCGAAACAGTTGAGGGGCTCGGTGGGCGGCCATCAGCAAGCACCCTCCACCCATCGAGTGGCCGAACGCATCGATCGGTGCGCCTGTGCGCTCCACCAGCCAGGTAGCCATCGCGACTGCGTCGTCGCCGTAACGCTCCCAGTCGATGTCGCCCGCGGGACGTCGGGTATCGCCGTGCCCGCGGTAGTCGAACGCCGTCGAGTGAAACGATGAGGCGAGCGCGTCGGCCAGCGGGATGTAGCAGCGACCGTGGAAGCCCGTTGCATGAGAAATGAGAAGCGGCGTGCCGGTGCCGCCGAGGTCGTGCACCGCAATCTGTACGCCGTCGGTCGACGGAACCCGCATCGTCAGTTGTTGTTCCTGTTCTTGCGGCGACGCCAAGCAATCGAGAAGATGCGGTCCAAGAGCACGCCCAACACCACTGCCATCAGAATCGACCAGCGAATAGTGGTGCGCTTCTCGAAGATGAGAAAGTCGATGGACACCAGTTCGCCGTTCTGTAGAAAGAATACCACGGCTAACGCCACGATGATCAACAGTCCGATGAAGGCAACGCTCGGCCCTCTTGCGCCGCTGGCCGCCGAGTTGTTTCCCGAGCGGGGAAGGTCGTTGTCATTGCTCATGGTCATGCTGGGTGCCCTTTCTCAGGCCTTCGGTTCTCTCGGAAGCCCAAGGAGCCGTTCGCCAATGATATTGCGCTGCACCTGGCTGGTGCCGCCTGCGATGCGGCCGCCCGGTGCAGACAGCATCCCGAATGCTTCGGGGCCGTCGAGCATCGCATCGGCTCCGCCGAGGTCGCCGCGCAGCATCGAGCTGGCGAACATCATCTCGGTGATGCCCAGTTTCATCAGGCTGGCAGCGGTGCTTGCCTGTGGTCCCTGTCGCTGTGCCATTGCCTTGTAGGCCTGGCCCGTCGCCAACAGCGTGACCAGTCGTTGCCGCTCGACGGGGTTCAGCTGGCGGCCATCGGCCATGTGCGCCATCGCTTCCAGCCGACGCTCCAACCCGATGACGGCAGTGCCGATGTGGCCGCGTTCGTTGGTCAGCACCGACATCCCGACGCCCCAGCCACCGTGTAGCGGACCGATGAGGTGGTCGGCTGGCAGGTGCACGTCGGTGAAGAACACTTCGTCGAACTCGGCCTCGCCCGTCATCTGCTTCAGCGGTCGAATGTCGACTCCGGGCAGATCCATCGGGAAGAGGAAGAACGAGATGCCGTCGTGCTTCTTCGCTTCCTGGCTGGTGCGTGCCATCAGGATGCCCCAGTTGCTGTAGCGCCCGCCGCTGCACCACACCTTCTGACCGTTGATGATGAAGTTGTCGCCGTCGCGCTCCGCCTTCGTGCTCAGACCGCCAAGGTCGCTGCCTGCGCCGGGTTCGCTGAACAGCTGGCACCACACGTGGTCACCGGCGAGGGTCGCTGCGAGATGTTGCGACTGCTGCTCGGGGGTGCCATAACGCAGCAGGGCCCCGCCGGTGAGCACCATGCCGACCATGTTGAACACGGCCGGCACGCCTGCAAGAGCGCACTCCAGCTGCCAGGCCGCGTTGTGCTCCGGTGTCAGGCCGCGCCCACCGAACTCCTCGGGCCAGTGAATGCCCGAGTACCCGGCCGCGTCGATGCGACGCTGCCACGCCAGGCCCGCTTCAACGAGGTCTGGCGGGCAGATCGCGCCGTAGTCGCGTGGTGCGTCACCCTTGTTGTCAGCCAGCCACTGTTGCGCGCTCGCCTGGAACTCTTCAACGGAGATCATGACCTGCCGACCGTAGGTGACCTCAGCGCTACTTGAAGAAGGGAAGGAACATCGCGGTCTCTTCCGGCAGGCCGTTTGGCACGGCGTAGCCCTCGCGCTCGGTGATGGTTGCCCAGTTGTCGCGAACGTCTTCCACGGCGAGGTCTTCCTTGAAGTAGCCCTGTGTCTCCGCGATGAAGACATGTGCCACGCGACCGCCGCCCACACTGAACAGCTGACCGTTGACGGGGCAGTCCTCGTGCGCAAGGTAGGCCACCAGTGGCGAGACCAGCCCGGGGGCGAGTTTGTCGCCAAACGCGCCGCCCATCAGGTTCTCGGTCATGCGAGTGAGCGCGAGTGGGGCGATGGCGTTGGCCTTGATGTTGTACTTGGCGCCCTCCTGGGCGAGCACGCGGGTGAAGCCGACGAGGCCCATCTTCGCCGCGCCATAGTTGGTCTGGCCGAAGTTGCCGAACACGCCGGCGGCGCTGGAGGTGCTGACGATGCGGCCGTAGCCCTGCTCGCGCATGAGCACCCACGCCGGCTGGGTGACGTGGAACGCGCCCTTGAGGTGCACGTCGAGGACGGGGTTGAGGAGTTCGGGTGTCATGTTGTGGAACGACTTGTCGCGCAGGATGCCGGCGTTGTTGATGACCACGTCGACTTTGCCGTAGGCGTCGAGCGCGGTCTTGACGATGGCGGCGCCGCCTTCGGGCGTGGCAACGGAGTTGGTGTCGGCAACGGCTTCGCCGCCGGCCGCCTTGATCTCGTCGACGACGTGCTCGGCGGCGCCCTTGTCACTGCCGCTGCCGTCAATGGACCCGCCGAGGTCGTTGATGACAACCAGTGCGCCGCGGCTGGCGAGCAGCAGTGCGTGCTGCCGCCCGAGGCCGCCACCCGCGCCGGTGATGATCACTACCTTGCCGTCGTAACCGAGAGTGTCTGAGCTCATGGCGGGCAACTTACTGACCAAGGGTGCTGCGCAGGAAACTGGCGCTAGACGAGGCCGAGTCGGGCGAGGGCTTCGGCCTTGAGGGCTTTGTAGTCGAGTTTGCCGTTCGCGGCGCGGCCGATGGTGTCGATGGTGAGGATCCGCTTGGGTGACTTGTAGGCGGCCAGCGTGGTGCGCACGTGCGCGATCAACTCGGCTTCATCGATGGCGCAACCCTCGTGGGGCTCGACCAATGCGGTGATGGCCTCACCGAAGCGTTCGTCGGGCACGCCGACAACCGCCGCGTCGTTGACCGAGCGGTGCAGCTTCAACGCTTCCTCCACTTCCTCGGGGTACACCTTCTCGCCACCGGTGTTGATGCACTGGCTGCCGCGGCCATACAGACGCAACGTGCCGTCAGCCTCAACTTCGGCCCAGTCACCGGGGATGCTCCACCGGACTCCGTCGTGCACCACGAACGTGTCGGCTGACTTTGCCTCGTCCTTGTAGTAGCCGATGGGTGTGCGGCCGCGGAGCGCGACGCGCCCGCGTTCGCCACTGCCGGGCAGCACCTCGCGACCGTCCTCCGTGAGCACTCGAGTGTTGGTGCCGAGCGCGAACTTGGCGGTCGTGCCGGCTGACTCGGCAGTTGTCGTGTTCGACGCCATGCCGATTGCCTCGCTGCTGCCCAGGCTGTCGATCATGATGAGCCGCGCGTTGTGGCGAAGTAGGCCCTGCTTGGTTTCGCTCGCCCAGATGACGCCGCTACTGACGATGACGCGCAGCGAGGAGATGTCCCAGCGGTCTGGTTGCGCATCGAGTGCCTTGAGGATCGGCTTCGCAAACGCATCGCCGACGATGGAGATGCTGTTGACGCGGTGGTGCTGGATGGAATCGAGCAACTCGACCGGGTCGAACTTGCGTCCCGGCAGTGTGACGACGGAACCGGCGAGCACCAGATTCCACATCGCGTTGAACGCGCCTGTGCCGTGCATCAGTGGCGCTGCCGGCAGGTTGCGTGGGCCCGGCTTGCTCATCCGGGCGTCGAACTCGGCCCAGCCCGGCAGGGTCGGCAAAGGGTTCTTTGACGGTGCGTCGAGGCTGCCGACCATGTCGTCTTGCCGCCACATCACACCCTTGGGCATGCCGGTGGTGCCGCCGGTGAAGAGGATGTAGAGGTCGTCGGCACTGCGGCCCCATGGCGCCGAGACTCGGCCGGTAGTGGCGGCGCTGGCCGCGGCGGCTTCGTAATCGATCGCCCAGTCGGGGCATGTCTCGGTGCCGTCGTTCACCCAGATCCACGTGCGCACCTTCGGGACCCGCGCCCGCAGCGCCTGACACCGATGTGTGAACGAGCCGTGGAAGATGACCGCAGTGGCGTCCGAGTTGTCCC
>JANLPB010000070.1:0-2560 GCA_031366885.1 Ilumatobacteraceae bacterium
CCATGGGCACGCAATGGGCATCTCATGGGCACGAGTCATCGAAAAAGCAGATCAGCGGCCCTTGTAGGGCCGCTGACCTGGTTTTTCTTGGAGCGGATGACGAGATTCGAACTCGCGACCCTCACCTTGGCAAGGTGATGCTCTACCAGCTGAGCCACATCCGCGTTGTGCGGGTTGCAATCTAGCGAGCCGAGACCGCGGCTGACAACGCGCCCTCAGCGTTTCAGACCCTCGGGCAGGTCAGCCGCGTTGGTCGGCGGGACGAAGATCGACCCGCAGAACAAGAAAGCCATCCTCCACGGTTCCCACTGCGTCGCCGATGATTGCGTAATCCTGAAAGTCGACCTTCGCGTTTTCGAGGAATCGGGCACGCTCCTCACCGGCCACGGGGGGCAGCGGACGCCGCTTCACCGAGGCCGCCCGCTCACGAAACCGGGACAGCATTGCTTCGATGTCAAGACCTTGTGCCATGGGGCCACCGTACCGGCCGACGATGGAGGCCCAGCACTATTCGTCGTGTTGTAGTCGCAACAGTGGGTCGATAGGGCGCGGCACGTCGCTGGCGGGCACGGTCGGCTCACTCGCTTCGGCTCCAGCAACTTCTTCGATGTCCACCGGCTCGATGTCCACCGGCACGACGCCAGCTGACGACTCGGCGGGTGTTGACTCGGCAACGCCACTGGTGGATTGCTCGACAACCGCGGCGGCCGGCGAGAACTCGATGAGATCATCGAACTCCCACGGCGCAGCGAGCGCGGCGGCTTCCAGGTCCACCGGATCTGAGGTGGGGACCATCGGTGCATCGACGGGTTCGGCACCCTCGGGCCGGGCAGCCTCCAGCGACCTGCGCCGCGAGCTGTAATCACCCTTCCCCCACGAACGGCTGCCCATCACCTCGAGTGGGCCGAGCGCCGGATGCTCGACCTCGCTGCTGCGCCACCACCACACCGTGCCGGCGGTCACCAACAACCCGAGCACGACCAAGCCGACGGCCGCGAGCAGGATGACTCGAGCATTCTGCGGATCGTCAAACGTGTCGCCCAGCAGCACCAACCCGACGATTCGTCCGTTCACATTTGCCCCACTACATCCACGACCACGGCGCACAGTGTCGCACGCGATCGTCGCAATCCCCACGCATGCGCCATGCTGTCGATCGTGGATTACGTGTGGCTTGCTCTCATCATCGTTGGTATGGGCGGAATGTGGTGGGTGGCCTACCGCATGGAGCCACATTGGGTGTCGCGAGACGGCAGTCGGTTTCTCTGCACCGTGCAAGAGCTGGATGGGGTCAACGCCGTCGGGCATCCGCGAGAGGCCCGGGTGCTCGTCACAGCCGACGGCGCGTTGTACGTCACGCAGAAGCGCATGCTGCGCCGACACACCACGATGTGGACGCTGGTTGCGAAGGCACCGGAGCCTCAGCGCAAAATTCAGGTCTTTGTTGCACGCCACCGCGAGGCCGGCAGCCGCATCGAATCCCATCTCGCATTGCGAATTCCTACCAAGAGCAGGTGCGTCGCAATTCTCGACGAGCTACTGGCAAGAGCCGAGGTCACGGCTTCGCAACGTGCTCCAGAAAGCGCTGCAACGGAGGACCAACCTGGGCCAGGTTGATCAGGAACGCGTCGTGCCCGTGGGGTGAATCGATCTCGATGTACTCGGCATCCGTACCGGCGGCGAGCAGCAAGGCCTGAATCTGCTGCTGCTGGTACGAGGGATAGAGAATGTCACTTGAAATGCCCATCACCAGTGCCGGGGCCTTGATGCGAGCCATTGCCGTCGTCAGGCCAGATCGGCCACGGCCGACGTCGTGCAGGTCCATGGCCTTACCGATGATGAGGTAGCTGTTGGTGTCGAAACGATCGACCAGCTTGCCGCCGTGATACTCCAGATAGCGCTCGACCTCGAACCGCTGCCACAGATCGATGCCTTCGCTCAGCGTTGCATTGTCGGCCAGCTCGCGCCCGAAGCGGTCGGTGAACACGTTGTCGCTTCGGAACGTCACCTGCGCAACCATGCGCGCAATCGACAAGCCCTCTGATGGCCCCTCTCCTGCGGGCGCGTCGTAGTAGTCGCCGCCGCGCCACTTTGCGTCGAGGCGAATCGCCCGGCGCCCGATGGCTCCCCAGGCGATCTGTTGCGCGGTTGCCTGCGCGCAGGTGGCGATTGGGACGATCGAACCGACCCGGTGCGGAAACGTGATTGCCCACTCCAGCACCTGCATTCCGCCCATTGAGCCGCCGATCACCGAATGCCAGCGCGACACGCCGAGATGGTCGGACAAACGTGCCTGAGCGCGGACCATGTCGCGGATCGTGATGACCGGAAAGCGGCTGCCGTACGGCAAACCGTCGGCGGGGTGAGGCGAGGCTGGACCCGTCGAACCCTGACAGCCGCCGAGCACGTTGCTACACACGACGTACCAACGGTCTGTATCGAGAGCGAGACCCGGACCGATCAGCCCCTCCCACCAGCCCGCCGCGGACTGACCGCTGGCGCCCGTGGCGTGGCTGTCTCCCGTCCACGCGTGACACAGCAGAATGGCATTCGATCCGTC
>JANLPB010000135.1:0-17237 GCA_031366885.1 Ilumatobacteraceae bacterium
TGTGGTGGGGCTACACAGAATCGAACTGTGGACCTCATCCTTATCAGGGATGCGCTCTAACCGACTGAGCTATAGCCCCAGTAGCGGTACGAAAGGCTAGCGGCCGGTGTGGAAAACCCTCAAGCCGGTTGCGAGTCCGCCTCGGCCGGTGCCACGGTGCTCGTTGCTGGCGCCACGGCGGGCGACGACCGGCGAGCGAGGCGCCGCCAACCCAGGCCGCGCTCCTCACGGGAGACGACTTCTTCCTCCAACACGCTCACCCGAATTCCACCGACGAGGTCGGTGATCAGGTTGAACATCGTTGCCATCAGCACGGCAAATCCGGTCAGGCCAACAGTCACGAACAGTCCTGCGATCCAGGCATTGTGGAAGATCTCGCCGCCCTTGAGCTGGAACGACGCCCAGCCGAAGTTCTCGAAGAAGCGCTACACGTTGTCCACCGTGCCCGTGTTCTGCGCAACCTGCCACAGCAGCACGCCAGCCGTCAGGCACACCCCGTACAAAAACAGATTGAACACCACGGCGACCTTGAAGACGCTCCAGGTGTCGACGTGGCGAACCACGCGGGTAACCCGACGCACGCGGGGCCGACGACGCCCGACCACCGTCGGTTTGCGCAACGGGCGCATCGGCTTCTTTGGCCGGGCCAGCGACGGCATGCCATCGGTGCCATCGGTGTCACTGAACTCGGGCACGACTGTCGCGACCACGGCGGTCTTGGCGTCCACGGGCACGACAGGCAGGACATCTGGCTCCGCCAACATGATGGGTGGAAGCAACATCGGCTCTTGTGCGGGCCGATCGACGATGTCGTCCAGCGTCGCGCCACTTGCCGACACGGCCGCCACCTCGGCGGGCGGTGGAGGAGCAGTCACTCCGTTGCGGGACCGTGGCGACTTCGACGCGAGCTTCTTGGCCACGAACCCATTGCGAGTCGCCGACGTACCTGTTCCGTTTGCCTTCGGCGAGCCCCCGGCTTTGGACTTGGACTGCGTGGTCGCCGGCCCATTACCACTCGACTGCACGGCTGCGTTGGGCATCTCGGGACGCGCGACCCTGCCACTCTCGGTCGGGGGCAGGCCGGAATCCACGTAGCGAGTGTAGGCAGCGCATACAGGTCACGGGGCGCGCGTCGCGCGCGCGGCCGCCGTGATCTCATCGACCATCACCGTGACCCGCACCGCCCCATCGGCTTCATCGAATGACAGCAATACACCGCCGTTGCGCTGCGCCAGCCGGGCAGCAGCAGCGTGGCCGCCGGTGGTGCCGGCCAACGCGGCCGCATCGGCCGCAATCTGCGCTTGCTGTCGCGTCACTATATGACCCGCAAATCGCGCCGTCGCTACCACCGTCACGACCACCAACGCGACGACAGCCAGCAACAGCACCGTCGCCTGCCCTGTGTCGGTTCTCGAATTTCGCACGCGCATCACACACCCCACTTTCTTTAGCTCGGGTTGCGGTGGCTACAGCCACAAGATGGCGCCGAAGCGCAAGGTGAAGGGACCTCAGGACGAGGCGACTATTCCTCGTCCTCGCTGGCCAAGATCAGCGCCACGGACGCTACGACCTCGCCATCGGGAACGCCCATGATGGTGACGCCCGTGGCATCGCGACCGATATGACGAATGCCTCGAACTGGCGTGCGAATGGTGGTGCCACCAGAGGCGACCGCAACAATCTCGTCGTCGTCGCCGACCATGAAGGCGGCCACCACCGACGTGCCCTTGTTGCGCACGAACTTCATGCCCTTCACGCCCTGGCCACCGCGGCCCTGCACGTTGAACTTGTCGAGCTGCACCCGCTTGCCGAAGCCGAGCTCAGTGATCATCAAGATGGACGTGTCGTCCTTCGCCAAGTCACAGCTGACGACAGAGTCGCCCTCACGCAACTTCATACCGCGAACACCGGAGGCGGCGCGGCCCATCGGACGCACTTCGCCCTCGTTGAAGCGGATGGTCATACCGCCCTTGCCGACCATGAAGATGTCGTCGCTGCCGCTGGTCTCGATGACCTTGACCAACTCGTCGCCGTCGCGCAGATTGAGCGCAATCAGGCCGTCGCGACGGCCGTTGTCGTACTCGTCGAAACCGGTCTTCTTGACCACACCCTTGCGAGTGGCGAAGAACAGGTAGCGCTCGGCCGCGAAATCGCGCGTGTCGATAATGGCCTGGATGGTCTCCCCCGCCTGCAGCGGCAGCAGGTTGACGATGGGCATGCCCTTCGCCTGACGCTCGCGCTCAGGCAGGTCCATCGCCCGCAGGCGGTAGACCTTGCCGCGGTTGCTGAAGAACAGCAGGAACGCGTGCGCCGTAGTGAAGATCACGTGGCGCACGATGTCGTCGCTCTTCAGCTTGGCGCCGCTGACACCGCGGCCGCCACGACCCTGGGTCTTGAACGACGCCGCGGGCACGGCCTTCACGTACTGCGCCTCGGTCATCACGACAACGAGTTCCTTGTCGTCGACGAGGTCCTCGATGCTCATGTCGCCCGAGTCGTAGGTGATGGGGCACACGCGGGGCGTCGCGAACTCTTCGCGAATTGCCAGCATCTCGGACTTGATCACGCCACGCAGCTTCTCGGGCGAATCGAGGATGCTCTGCAACTCGATGATGCGCGCACGCACATCTTCCAGCTCGGTTTGCAGGTCGATACGGCTGAGGCGGGTGAGCTGCGACAGACGCATTTCCAGAATGTCGGTGGCCTGGATCTCGCTGAACTCGTAGGGCGCAGCCATCAGGCCGACCTTGGCCGCAGCCGGATCGTCGCTGGCCCGAATGAGCGCGATGATCGCGTCGATGACGTCGAGGGCCTTGATGCGGCCTTCGAGGATGTGCTCGCGACGCTTGGCCTTGGCCAGGCGGAACTCGGTACGGCGGGTGATGACATCCACCTGGTGGCGGACATACCCCTGTAATGCCTGCACCAGGTTCAAGGTGCGCGGCACACCATCGACCAGCGCAACCATGTTGACCGGGAAGCTGGTCTGCAGCGAGGTCAGCTTGAACAGGTTGTTGAGCACCACGTTGGCGTTGGCGTCGCGCTTGAGCGTGATGACCAAGTTGGTCTTCGCGGCCGCCGAGGCGTCGTTGACATCGGCAATGCCGTCGAGCTCGCCGGAATCGACCAGCTCTTGGATGCGGCTGGCAATGGAGTTACAGCTGGTCTGATACGGCAGCTCGGTGACCAGCACCTGCATCTGCCCCCGCTTGCCTTCCTCGATGCTGGCCTTGGCCCGCATCTTGATGCTGCCGCGGCCAGTGCGGTAGGCGTCCATGATGCCGGCGCGGCCGAGGATGGTGCCACCCGTCGGGAAGTCGGGACCCTTCACGAACTGCATCAGATCGTCGGGGGTTGCCTCCGGGTTGTCGATCAGGTGAATCGTGGCGTCGATGACCTCGCCCAAGTTGTGCGGCGGGATGCTGGTGGCCATACCCACCGCGATGCCCTGGCTGCCGTTGACCAGCAGGTTGGGGAACCGCGCCGGCAGCACCGCCGGCTGCTCCATCGTGTTGTCGTAGTTCGGCACCATATCGACGGTGTCCTCGTCGATATCGGCCAGCATCTGCATGGCCAGCGGGTGCAGACGGCACTCCGTGTACCGCTCGGCAGCAGCACCGAAGTCGGGGCTGCCGTAGTTGCCGTGGAAGTCGATGAGCGGGTGCCGCAAGCTGAACGGCTGGGCCATGCGCACCAACGCGTCGTAGATGGCCGAGTTGCCGTGCGGGTGGTACTTGGCCATCGTGTCGCCGGTGACGCGGGCGCTCTTCACGTGCGGGCGGTTCGGGCGAAAGCCCTGCTGCTCCATGTCCCAGATGATGCGGCGGTGCACCGGCTTGAGACCGTCGCGCACGTCGGGGAGCGCGCGCGACATGATGACCGACATCGCGTAGTCGAGGAAGCTGCGCTCCATCTCGTCTTGCAACTGGATGGGCTCGATCAGATCGTGACCCGTGCCATCGTCGTTACCAGAACGGTCGGGCGGGTTCGCGGGTGTGTCGGGTGTGTCACTCATGTCAGAAATCCAGGTTCCGTACGTCGCGGGCGTTGGTGGTGATGAACTGCTTGCGGAGGTCGACGTCGTCGCCCATCAGCACGCTGGTGATCTCGTCGGCCAGAGCGGCCTCCTCGACGGTGATCTGCAGCAGCGTGCGCGTGCTGACGTCCATCGTGGTCGGCTTCAGCTCCTGCCAGTCCATCTCGCCGAGGCCCTTCAACCGGTTGAAGTCGTTCTTGTGGTTGGGGTGCGCCTCAAGGAAGCGATTCTTGGCGTGCTCGTCCTTCAGGTAGATCTTCTCCTTGCCAACCAGCGTGGAGAACAGCGGCGGCTGGGCGATGTACACGTACCCGGCCTCCACCATCGTGCGCATCTGACGGAAGAAGAACGTGAGCAGCAGCGTGCGAATGTGGCTGCCGTCGACATCGGCGTCGCACAGGATGATGACCTTGTGGTAGCGGGCCTTGGCCGCGTCGAACTCGTCGCCGACGCCGCCGCCGATGGCAGTGATAAGCGCCTGGATCTCGTTGTTCTTCAGCATCTTGTCGAGGCGCGAACGCTCGACGTTGAGGATCTTGCCGCGAATGGGCAACAGCGCCTGTGTGCGCGGGTCGCGTGCGTTGAGCGCCGAACCACCAGCAGAGTCGCCCTCGACGATGAAGATTTCACTTTCCTCGGGGTTCCCCGAACTGCAGTCCTTCAACTTGTCGGGCATACCCGCGCCTGCCAATGCAGTTTTGCGACGAATTGCGTTGCGGGCGTTCTTCGCGGCCAGGCGGGCGAGCGCCGCCGCCATACCCTTCTTGACCAGCTTGTTGGCCTCGACCGGGTTCTCCTCCAGCCACTCGGCTAGACGCTCGTTGGTGGCCTTCTGCACAAAGCTGCGCATCGGCACGTTGCCCAGCTTCGCCTTCGTCTGACCTTCGAACTGCGGCTCGCGCAGCTTGACCGAGACGATGGCGGTGATGCCCTCGCGAATGTCCTCGCCGAGCAGGTTGTCGTCCTTTTCCTTGAGCAAGTTCTTCGACCGGGCGTACTTGTTGACCACGCTGGTGAGGGCCGTCTTGAAGCCCTCCACATGCATGCCGCCCTCGATGGTGGAGATGCCGTTGGCGTAGCCGTGGATGCCTTCGTAGTACCCGGTGTTCCACTGAATAGCGATGTCGAGGGTCTGGCCCCCCTCGGTGTCTTCGTCCTCATAGTGAGCGACCTTGCTGAACAAGGCCTCCTTGCTCTGGTTGAGGTGCTTGACGAAGTCGACGATCCCGCCCTTGTACTGGAACGTGACGTCCTGCTCGCGTTCGGGCCGCTCGTCGCGAAAGATGATCTCCAGGCCTCTGTTCAGGAAGGCCATCGTCTGCAACCGCTCGAGCACAGTACGGGTCACGAACTCGGTGCCTTCGGCGACGAACACGGTGGGATCCGGCCAGAAAGTGACCGAGCTACCGGTGGTTCGGCCACGCGCCGGCGTGGGGCCGATATCGGCGATCTTGCCTTGCGGCTTGCCGCCCTTCGCGTACTCCTGCTGGTAGCGCCGGCCGCCCTTGTCGACCTCGAGCAGCAGACGCTCGCTGAGCGCGTTGACCACGCTGACGCCCACGCCATGCAGACCGCCCGAGACCTTGTAGCCCTCGCCGCCGAACTTGCCGCCAGCGTGCAAGACGGTGAGTACAACTTCCGCCGCGCTTTTCCCCTTGTGCGGGCCAGACGGGTAAGGATCGACAGGGAAACCGCGACCGTCGTCTTCGACGCGGCAACCACCATCGGCCAAGAGCGTGACGTTGATCTTCGTCGCGAAGCCAGCCATCGCCTCGTCAACGGCGTTGTCGACGACCTCCCAAATGAGGTGGTGAAGACCGGCCAAACCGGTGGACCCGATGTACATGCCGGGGCGTTTTCTGACCGGGTCGAGACCCTCCAACACCTGAATGTCTTTGGCGCTGTAACTTGCGCTGGCTTGATTGGTGTCAGACGACACGCGCACCTCGATCGTTTCGGGGGAATACAGGCGTTGACCTGCGATGATGTAGGCGACACATGGGCTGGCTTCCTGCGCTGCAGCCGTCGTCGCGAGACATCCACAGTGTACCTGAGGGGTGTCACAAAGAGGGGGAGGGTGGGCGGTCGCGCGGCACACGAATCGGTCGGCTAGAACAGTCCCTGTGAAGGTCGCCGTGTATGCCATCGCACTCAACGAGCAGGCCTTCGTCGCACGATTCATGGCGACTGCTCGGGAGGCCGATCTGGTGATCGTCGCTGACACCGGCAGCACCGACCAAACCGTCGCCGCGCTGACCGCCCAGGGTGCGGTGGTTCACCACCTGTCGATACGACCATGGCGCTTCGACGACGCCAGAAATGCCGCGCTCGCACTCGTTCCGCACGACGTCGACGTATGCATCGCCATCGATCTCGACGAAGTATTGACCGCCGGTTGGCGCGCCAGACTCGACGATGAATGGGGCGACGCGAACCGGGGCAAATATCAGTACACGTGGAGCCATCATCCAGATGGTTCGCCTGCAGTCACCTACACGTACGACCGCATCCACAGTCGCCACGGCTATCGCTGGCGGCATCCATGCCACGAGACGCTCTACCCGGATCGCATCGAGCAACGTGACGCGCAGCTCAGCTTGGAGCTCCATCATTGGCCCGACTCCACCAAGCCGCGCGGCCACTACCTCGAACTGCTGGCAGTCGCCGCGGAGGAACAACCACACGACAGTCGAACAGCCCACTACTTCGGCCGTGAACTGATGTTCAACCGGCAATGGGAGCAGGCGGTCACTGAGCTGCGCCGTCACGTTGAACTCCCGTCCAGCGTGTGGGCCGCTGAGAGCGCTGCGTCGATGAGGTTCATTGGCAGGTGCCTGTCCCATCTCGGCCGAGCCGAGGAGGCGCTGACGTGGTTCCGGCTGGCCACCGACACGTCTTCGGACACGCGCGAGCCGTGGGTCGAGCTTGCACAGGCCTGTCACGACCAACAGCGTTGGCACGAGTGCTACGACGCCGCCCACGCAGCATTACGGATCACGCACCGGCCGTCGACCTACATCAACGAAGCAAGCGCGTGGGGCGAGCTCCCTGACGACTTGGCCAGTGTCGCCGCCTGGCACCTGGGTCTTCGTCAAGAAGCGCTCGTTCACGCACAGCGCGCCCTCGTGATTTCTCCCACTGATCAGCGCATCGCTGGCAACGTCGCGTTCTACGAGAACTCGATGCGCTAGGTTCGCCGTGACGACGGGTTCTGCCCGTCCGGTGTTCGATGGGAGAACAGCTATGAGACCGCGTCGTTACGTGGTGGCCACGGCCACTGGCGTACTCACACTGATCGCGCCGTCGGCGCACTCCAACGCATCACCAGTTCGCCCTGCTGTCAACGTTGCGACGACCATATGCGGCGTTCCAACGCCTCCGACGGGCAGCACCGGACCCATCGGCGATGTTGGGCCGACGGGGCCGGCCGGACCAGTTGGGCCGGCCGGACCGACGGGACCAACCGGGCCCCAAGGATCCGCAGGCCCCACCGGACCCGTTGGACCGATCGGACCCATGGGTCCCCCGGGCCCTCCCGGCCCTCCCGGGCCAATCGGCCTCGGCGCAACCGGACCGGCAGGAGGACCATCGCGCCATGTCCACGTAGTGACGCTGCCCAACTGCGCCGATCTCCCGGGCGTCTGCATCGTGACCGTGACCGGGTCGACCGGAGCCAAAGGTGACACCGGGCCTACTGGACCCATCGGACCTGTCGGCCCACAGGGAGCCACGGGACCAGCGGGAGCCCCCGGGCCAACGGGGCCCTCAGGCCTGCCCGGCCTCCCAGGACCCATGGGCCTTCCTGGCCCCCCTGGCCCCCCTGGGTCAGTCGGCCTCACCGGACCCACCGGGCCAGCAGGGCCTTCGCGAGCGACACACCAGGTGTCGAGCCCCGTCTCGCCGTGTGCGGGCTTTGACGCCACGTGTGTGGCGACCGTCACCGGCGCTCAGGGCGCGAAAGGGCCGACGGGGCCAACCGGGGCCCAGGGCCCAGCCGGGCTGCAAGGCCCCGCCGGTCTCGCCGGACCGATGGGGCCCCCTGGACCGATGGGGCCGATGGGGGCACAAGGCCCACAAGGACCGATGGGACCTCCCGGTCCAGCGGGACCGGGTGGACTGACCGGGCCAAGTCGCATGACCCACGCCCGGCCGGCCGGCGTCGCCGACATCACGATTGCCTTCCCCACCGCATGTGTCGAGTCGGCTACCCCGGTCCCCACGACCACGACCACGACCACGACCGCGCCACCGGCAACCACCACTACGGCACCGACGACCACACAGCCGGCAAGCGACCCTGCACTGCCGGCAACCGGTCAGGATTCCACGCCGATGCTGGCTCTGGCCGCCGGCGTGGCGGCTACAGGTACCGTCGCCAGCTTCTTCGCCCGACGTCGTCGGAGCCAAGCGAGCTAGGGCCTCAGCGGGCCACGCGAACTTCGATTCGCTCGATGGTGGCGCCAGCCACCTCGAGCAAGCGCGTGCGTAATGTCGCCTCCAGGAATTTCAATTGCGTGGCCCACGCGGGGTCGTCGACCTTGACGACCAACGTGGTGCCATCCAGCTTCACCGGCTGCACATGAAGGGCAACAGCAGCGCCAACGGCCTCCTCCCAGCGCCCGAAGACGCCGCCCATTACTGCCGCCGGGGCCGCGGCCGGACCGGTCTCGGGCCGCAACGAGCGAACCACCTGGTGAAGGCTGTCACCCAGTCGAATCGGTTCCTCGCGTGCCACAGGATCACTCTGCCACCAAACGACTCCGCCACCTCTACTGGCTGACCACCGCACCCGATTCGATTCGAACGACTGCATCCGGGTGCGCCGCCTCCGGCAACGCGCTCGCTGTCGTGAGCACCACCTGCCCGGGAGGAAGGTTCAGTAACAAGGCCGCTGAGCGCCGAGGATCGAGTTCGCTGAGCACGTCGTCCAGCACTAACACCGGGCTGCTGCCTGCCTTCTCCGCCACCATCCGGTGGGCGGCCAAACGCAGCGACAGTGCCAAGGTTCGTTGCTCACCTTGCGATGCGTGCGTTCGGGCGGGTAGGCCACCGATGAACAGATCGACGTCGTCGCGGTGAGGGCCGGTGGTGCTGACACCGCGTCGAACATCATCGACGCGCGACTCACGGAGTGCCGTCGTGAGGCCCCGCTGACGCCAGGTGGGCTCGTAGCGAAGGTCGACGACACTCGGCCGGTCGGCGAGCTGCTCGTAGGCCTCAGAGACCATTGGTGCCAGCCGCGCGATCAACACCGCTCGTGCGTGACCGAACTGATCACCGACCTGTGCGAACTTCGCATCCCACACATCCAGGGAGATCTCCAGCTCGTTGTCCAGTCGGCCGCCGGCAGCCTTCAGCAGGGTGTTGCGCTGCTTGACAATCCGATCCAGCTCCAACCGCAACGCGTCGTACTTCAACGCCAGCGAGACCAGCGTGTCGTCCATGAAACGACGCCGCTCCTGCGGGCCACCCTTGACCAGTTCGAGGTCATCGGGTGAGAACACCGTCACCCGCATGACACCCAGAAGCTCGCGCGACCGGCTCAACTTCTGCTTGTTGACCTGCACGCGGTTGCGACCATGCCGCGAAAGTTCCAGCTCAACCAGCACCTCGCGGCCGTCAGGATGCAGCACCGTTGCGCGAACAACAGCGGTCTCGGCGCCGACGCGAATGAGGGCATCAGTGGGTGCGCCGCGAAAGCTGTCGAGCGAGGCAAGGTAGGCGAGGGCCTCAGCCAGGTTGGTCTTGCCCTGACCATTGAGCCCAACGATTGCAGTGATGCCGTGGTGGAACTCGAACGAAGCGGCCGTGTAGTTACGAAAGTCGACGAGCTCCAGCCGAGTGACGATCACTCGCGCAACCCAACACCGTCCGCCCGCCAGAAGGCGTCGGCGTACACGAGGGCGCCGCGCACCGACGGCTCGAACGTCGGGAGGAGGTACACCAGGAACGCATCGTCGGGAATCCGCGTCGAGGCCGCCGTGAACCCAAGGTCGACGCCCCGTCGGAAGCCGAAACGTGGGTAGTACGCCGGGATGCCCTCAAGGAACACCGCCGGTTCGGCTCGCGTGCGCTCCAGTGAGGCCAATGCGTGCCGCGTGAGCGCTGCGCCGATGCCCTGGCGCTGCAGATCGCGGCGCACACCGAGCGGGCTGAGCACCAGAACCGGCACCACCCGATCCGGTGCGTCCACGAAACTCGGCGTGAACAGCACGAACGCCACGACCTCACCGTCGCGCACGGCGACGAACGCTAGGTCGTCGCTCCACCCCCAAGCGGCGTGCAAGGTGTCGAGTAGCACTCCGATGCTGGGGTCGTCGTCGAATGCGTCGATGCAGGTGGCGCGGGTCGCCGACCATTCGTCGGGCCGCATCTCACGAAAGTCCATCACGTCAGGGAGACTAGGGCCAACCAAGGCTTCCGCCCGCGACGAGACGCGACCACACTCGCCGAACTAGGGCACCCGTACCGGCATCAGCAGGTACAGGTAGTCGTCGATGCCGACGCCACGCACGACGGCCGGCTTGAGACCGTCGAGCGTTGACAGCGTGATCGAGTCGCCGATGCACGCCTCCACGCCTGCCGCGAAGTAGTCCGGGTTGAACGCCACCGTCAGCTCGCTGCCCACGTACACACAGTCGAGTTCCTCGCTGGCGTTACCGACGTCTTGTGTGATGGCGGTGAGGCGCAACGTGTCGCCACCCATCTGCAGGCGCACCGGTGTGGCGTCCTTCGCGAGAATCTTCACTCGGCGAATCGCCTCCAGCAGCGGTTCACGCTCGACGGTCAGCGTGTTGGGGTGCGACGGCGGAATCAGCTGGCGATAGTTGGGGAACTCGCCCTCGATCAGTCGCGTGGTGAGTCGCGTGGTGCCGACCTCGAACGTTGCGTCCCGATCACCGAGGCGCATCGTGACCTCATCGCCACCGCCCACCAGTCGCTGCAGTTCAGTCAGGGCTCGGCCGGGGATGAGCACCTTTTGGTCCGCGGCCAGTACCTGCTGGCCAACGAGATCGCGCACCGCAAGCCGATACGAGTCGGTGGCGACCATTCGCAGTCCGTCGCCCTCAGCCGTCATCATCACACCCGTAAGAATCGGACGAGCCTCGTCGGTACTGGCTGCACGCACCACCTGGCGCAACGCATCGCCAAAGGCAGCGGCCGGCAGGGTCACCGAGGTGTTGACCGGAGACGCCAGCTTCGGGTAATCGTCGAAGCTCAGCGGGCGAACCGTGAAGTTCGAGCGACCATTGCTGATGGTCACATCGTCGCCCTCGGCCACCACGTCCACCTTGCCTTGGCCGAGCGAACGGACGATGTCGGCCGCCAGGCGAGCCGGCAGAACCACGCCGCCATCGCCATCGCCGCCGACTTCGAGCGACAGTTGAATCGTCAGGTCGAGGTCGGTGCCGGTAACGGACAACTGGTTGCCGGTGAGCTCGAGGCGCAACCCAGAGAGCACCGGCAGCGCCCCGGTTCGGCCGGTGGCAGCACGGCCGGCCGTTGCCAAGGCTTCGGCGAGAGCTTCACGTTCACAACGGAACTTCACAGCGTTCCCTTTCGCGTCAGAGGGTGATGTATCAAGGTAATAGTGGTAATAAGGGCTGTGGATTGTGCACAACCCCTCGTTTGCCCAGCGTAGGTGCCCGATGTGCGTACACAGCGGTTTCCCCACGCGCGCACAGATGAAAAACCACCGCCGTGTAGTTCGGTGGACAACTTTGGGTTGTCCACCGAATCGCGAGTGGCCGCCCACAGGTCGTACACAGGGCTGCGCGGGCAATCGGTGAGCACGATCATGCCTTTTTCAGCCGCTGGATGAGATCGGTGACCTGATCGTAAATCTGCTTTCGCTCGCTCATCAGTCGCTGGATCTTGTCGACCGCGTGGATGACCGTGGTGTGATCTCGACCACCGAAGAGCCGCGCGATTGCTGGGTAGCTAAGGTCGGTGAGCTCACGAAATACGTACATCGCTGTTTGGCGGGCGGTCACCAGTGGGCGCTGGCGGCTCTTACCGCGCAACGACTCCACGCTGTACCCGAGGATGACCGCAATTTCGTTCAGGAGCTCCTCGTCGGTACGGGGCTTCACGTAGGAGCCAGTCAGCAGATCGCTCAGCAGACCCTCGGCCATGTGGGTGCTGATGGGCACCGCGTTGAGACTGGCGTACGCAGTCACCCGGATGAGCGCACCCTCGAGTTCACGGATGTTGGTGGTGATGCGTGAGGCAATGAACTCGAGCGTCTCCGCGGGAACGGGGCTGTGGTCGCGTTCGGCCTTGTTGCGCAAGATCGCCAGCCGTGTTTCAAGGTCCGGTGGCTGGATGTCGGTGATGAGGCCCCACTTGAACCGACCGCGAAGGCGTTCCTCCAGCGTGGGAATGGCATCGGGCATGCGGTCGCTGGAGATGACGATCTGCTTGTTGGCACCGTGCAGCGAGTTGAACGTATGGAAGAACTCCTCCTGGAGACCTTCCTTACCTTCCATGAACTGGATGTCGTCGATGAGCAGCACGTCGATGTCGCGGTAACGGCGCTTGAAGTTGGCGGTGGTGTTGGTGCGGATTGCATCGACGTACTCGTTGAGAAAGGTTTCGGTGCTGACGTACCGCACGACGTCGTGCTGGTAATGGTTATGCACGTAGTGGCCAATGGCATGCAGCAGGTGGGTCTTGCCAAGGCCGGCCGAGCCGTAGATGAAGAGTGGGTTGTAGCTGCGGCCCGGTGTTTCTGCGACCCGCAAGGCGGCGGCCAACGCAAATTGGTTACTGGCACCCTTGACGAAGGTCTCGAAGGTGTAGCGCGGGTTCATCCCGCCGGTGTCGGCCATGTTGATGGTGCTGCTGCTGCCCGAGGGCAGATCGCTGTGATTCGTCGAGTTGCCGTGGCCGGCGGATCCGTTGGGTTCGGGTGCCCATTCGGGTTGCGGCTCACTGTCGACGAGCTGCACTTCGATGACGAATTGCAGGTTGCTGGAACCGATTTCTTCAAGGGCATCCCTGACCAGCGGCAGGTACCGCGACAGAATGCGATCGCGTGAGTGAGCGTTGGGGGCACTGACGCGCAGCATTGATGCATCACTGTCCAGGGCAACGACATCTTGGAAGGTGGAGAACCACACGGCCTCCGACACCTGCGCGCGAAGCAGTTGCGCAACGGCTGTCCACAGCTGCTCATGGTCGCTCACCAGCGCCTCCTTCACATCGATCGAGCACTGTCCACATCCTTGTCCACATCGTGTGGACAAGTCAAAGAACAGAGTCGGCCACGCTAGCAGGCGCGCGTGGTCTCTCGTGACGGCGACTTCTTCGTACCCGTTCGGTTGCCGCGATGGCACGCGCGGCCCTAGTCTTGTCACTTGGCCATTGGCGTGGCTGGTGTAGTGCGGCGCGCCACGGCAACTTTCGACTTGCTGAACCGCCACCGCAGGGTGGCTCGAGGAGAGCTGCGTGAAGCGCACATTCCAACCCAATAATCGTCGTCGTGCCAAGAAGCACGGCTTCCGCCACCGTATGAGCACCCGGGCAGGCCGCGACATCTTGAAGTCGCGTCGCGCCAAGGGCCGCCACAAGCTTTCGGCTTGATCTGGCGCATCCGAGAGCGCAGCGCGTTTACGCGCATTGCCTCCCAAGGGCGGCGCGCTCGGGCCGGAGTGCTGTGGTGCACCTACGTTCTCGATCCCCCAGGCACCGTCACACCGCCGCGTGTGGCGTACGCCCTGGGTCGCGCGCTCGGGCCCGCCGTCGTACGCAACCGTGTTCGCCGGCAGCTGCGGGCCATGCTGCAGCAGGTCTCTCGCGACGCGGGCCTGCCAGCGGGGATGTACCTCTTCGGGGCGCAGCCCGCTGCCGCAGGACGATCGTCCGTCGAACTCCAGTTCGATCTGGATCAGATTCTCCGTCGCGTTCGCGGTTAGTTCGCCTGGTCATGACCTATCAGCGGGCAATGGATGGCAGGCCGTCGCCGTGCCGGTTCACTCCGTCATGCAGCTCGTACGCCATCGAGGCACTTGAACGTCATGGCAGCGCACGGGGGCTGTGGTTGACGATCTGTCGCCTTGCTCGCTGCCGGCCGTTCGGCCCTTCCGGTTGGGACCCAGTGCCGCACACCCGTACTTTCAACCCCCCATCATCACAACAGGACAAGGGTCTCTTCGTATGATCGCTATTGAGTTCTTCGAGCAGCCAGCCAAGTTGCTTGCCTGGTTCTACAGCTTCACGCACAACTACATCCTTGCGATCTCGCTGATCGCCCTTGTCGTCATGCTGATTACCGCTCCCTTGGTGCTGAAGAGCACCAAGGGCATGCTGGAGATGCAGAAGTTGCAGCCGCAGATGAAGAAGTTGCAGGCCGAGCACCGCAACGATCGTCAGAAGCTCAACGAAGAGATGATGAAGCTCTACCAAGAGCACAAGGTCAATCCGCTGGCATCGTGCCTGCCGCTGGTGCTGCAGATGCCCGTATTCATCATCATGTTCCGAGTACTCCACGGCCTGACGAACAAGGGTCCCGACGGCACCTTTGCACCGCTGTACTTGGACCACTCGACCGCGCTGTACAAGTCGCTGGCGGGCAAGACTGAAATGTTGGCGTGGGGGCTCGATCTCTCCCGACGCCCCTACGGTGTCATCGCCGACTCGTCATTCGGTGAGGGCCTGAAGTACGCCCTCTTGGTACTGGTGCTCGGTGCGTTGTACTTCGTCCAGCAAAAGATGGTTGCGTCACGGGCTGCGGTGTCCCCCTCGGTGTCGCCGATGCAGCAGAAGCTGATGCAGTACTTACCGGTGGTCTTCGCAGTCTTCATGGGCTTCTACCTCACCGGTCTCGTGATCTACTACATGTCGCAGGCCATCTTCCGTATCGGCCTCAACGTGTACATCACCCGTCGCTTCTACCATGGGCACGAATCGTTGGGTCGCCAGGCCCAACGCGCCGGCGAGCACGCTCGGGAAATCTCCAAGAAGGACGGCTCCGGTGGTGGCATGTTCGCGAACGCAAAGCGCGAACTCGGTCAGGCCAAGCAACCGGCCAAGGGCGCCGTGGTCGTTCCCGCTGTAACCAGCAAACGGGTCACCCCGCCGAAGAACAAGCCAACTCCCAGCTCTGGGCGGCCGGCATCTCGCCCCGCCTCCACCGGAAAGGCTGCAAGGCCTGAAGGCTCCAGCCCCTCCCCCAAAAAGAAGTAGATAGGTCAGACAGTTATGGAATGGGTCGAAACGATCGGTAAGACCATCGCCGAGGCGAAGGAAAAGGCACTTGATCAGTTGGGCGTCCATGAAGAGGATGCCGACTTCGAAGTGCTCGAAGAGCCCAAGCAGGGGTTGTTCGGGCGGGTTCGCGGTGAAGCGCGGGTGCGTGCTCGGGTTCGCCCGACGCAGGCCCGCCAAAAGGTTGATCGGCGCGATCGCAAGCGCGCCGACAAGACCGAGAAGGCTGACAAGGCTGACAAAGCCAACGCTTCCGCGTCCGCCGCGGACGGCGAGCAGCCTGCCCGCGCACTGCGTGCGACTGCTTCCAAGGCCAGCAAGGCGCCGGCAGCCGCCAAAGCTGCTCAGCCGAAGGCCGCCCGACCCAGCAACAACGGCAACAACAACGGCATCGAGAAGCGCAACGGCACGGCAAATGGAAGTCGGAGTGACCAGCTGTCGAACGACAGCGAAACCAAGGAGCAACTCGTGGACGCACACCAGGTAGGCGAAGAAGCGGTTCGATTCATGACGGAGCTGGTATCGGCGTTCGGCCTCACCGGTACCGCTGAACTGGTCGAGGACGGTGACGATCTCGAGGTTCGGGTACATGGCCAGGAGCTCGGTCTCCTGGTTGGTCCGCGTGGCACCACGCTCCAAGCGGTCCAGGATCTCGCCCGAGTCGCCGCACAACGTCGCCTCGGCGACCACGACACCCGCTTGCGCGTCGACGTCGGCGGCTACCGGGAACGTCGACGTGCTGCACTCGGTGCGTTCGCCACCCAGATGGCCTCAGAAGTCACGACCACCGGAGTTGCCCGTGTGTTGGAGCCCATGTCGTCGGCCGATCGCAAGATTATTCACGACACACTTTCAGGCGTCGATGGCATTGCCACCCGCTCAGAAGGCGACGACCCGAATCGCCGAGTCATCATCGCTCCGGCGAACGCCTGACGATAAGAGTTCGGAACTCGACAGCAACGCGTGAGCGATGGCACCGGGTGAGCGACGACACACAACTCCTGGCGGCGCTCCGTGCGATTCGCTCGCGCGGTGCGATTGGTGAGGCGTCGCTCGAACAGGCCATCGCTCACGCCGAGCAGTTTGTTGCGGCGCTCCCCGTTGGGTTGAGCACGCTGGTTGACCTTGGCTCGGGGGGCGGTCTCCCCGGATTGGTGATCGCTGTCCGGCGACCAGAGATTCACGTGACGCTGGTGGAACGCCGGCAGTCACGAGCCGATCTCCTCTCGCGTGCAGTTCGGGCCTTAAATCTCACCGACCACGTGGTGGTCTTTGCCGGTGACGTTCGCTTGCTCGGAGACTCGTACGGTTCGTTTGATGCCGCGACTGCACGAAGCTTCGCAGCCCCAACGATCACTGCCAATTGGGCGGGCATTCTGCTGAAATCTGGTGGGCGGCTGGTGGTGAGCGAGCCGCCAACAGATGACGAAGCTCGCTGGCCAGAGGATCTGCTGGGTACGATTGGGCTGATCGATCAAGGGCGTGACCAGGGAGTCCGGGTCTTTCTAAAGCGTTGACGTCTCGAATGAGTCCTTGCTTGTTCCACGTGGAACATGTCGGGGCTCGTCGGTCATGGAGAGGCACCCATGTGAATGTTCCACGTGGAACATGGCACATCGGTGATACGCCATCTCGCGGGCGATGTCCGCTAACCTTTGGCATCGCCCCCGCCAAGTCGCGGCTCATTGGGGCATGAGCCTGCAGGAGTTGCATCTTGATGACCCCAGCCGCTAGTGCGAGTCGCCCACTTCCCCGTGTGATCGCTATCGCGAACCAGAAGGGCGGTGTGGGCAAAACAACGACCACCGTCAACCTCGGCGCATGTCTCGCTGAACTGGGATATCGGACTCTCATTGTCGACCTCGATCCGCAGGGCAACGCGTCCACTGGGTTGGGGATCGACAACCGTGGGCTAGAGACGTCCATGTACCACGTCATCATGCATGACGTGCCGTTGGAAAACTGTGTCGAACCATCGTCGGTGGAGAACCTC
>JANLPB010000227.1:0-6361 GCA_031366885.1 Ilumatobacteraceae bacterium
GATGTCCTGGTTCATCGCCACCAGCCCGTTCACGTCGAACGCGCTCAACCGGTCGGTGGTGACGAACAGCCGCTGGTCGTCCGGCAGCTGGTAGCTGACCCGCACCTTGCCGTCACGGCGGTCGGGGAGTGGAAGCTCCACATCGAGAAACGGCTGCATCACATGCCCTCCGCGTACCGGACGCCCTGTTGGAACAACGCGAGTCCTGAGCCGGCGGCCGTTCCCCGTGTGTGCCGCGGGTGCTGTCGGTCGATGACGTGATTCTCGGGGTGCGGCATGAGCCCAAGGACCAAGCCGGTCTCGTCGCACACGCCGGCGATGTCGTTGACGGAGCCGTTCGGATTGTGGCCGGAATAGCGCAGCGCGACCTGACCGCCGGCCTCCAACGTCGCGACGTCGGGGTGCACGTAGCGGCCCTCTCCGTGGGCGATCGGGCACTCGATCGGTGAGAGGTCACGTGTCCAGACGCTTTTGCTGGCCGACGCCTCCATCCGAATCCATTCGCATTGGAACGTGCCACTGGCGTTGTGTCCCAACGCGCCCGGAAGCAAGCCGGCCCGCGTGAGCACCTGGAACCCGTTGCAGATGCCGATGACGGGGCGGCCAAGCGCAACGAAGCGAGGGAGTAGATCGCCGAGGCGGTCGGTCACAGCCAGGGACCACATCCGGCCGGCGCCCAGTGCGTCGGCGTAGCTGAACCCTCCGGCCAGCACCAACATCTGCATGTCGCGCAGAAGCGGCGTGGGGTTTTCGATCAGTTGCTCGAGCAACGTGACCTGCGGGTCGGCACCGGCAAGGTGGAGGGCGAACGACACGTCGTTGTCGCGGTTGGTACCCGGAGCCGCCAAGACCATCGCGCGGGGACGGCTCATCGGGGCGCCCCCAGAAAGGCCGCTCGCAGCGAATCGACACCGAGAGGTGCCACACCGGGGAGACGAAGTTCCGTGCTGGCAATGACGTCGCCAAGCACCACGGCCGGCTCGTTCAGGCCTTCGAGAAACCAGCCAAGATCGTCAGAGCTCAGTTCGCAGACGAATCGTCCCGTGGATTCGCCGAACAACGACGTGACGAGGTCCGCGTGGGGCAGCGCGTCGATCGAAGCGCCGAGGCGGCCGCCAATGCACATCTCCCCAAGAGCGACCGCGAGCCCGCCCTCGCTGACGTCGTGACAGCTGCGCACCCGACCTGTACGCAGCAGCGTGTGAAGTGAGCGATAGCGGGCGGGCGCACCTGCGTCGGGAGCCGGCACCGGACTGTCACCGCCGTCGCCGGTGACCATCGCAAAGTGGCTGCCGCCGAACTCGACTGCTGTGCTGCCAACGAGTACCAGCACGTTGCCCGCCAGTTTGAGATCGGGTGTAACGGCCTTGTCCGGGTTGGGGTGATGGGCGATCGCCGTGATCACCAACGTTGGCGGGACTGCGTGGCGGGCTCCGTCACTGCCCAGGTACTCGTTGTTCAACGAGTCCTTTCCGCTGACGAAAGGGGCTCGAAATGCACTGGCGGCCGCGCAGCAGCCCTCGACCGCAGCAACCAATTCGCCAAGTGTTGACGGCCGGCGAGGATCGCCCCAACTGAAGTTGTCGAGGAGGGCCACCGAACTCGGGTCGGCTCCGACAGCGACAACGTTGCGAATCGCTTCGTCGACCACTGCATGAGCCATGTGCTCCGGGTCGGTGATGCCGTACCACGGGTTCACCCCGATGCCGATCGCGAGGCCGTGATGGTCGCCGGGCTCGGCCAGTACAACACCGTCAGCATGGCCGTCGTGACCCTCACCAACGAGTGGCCTGACGACAGTGCTGCCACGGATCTCGTGGTCGTAACGACGGATGACGTGTTCCTTGGACGAGATGTTCGGATGGGCCAGCAGCGCCAAAAGAACGCCGGCGGGGTCGTCACACGTGGGGGCAGCGACCGGTGCGCGTTGCGGTGTCGGCAGCACTGCCGTCATGGTTCTCTGTGGTCGGCCATCGTGCAGGAAGTGAGTATCCATCTCCAGCACTGTCAGCTCCCCGGAACGCACGCGCAGGGTGCCATCACCGGTGAAGGTGCCTAGCGACACGGCTTCCACGCCGTGCCGTGCGCATACCTCCAACAGGGCCGTCCACTGCGCGGGGTCGACCGCAAACACCATTCGTTCCTGCGCCTCGCTGAGCCAGATCTCCCAAGGCTGCAAGCCGGGGTACTTCAGCGGAGCGAGGGCAACGTCAACGTCGGCGCCCACACCCTCCGCCATCTCGCCGACGGCGCTGGAAAGTCCACCTGCGCCGCAGTCCGTCACCGCGGTGTACATGCCGATGCAGTCGCGCATCACATCGATGAGCAGCTTCTCGGTGATTGGGTCGCCGATCTGCACGCTGGCACCCGCCACGTCGCCGGTGGTGGCGTCCATGGTCGCGCTGCTGAACGTCGCGCCGCGCAGGCCGTCGCGCCCTGTGCGCCCACCCATCACGACCACGAGATCGCCCGGGTGCGGGCCGGCGAGCTCCCATTCGCTCTCGGCGGCGACGCCGATGCACCCGGCGTACACGAGGGGATTGGCGAGGTAGCCGGGGTCGTACAGCACGGCGCCGGCAATAGTCGGCAGACCGATCTTGTTGCCGTAGTCAGCGATGCCGGCGATCACCCCGCTCTCGATCAGGCGCGGATGCAGCACGCCGTCGGGGAGCTGATCGGCCGGGAAGTCGGTAGGGCCGAAACAGAGGATGTCGGTGATGGCAATGGGGTGGTGGGCGGCGCCCATCACGTCGCGGATCACGCCGCCGACGCCCGTGTTCGAACCGCCGAACGGCTCGATTGCGGACGGGTGGTTGTGGGTCTCGGCCTTGACCGCCACCGTCACGCCGGGCGTATAGCAAAGGATGCCTGCATTGCCAACGAAGGAGCTGCGCACGAAGGAAGCGTCGATGGCGTCGGTGCATGCGCGCAGCTGCTTCATCAGCGGTGTCACCTCGGCGCCTGTGTCGAGCGTGATTCGCGCGCGGAACGTCTTGTGCGCACAGTGTTCGCTCCAGGTCTGAGCGAGCGTCTCCAGTTCTACGTCGGTGGGTTCGCGTCCGGCACCGCGGTAGTGATCGGCGATGACGTGCAGCTCGGCCAGGTCGAGCGAGAGGCCGCGCTCCTTGTTGAGCGACTGCAGCGCCTCGTCGTCGAGATCGCGAATGGTGACGTACTCAACGGTGTGCTCCGCAGAAGCGGTCGTGTCGATGAAGGTCGGCTCCAACGGTGCGACCGCCCAACGCTCGACGACCTGATTCGCCAGCAGCCGACGGGCGAGAGTGGGAATGGCGTCGTCGCGCAACGCCCCAACCAGATTGAAGTGTTTGCCGGTCGCGATGCCCATGAGTGGGACCCCGATGGTGTTGGCCGCCAGCGCGACGGCGGTTGCGGCTGGATCGGTGACTCCGGGGAGCAGGGTCGTCTCGACGCCGGTGGTTGGCGCGTCCCAGCTCGACGACTGCAGCAGTGGGTCAACAAGGACTGATTCCAGTGCCTTTTGATCGGCGGTGGAGAGCACCTCGGCGAAATAGACGACGTCGGAGACCTCGACCTCGGTGACCTCATGATGACCCAACGCCTGGGCATCGGCCAGTAGCGCCGCGGATCGCGGGTCGGTTCCCTTCGTGCGAATGGTGAGACGCATTCCGGTTGCCACCGCGAGCAACCTAGGGGATGTGCGGCGAGAGGTAGTTCGGTCGCGAACGAAAAGTAAGGTAAGGGTGCAAATATAAGCGAATACGCTAATATTGAGTCATGATCTCGGGGGCCACACTGCGAACACTTCGGCGGCGGGCGGGGCTCACCCAGGCGCAGGTGGCTGCAGCCACTGGCATTTCCGTCACCGTGGTCAGCGCATACGAGCGCGGTCGTCGCCAGCCGGGGCTAGATGCAGCCGCCCGTGTGATCGCTGCGCTCGGGTTCCGGGTCCACTTCATCCCCACCTCGTCGCCGGCGGTGCGGGCTCGGCGGTTGGAAGAGGCGCTGACGCTCGCCGACGCGTTGCCCTATCGTCCACGTCCACTGGCGACAGCCCGACGATGATCTCTCTGGTCGATCGCGTACTGGCCCTGTGTGCGGGGTTCGACAAGAAGGGTGTGCCGTGGGCGTTAGGCGGTGCACTTGCACTGGCGTACGCGACGGAGGAACCGCGAGGCACTCGAGACATCGACATCAACGTGTTCGTGCCCCCTCATGATGCCGCAGCAGTGTTCGCCGCGCTCCCCACTGGGGTCGTCCATTCGAGTGCGGACGTTGCGGCTGTTGAGCGCGACAATCAGGTGCGTCTGATGTGGGACGACACGCCGATCGACCTGTTCTTCGCCGCCGAGAGGTTTCATTTTGATGTGCAGCAACGCTGCCAACTGGTGCCCTTTGCCGGTCGGCTGATCCATGTGCTGTGCGCTGAGGACCTGGCCGTGTTCAAAGCCCTTTTCGACCGCGGCAAGGACTGGGTCGACATTGCGACCATGGTGGAGTCGAATGCAATCGATCTGGAGGCTGCCGCCGATCGATTGCAGGATCTCTTGGGGGACGACGAGCGTG
The DNA here is from genome assembly GCA_031366885.1 of Ilumatobacteraceae bacterium. Classification (GTDB taxonomy): domain Bacteria; phylum Actinomycetota; class Acidimicrobiia; order Acidimicrobiales; family Ilumatobacteraceae; genus UBA668. Next base: position 4,546 of record JANLPB010000227.1, read on the forward strand.
TTGCGCGCCTCCGCCACGGACCGGTTGTGTGACGGGCGGTAGCCTCGGGCGTTGTGACTCGTCTCGTGCTCGTACGCCATGGAGAATCCACCGTCACGGTGAACCGTGTCATCGGCGGCCCGAGAACCTGCAACGGGCTCTCGGCTCTCGGTCGTCAGCAGGCCGAACGCTTACGCGACCGCTGGGCGGCGTCACAAGAGTTCGCGGCCGACGTGCTGCTTGCCAGCCAGTATCCGCGAGCGATTGAGACCGCCGAGATCATCGCGCCGTCGCTGGGCAACCTCTCCGTCATTCGAGACGACGGGTTTGGCGAGCACGACCCAGGCCCGGACTGCGACGGGCTGACGTACAGGGAGTTCGTGGACCGCTACGAACTCGGCCCTGACGCATGGGACACTCACGATCCGTTCGCCACCACGTTCCCTGGCGGGGAGACTGTTGCCGCGTTTCAATTCCGTGTTGGTTCGGCAATGCGCCGCACGCTCGACATGTACGAGGGTAAGACCATCGTTGTTGCCTGCCACGGCGGGGTTGTCGATGCGGTGCTGAGATTGGCGCTGAAGGCTCCGGGTATGGGCGCCTTCCAGATCCACACGCTGAACACGTCGATCACCGAACTGCAGTTGGTGAAGCACAGCCTGTGGCGGCTGAACAGATACAACGACACAGCGCACTTGGCCGGTCTTGCGGCGAGTACCAATCCGCCATACGTCGACGGCGAGTGATGCATGGACCACCGCGTCGACATCGTGGTGGTTGGTGCCGGCTCGGCCGGTGCAGTGATGGCGGCGCGTCTCAGTGAATCGCCGAACTTGACCGTGCAGTTGTTGGAGGCCGGACCGAATCACGACAGCGCGACTACGCCCTCGTCAATCAGCGGACCGTCGTTCATCGCGGCGATGGGAGAGCCGGGCCGGTTGTGGCCAACTCTGCACGCCCGGCGCACCCACGAGCAAGCCAGCCGTCCGTACGCGCGGGGTCGCGGCGTCGGGGGGTCGTCGGCGGTGAATGCGATGGTGGCGTTGCCGGGAGAGCCTGGCGATTACGACGCGTGGGAGCGGTCGTTCGGCTGCGTTGGTTGGGGCTGGGCCGACGTGATGCCGTGGTTCGCGCATGTGCTGCTGCCGATGCGCGCCGCAACCCCCGCCGAGACCGGACCCGTTGGGCGGGCGCTGTTGGCAAGCGAGTCAGTTGCGGAAGCGGCGAAACTCACTCGTTTCGCGGACGGATGTCGGGCGTCGGTCAACGATGTATATCTGGAGCCGGCGCGCGCGCGGGCGAACCTGCGCATCCGCGGCGATGCCCTCGTCGATCGCGTGCTGTTGCATGGTCGGCGGGCCGTTGGCGTGCGACTCGCCGATGGCACCGAGATCGAGGCCGGGACAGTCGTCGTGTGTGCCGGCGCCATTCACTCGCCCGCGATTCTGTTGCGCGCCGGCATTGATCGCGCTGGCATCGGGCAGGGCTTGCAGGATCACCCGTCGTTTCCGCTGGCGCTGCAGCTGCGCGAGCCGATCGTCGACCCGCTTGGCCGGCCAGCGGTGACGGCGTTACTTCGGGCGGCGCATCTCGCCCACAATGATCTTCAGGTATTGGCCATGGACGTCGTCGACCCCGCCCAGCCGTCGCTCGCGCTGCTGATGGGGGCCGCCATGCAAGTGCATTCGCGGGGTTCGGTGCGCTTGGCCTCCACCGACCCCACGGTAGACCCCGTCGTTGACTTCGCGATGCTCAGCGACGATCGCGACCTCCCCACGTTGCGCGCCGCGGCAGAGCTCACCGAGCGGATTGCGTCCACTACCGCGATGGCTGCGAT